>JAEYGD010000491.1 GCA_023402505.1 Actinomycetes bacterium
CCGGCCGTGCGCGCCGAGGCCGCCTGGCCGGAGCCGGCCGGCCGCGGCCTGGCCCGCGCGGTCACCGCCGCGCTGCGCCGGGCCGGGCTCGCACCGGAGTCGGTGGGGTACGTCAACGCCAACGCCACCGGCACCGTCCACAGCGACGCCTCGGAGGCGGCGGCCCTGCGGGCGGCGCTCGGCGCGGCGGTGGCACGGGTGCCGGTCAGCTCCACCAAGGCGCTGCACGGGCACGCGCTGGAGGCGTCCGGCCTGCTGGAGCTGGTGGTGACGGTGCTGGCGCTGCGGCACGGCAAGTTACCGGTCAACGCCGGCTGGCTGGGCCCGGACCCGGACTGCGAACTGGACGTGATCCGCGACGCGCCGCGCCCGGCCACCACCGGGTACGCGCTCAGCCTCAACGCCGCGTTCGGCGGCGCCAACACCGCGCTGCTGGTGGGTGCCGCGTGAGCGCGAGCGCGAGGACGCCGGGGGCGGCACCGGCCGTGCGCGCCGAGGCCGCCTGGCCGGAGCCGGGCGACGGCCCGCCGCCACCGCTGCCGGGGTTCGTGCACTCGGCGTTCAACCCGCTGGTCGCGGCCGTCGCGGACCGCTGCCTGACCCGGGCGTACGGGCGGGCGCCGGCGCCCGACGGGGAGCGGACCGCCGTCGTGCTGGTCAGCGCGACCGGCGACGAGGCCAGCGCGGCGCGGGTGCGCGCCACGGTGGCCGCCGGGGGTCGCCCCGGCCCGCTGTTCTTCTTCCAGTCGGTGCCGAACAGCGTGGCCGGGCACGTCGCCGCCCGCTGGGGGCTGGGCGGGCCGGTGGTCTGCCTCGCCCCGACCGGCGACCCGCGCGCGGCCGGGCTCGCCGAGGCCGACCTGCTGCTGCACGACGGTGACGCCGACGCGGCGTTGCTGGTCCTGATCGAGAAGGCACCCGACGGCGGCGGTGCGGAGTCGGCCGTCGCGGTGCTGCTGGGGGGAGGAGACACGTGAGGACGAGAGGACTGCGCGGCGCGCTCGCCGCGGACGACCTGATCGGCGCGGGCAACGTGCTGGCCCGGGTGCTGGCGCACGGCGCCGACCCGGACGGGCCCGGCCTGACCTTCGACACCGCGGTGGACGGGTTCCCGGCGGAGACGCCGCTGACGTTGGGACAGCTCGACGAGCGGGTCGCCGTCCGCGCCGCCTGGCTGCACGAGCGCGGCATCGGCCCCCGCGACCCGGTGGCCGTCTGGGCCACCGCCGCCGCCGACATGGTGCTGAGCTACCTGGCGCTGACCCGGCTCGGCGCCGTCCCGGCGCTGATGAACGGCAAGCTGCGTCCGGAGATCGCCGCCGAGTACATCCGCCGGCTGCGCGGCGTCGGGGTGCTCGCCGACGACGCGCACACCGCGCTGCTGGCCGGGCACGACCTCGGCGTACCGGTGCTCGGCACCCCCGCCGCGGCCGGCACCGGTGACCCCGCCGCGGTGCCCGACCACTACCGGCATCATCCCGACGACCCGGTCGTCGTCACGCACACCTCGGGCACCACCGGGGTGCCGAAGGCGGTGCTGCACTCGCACGCCAGCCTCTTCGCCGCGACGCGGCACCTGCTGAGCATGCCGCAGGCGCAGGGCACCAGCCGCATCCTCAACGCGCTGCCCGCACCGCACACCGCCACCGTGCTCATGGTCAACCAGGCGCTCGGCAACCGGGCCGAGATGTTCCTCCTGTCCGACCAGGGCGGGGAGCGGGTGCTCGACGCGATCCAGCGCTGGCGGCCCGACGGCGTCTTCGGCTTCTCCGTCACCTGGGCGGAGCTGGCCCGGTTCGACCTGGCCGCGTACGACCTGGACTCGGTGCGGCTGTGGTTCAACACCGGCGACTCCTCCCACGAGCCGCACATCAGGCGGCTGGTTGCGGTCGGCTCGCGGGACGTGGTGACCCGCGACGGCGTCACCCGGGTGCCGGGCTCGGTGTTCATCGACGGGCTCGGCTCCTCCGAGATGGGCCACTCGATGTTCCACATCACCCACACCCGCGACACCGACCGCTACGGCCGCTGCATCGGCCGCCCCTACCGGTTCACCAGGGTGGCGGTGCTGGACGCGGACGGCGACCCGGTACCCACCGGCGAGGTCGGCTGGCTGGGCATCGACTCGCCGTCGCTGTTCCGCGGCTACTGGAACGACTCGGTGACCACGTACCGGTTTCGGCAGCGCGGCTGGTACCTCACCGGCGACCTGGTGTACGCCGACGCCGACGGCCGGTACTACCACCTGGACCGGGCGGTCGACTCGGTCGACGCCGGCGGCGGCAAGCGCTTCTACACCGCGCTGTCGGAGGAGCGGATCCTCGCGGCCTGTCCCGACGTCACCGACTGCACCGTGGTCATCGTCAAGGAACGCGACGCGGTCGTCACCGACGTGCTGCTGGAGTTGGCGGCCGGCGCGGACGAGGCCGAGGACCGCACCGGGCGGGTCCGGGCCGCCCTCGGGGACGACGTGGGCGCGACCCTGCGCCGGGTGGTTCCGGTGCGTGCCGACGACATCCCGGTGACCGTCACCGGCAAGGTCCGCAAGGTCGCCCTGCGGGAGCGCTACCTGAGCGAGGCGGCCCCGTGAGCGCGAGGAGTGAGCCGGTTCTGCGAGCCCCGCAGTCGCGAACGAAGGTGGCTGTGAGCGCGAGGAGTGAGCCGGTTCTGCGAGCCCCGCAGTCGCGAACGAAGGTGGCCGTGAGCGCGAGGAGTGAGCCGGGTTTGCGAGCCCCGCAGTCGCGAACGAAGGAGCCGTCATGACGGCGGTGATCACCGGGATGGGCCTGTTCACCCCGGTCGGTCGGGGTGTCGAGGCCACCTTCGACGCGCTGTGCGCCGGCCGTTCCGGTCTGGTCCGCCCGCCGCAGGGGCACCCGGCCGCCGGGTCGCTGGAGGTCGCCGGGGTGCTGCCGGAGGTCGACCCGCGGAGTGTGTCGTCCGGGCCGGACACCAAGGTGCTCGACCGGATCGTGGTGCTGGCCCTGGTCACGGCCGCCGACGCGCTCGCCGACGCGGGCCTGGAGGTGGGCCGCGACGTCGCACCGGAGCGGATGGGCGTCGTCGTCGGCGGGGTCGGCGGGATGGCCACGCTGGAGACGCAGGTGCTGGCCCGGGCCGAGCGGGGCCGCGCGGCGGTCAACCCGTACCTGCTGACCGGGATCCTGCCGAACATGCCGTCGGCGCGGATCGCCATCCGGTACGGCATCCGCGGCTACAGCTCGTCGGTCGGTACCGCGTGCGCCTCCGGTGCGCAGGCGGTCGCCGACGCGGTGCGCCTGATCCGGGCCGGTGAGGCCGACGTGGTGCTCTGCGGGGCCAGCGAGGCGCCGCTGTTCCCGACGTTCGCCGACACCTTCGGCAACGCCCGGGCGCTGGCCCGCGGCTGGGACGACCCGGCGGCGGCCAGCCGCCCGTTCGACACCCGTCGCAACGGGTTCGTGCTCGCCGAGGGGGCGGCGTTGCTGGTGCTGGAGAGCGCCGAGCACGCTGCCGCCCGCGGCGCGACCGGGTACGCCGAGGTCGCCGGGTACGGCGTGACGACCGACGCGTACCACCCGACGGCGCCGCGGCCGGACGGCGCCGGCGCGGCCGAGTGCATGCGGCGGGCCCTGGCCGGCGCCGGGGTGCCGGCGGCGCGGGTCGGCTACGTCAACGCCCACGGCACCGGCACGAAACTCGGTGACATCGCCGAGACCACCGCGCTCACCGAGGTCTTCGGCGAGCACGGGGTACCGGTCAGCTCCACCAAGGCGCTCACCGGGCACCTGCTCGGCGCGTCCGGTGTGCTGGAGGTGGCGGCCACGGCGCTGGCGCTCGGGCGCGGCCTGCTGCCGCCCACCTGGAACCTCGACGACCCAGACCCGGCCTGCCCGGCCGACCACATCCGCAAGGAGCCCCGGGCGACCGAGACGGAGTACGCGCTGACCAACTCCTTCGGCTTCGGCGGCCAGAACGTGAGCCTGCTGCTCGCGCGCTCCGCCCGGCCGAGCTGAACGAACCCGATCCGCGGGCGGCGGACGCCCGCAGACAGCCACGGGGGGAACCGTGCGGAAGGGCTGGAACATGGACATCCGTGGTATCGACCACATCGAACTCTACGTGGGGGACGCCCGGCAGGCCGCCTTCTACTTCGGGCGCGCGGTGGGTTTCCACCTGTGCGGCCAGGGCGGCCCGGAGACCGGGCTGGACGGGCAGCGGTCCCTGCTGCTGCGGCACGGCGACATCCGGTTGGTGCTCACCTCCGGGCTGACCGCCGAGCACCCGGCGTCCCGGTACGTGCAGCGGCACGGCGACGGCATCGCCGTGGTCGCGCTGGAGGTCGGCGACGCCGCCGGGGCGTACGCCGAGCTGGTGGCCCGGGGTGCGACCCCGGTGACGCCGCCGACCACCGTCACCGGCGCGGACGCCGAGGTCGTCGTCGCCGAGGTCGACGGTTTCGCCGACGTGCGGCACCGGCTCGTGCAGCGGCGGGGGGACCGGCAGGAGTTCCTGCCCGGCCGTTTCGAGCCGCTGCCGGCGGAGGACGAGGCCGGCGGGAAGCTGCTCGCCGAGATCGACCACCTGGCGGTGTGCGTGCCGGCCGGGCAGCTCGCCGAGACGGTCCGGCAGTACCGGGAGGTGTTCGGCTTCGCCGAGATCTTCCACGAGTACGTCGAGGTGGCCGGCCAGGCGATGAACTCCACCGTGGTGCAGAGCCCGTCGGGGCGGGTGACGCTGGTGCTGCTGGAGCCGGACACCGGCCGGCGGGCCGGTCAGATCGACGCGTTCCTCGACCAGCACTCCGGCGCGGGCGTGCAGCACCTCGGGCTGCGCACCGACGACATCGTCGGCGCGGTGGAGGCGCTGGGCCGGCGCGGGGTGCGCTTCGCCGGCACCCCGGCCGCCTACTACGACGCCCTGGAGGCGCGGGTCGGCCCGGTGGACGGGTCGGTGGACCGGCTGCGCGAACTGGGCGTGCTGGTCGACCGGGACCACGGCGGGCAGCTGCTGCAGATCTTCACCGAGTCCATGCACGTGCGCCGGACGCTCTTCCTGGAGCTGATCGAGCGGCGTGGGGCGCGGACGTTCGGCAGCGGAAACATCAAGGCGCTCTACGAAGCCAAGGAACGGGAGCTGGCCGCGGCGGGGGCGACCCCCGGCGTCGCGGCCGCCACAGCCCAGGGAGTGACGGCATGACCACCATCGAGTTCGACCCGGCCCTGACCGCCGAGGAGGAGGCCCTGCTTCCGTCCGACGAGGACGTGGCGTTCTACGCCGAGCACGGCTGGTACCTGTCGAAGAAGCTGTTCACCGACGAGGAGGTGGACGCCCTCACGGCCGCCGCGGACCGCTACTACGCCGGTGAGCGGGACCGCCGGCTGCCGGTGCGGCCCCCGAAGCTCGCCTACTGGGAACCGTCGGACGGGCCGGTGCAGCGGCACAACGACTACGTCCACCACGAGCACGACGGTCTCGGCGCGATCCTGCGCAAGCCGCTGATCGGGGCGGTCGCCGCCCGGCTGGCCCGGGCCGACGAGATCCGCGTCTTCCAGTCGACCCTGATCTACAAGCCGCCGATCGACGGGGAACCGTCCAACATCGTGCCCTGGCACTTCGACAAGCACTACTGGGCGTCCTCGTCGTCGGAGAACATGCTGACCGCGTTCATCCCCTTCCACGACTGCGGCGAGGAGATGGGCACCATCACCATGGTCGACGGCTCGCACCGGTGGCGGGAGATCGGCGCCGACGACACGGTGGTGCGGCACTTCGCCGAGCGCGACCGGGACCAGCTGGAGGAGATGCTGGCGGAGAACGCGGCCCACAACGGCGCCGAGATCCGCAAGATTCCGATGGTGATCCCCAAGGGACACGTCAGTTTCCACCACTGCCGCACCTACCACGGCAGCGGCGCGAACGTCAGCGGCCGCCCCCGGCAGGCGGTCTCGCTGCACCTGCAGGACGGCGACAACGCCTGGCGGGCGTACCCGCTCTCCGACGGCACCCTCGCCGCGTACAACCACGACGTGCTGGTCCGCCGCACCCACGACGGGCGGCCGGACTACGCCGATCCCGAGTACTGCCCGGTCATCTGGCGCGACCGCGCCCAGCAGGGAGGCTGAGAGAATGTCACGGTACGACTGGGGGAAGACGCACCCGGGGATCGAGCGGCTGGAGCAGGCGGTGACCGCCCAGCGTGACGTGGTGGTCCAGCACCCGCTCTACGCCAACCTCGACACCCACGAGGCGTTGGTCACCTTCATGGAGCACCACGTCTTCGCCGTGTGGGACTTCATGTCCCTGCTGAAGTCGCTGCAACGGCAGCTCACCTGCGTCACCGTGCCGTGGATCCCCACCGGCCCCACCGGCAGCCGCCGCCTCATCAACGACATCGTCATGGTCGAGGAGAGCGACGAGCTGGGCGACGGCTACATCAGCCACTTCGAGCTGTACGTCCAGGGCATGCGGGAGGCCGGCGCGGACACCTCCGCCGTGGAGGCGCTGGTCGACCTGCTGCGCTCCGGCCGCCCGGTCGCCGAGGCGCTCGTCGAGGCGGGCGTGCCCGGCCCGTCGGCCGCGTTCGCCGGCACCACCTGGCGGATCATCGAGACCACGCCGGTGCACTGCCAGGCCGCCGCGTTCGCCTTCGGCCGGGAGGACCTGATCCCGGAGATGTTCACCCAGGTGGTCGCCGTCAACGAACGCAGCCAGCGGCTCAACAAGTTCGTCGACTACCTGGAGCGGCACATCGAGGTCGACGGCGAGCAGCACACCCCGATGGCGATGCAGATGCTCGCCGACCTGTGCGGCGACGACGACACGAAGTGGCAGGAGTGCGCCGACACCGTCAACGCCGCCCTGGCCGCCCGGGCCAACCTGTGGGACGAGATCCTCGCCGCCGTCAAGGGGCGCGGGTGACCGAGGCCGACCCGGTCCGGTCCGGCTGGACCGGCGAGGCCGACCCGGTCCGGCTCTACCGGACGGTACGGCTGATCCGCCGGTTCGAGGAGCGGGCGATCGAGCTCGTCCGCTCCGGCCACGTCGTCGGGGGCATCCACCCCTACCTGGGCCAGGAGGGCGTCGCCGCCGGGGTGTGCGCGGCGCTGCGCCCCGGCGACGTGGTGGCCGGCACCCACCGCGGGCACGGGCACGTGCTCGCCAAGGGTGCCGACCCGGCCCGGATGATGGCCGAGCTGTGCGGCCGGGTGACCGGTCTCAACCGGGGCCGGGGCGGCTCGATGCACGCGGCGGACTTCGCCGTCGGCGTACTCGGCGCCAACGCCATCGTGGGCGCCGGCGGCGCGATCGTGACCGGTGCGGTGTGGGCGCGCCGCCGCCGCGGCGACGACCTGGTCGGGGTCAGCTTCCTCGGCGACGGCGCGGTCAACGAGGGGATGCTGCTGGAGGCGTTCAACCTGGCCGCGCTGTGGCGGGTGCCGGTGCTGTTCGTCTGCGAGAACAACGGCTACGCCACCACCATGCCGGTGGCGGGCGCGGTCGCCGGCAGCATCCCCGGCCGGGCCGAGGCCTTCGGTATCCGCGCGTCGGTGGTGGACGGCCAGGACCCGGAGGCGGTCCGCGCCGCCACGGCTGCCGCCGCCGAGCGCATGCGCGCCGGCGGCGGCCCCGAGTTCCTCGAGGCCCGCACCTACCGCTTCGACGCCCACCACACCTTCGAACACGCGGTACGCCTCGACTACCGCCCGCCGGAGGAGGTCGCCGAGGGCCGCTCCCGGGACCCGGTGGAGATCGCCGGTGCCCGGCTGCCGGCCGCCGTGCGGGCGTCGGTGGACGCCGACGTGGAGGCGGTGCTCGACGCCGCGGTGGCCTTCGCGCTGGCCGGTCCGGAGCCCGACCCGGCCGGCGCGCTGGAGCACCTGTACGCCAGCGGGCTCACCGCCCGCACCGGAGGTGGGTAGATGCCGAGGCTGTCGTACCGCAAGGCGCTCAACCGGGCGCTCGCCGACGAGTTGGCCCGCGACGAGGAGGTGTTCCTGCTCGGCGAGGACATCCAGGTCGCCGCGTCGGCCGTCACCGCCGGCCTGCTCAAGCGCTTCGGGCCCGAGCGGGTACGCGACACACCGCTGTCGGAGCAGGCGTTCACCAGCTTCGCCACCGGCGCCGCGCTCGCCGGGGCCCGCCCGGTGGTGGAGTTCCAGATCCCGTCGCTGCTGTTCCTGGTCTTCGAGCAGATCGTCAACCACGCGCACAAGTTCCCGTTGATGACCGGCGGGCAGTGCGCCGTCCCGGTCACCTACCTGGTGCCCGGCTCCGGCTCCCGCACCGGCTGGGCGGGGCAGCACTCCGACCACCCGTACAGCCTCTTCGCGCACGTCGGCGTGACCACCGTCGTGCCGGCCACCCCGGCCGACGCGTACGGGCTGCTGGTGTCGGCGATCCGCTGCGACGACCCGGTGGTGGTGTTCGCCCCGGCCGGGGCGATGGAGATCCGCGCCGACGTGGACGTTCTCGCGCCGGTGCCGCTGGGCCGGGGCCGGGTGCACCGTTCCGGCGACGACGTGACCGTGGTGGCGGTCGGGCACCTCGTGCACGACGCCCTCGCCGTCGCCGGGGAACTCGCCGACCAGGCGTCGGTGGAGGTGTTCGACCCGCGCACCCTGTACCCGTTCGACTGGGACGGCCTGTTCGGGTCGGTGTCGCGCACCGGGCGGCTGGTGGTCGTCGACGACTCCAACCGTTCCTGCGGCATCGCCGGGGAGATCATCGCCAGCGTGGTGGAGCGGGTGCGGCTGCACGCGCCGCCGCGCCGGGTCACCCGCCCCGACGGCGCCGTGCTGCCCTTCGCGCCGGCGCTCGACCGGGCCGTGCAACCGGGCCGCGAGCAGCTGCGATCCGCCATCCAACACGTGCTGAAAGACGGGTGAGAACGTGACCGACGCCGACTACCGCTGGCCGTCCGCCGCGCGGGCGTGGCTGGACCTGCCCGCCGACCTGCGCGCCGACCTGGTCGCCGCCGGGGCGGACTCGTGGCGGGAGATCTTCGACGGCCGGGCGACGTACAACAAGCAGTGGCGGCTGGCCCGGCCGCCGGTCATGGACGAGACCACCCTGGGCGTGCTCAACGCCGTGTGCGACCGGCTCGCCCAGCTCGTCTTCGAGGCGTGCCGGCGGCGGGCCGCCACGGCCGGGGAGCTGCGCCGGCTGCTCGGGGTGCCGGAGGGCGAGACCCGGCTACTCGACGAGGACGAGCCGCTGAGCGACGCGCTGCTGGCCGCGTTCCGCCCGGACGTGCTGCTCAGCGACGGTGTGCCGTACGTGGTGGAGTACAACATCGACAGCAGCCTCGGCGGCGCGTTCGACGCCGACACCACCGTCCGGCGGTTCGTCGACGTCTACCGGCGGCGCGGCCTCACCGGACGGGTACGGCTGGAGGCGGCCCCGTCCGCCGTGGAGATCCGATTCGAGGCGGTCCGCTCCGGTCTGGGCCTCCCGGCCGGGGCGCGGGTGGCGATGCTGATCGACTTCGACGCCGAGTACCCGGGTCTGGACGACCCGGAGCGGTTCTTCCGGCTGCTGCAGCCGGTGGTGGACCGGGCCGCCGTGTTCGGCCTGGACCTGGTCATCGCGCCGGTGTCGCAGGTGACCCGGGACGCCGACGGCCGGCTGGTCGCCCGCGGCGCGCCGGTCGACGGGGTGTTCCGGTTGTTCGTGCCGAACCGGGTCACGCCCAGCGCCGGTGTGGACGCCCTGGAGGCGGCGGTGCGGGCCGGGGCGGTGCCGATGTGGGTGTCCGCCGCCGCCTGGCTGATCGCGAACAAGGCGGCGTTCGCCTGGCTCTGGGCGGACGCCGACGAGTTGCCGGCCGCCGACCGTGACCTCGTCCACCGGTACGTGCCGCGTACCTGGCTGCTCACCCCGGACCTGGTGGACCGGGCGGTGGCCGAACGGGACGACCTGGTGGCCAAGCCCGCCGACGGCTCGGCCGGCGTGGACGTGCTGATCGGCCGGGAGACCGATCCGGACACGTGGCGGGAGGGGGTGGGCCGGTTCGCCGCGCGGGGCGGCTTCATCCTCCAGCGGTACGTGAAGGCCGACGACGTTCCGCTGGACTTCGTGCACATCGAGACCGGCGAGACGGTGTCGGCGGAGGTGCCGTACAGCATCGCGCCGTACCTGTTCGGTCGCCGGCCGGCCGGCGCGTGCATCCGCACCGGCTTCCCGGGCTGCGACGGAGTCCTGAATCTGGCGCGCGGCGTCCTCCTGTCCGGCCTCCTGGTAGTCGACTGACCCCCTCCCGGGGCCCCGCCTCCTCCCCGCCCCCGGTCTCCGCCGTCGATCATGAAGTTGGCGGGTACCCCGCCCGGCGTGTCGCCCCGCTAACTTCATGATCAACCTGGGTGGGGGTGGGGGTGGGGTGGAGGTGGGTGGACAGGCGGCGGATGGTTTCCGCCGCCGCGATCGCGTCGCTGCGGGCGCTGCCGTGGCGGCCGTCGCTGCTGTAGATCGACGGGTCGGCGGTCAGCGGGTGGTCGGTCAGGTGTACGTGGATCGTGCCGAGGCGCCCGGCCAGGGCGCGGGTGTGCGCGGCCAGGCGGCGCATCCGCTCGCCGAGGCCGGCCCGGTGCTGCTCCGGCACGGCCGGGCTGTGCGAGACGTCGAACATGCCCACCGTGATGACGTCCGCCCCGGCCCCCCGCAGAGCCTCGATCATGGTTGTCAGCTCGGCGTCCACCGCGTCGGCGTCGTACGCCGGCCGGAACGCGTCGTTGCCGCCGCACACCACCAGCGCGAGGTCCGGGCGGAACTCCAGCGCCGGCCCGAGCTGGGTGGCGCGCACCTGGTGCGCGCGCAGGCCTCGCAGCCCCAGGTTGAGGTACGCCAGTTCCGGCGCGGCGGCCCGCAGCTCGGCGGCGATCCGGTCGGCCCACTGGACGTCCGGGTAGCCGTCGACCGGCTCGCACAACCCCTCGGCCACACTGTCACCGAGCACCGCGAACCGCCGCCACGGGTGCCCGCGCAGCAGCGCCGTGCTCTCCCCCTCCCGCAGGCAGTACGGATCGGTTGCCTCGGTGATCGTCGATGTCATGACGGGGACGCTAACGCACGCGGGACGGCCCTGTTAACGGCGCGGGCTCTCCCACGGCTGGGGCTGCCGGCGCGAGGTGGCCCGGCGCCGTGGGTTCCGCGACCGCAGGTCTCGCCGCCCGTCGCCGCCGACGGCCGGCATGATGGGCGGGTGGTGCAGGTGGCGGTGTGCGGGCCGGCGACGGCGAGCGAGGTCGACCTCGTCCACGCCCGCCGGGTGGGGGAGCTGCTCGCCGAACGCGGCGCCACCGTGCTCTGCGGAGGCGGCGGCGGGGTGATGTCCGCGGTCGCCGAAGGCGCCCGCTCCCGCGACGGCCTGGTGATCGGCGTACGCCCGGACGACGGTTCCGCCGCCGGGCCCGCCGCCGACGTGACGGCCAGCATCGTCACCAACCTGGGGCAGGCGCGCAACGCGGTCCTGGTCTGGAGCGCCGACGCGGTGATCGCGGTCGGCGGCTCGTGGGGGACGCTCAGCGAGGTCGCGCTGGCGATGCGGCGCGGGCGCGTACCGGTGGTGGTGCTCAGCGGCTGGCGGGTCCTCGACGCCGCCGGCGCCCCGGTCCCCGGCCTGCGCCACGTGTCCACACCGGAGGAGGCGGTCGACGCGATCGGGGGATGGGCCGGCGCACCGGAGCGCGGATAGTCTGCGTGGATGCGGGATCGGGCCGGGCTGCTCCTGGCGCTGCTGTGCGCCGCCGTGCTGGCCGCCTGCGCCGGACCGCCGCCCACGCCACCCACCGGGCCCGCGAGCGCCGCCACGCCGACCGGGCCCGCGATCGGCGGTGACCGGCCGGTCCGGATGGCCGTGCCCCCGGGCTACCGGCCCGGCCGGCCGGCGCCGCTGCTGGTCCTGCTGCACGGGTACGGCGGCAGCCCGGACCAGGACGAGTCCTACCTCGCCCTCGGGCCGGTCGCGGCGGCCGACGGGATGCTGTACGCGCGGCCGGAGGGGTTGCGCGACAGCCGTGGCCGGCACTTCTGGAACGCCGCGCCCGCGTGCTGCGACCGGGACGGCGTGGGCGTGGACGACTCCGCCTACCTGCGTGGTGTGGTCGAGGAGATCCAGCGCCACTACACCGTCGACCCGGCGCGGATCTTCGTGGTCGGCTTTTCCAACGGCGGTTTCATGGCGCACCGCATGGCATGCGAGCACGCCGACCTGGTGACCGCCGTCGTCAGCATCGCCGGGGCCGGGCCGCTGGTGGCCGGGGACTGCGTGCCGGCCCGGCCGGTGGCGGTGTTGCAGATCCATGGTGACGCGGACGCCTCGGTCCGGTACGAGGGCGGTGACATGGGCGGTGGCTACCCGGGGGCGGTGCGGACGGTGGAGGACTGGGCGCGGCGCAACGGCTGCGCGGTGCCCGGCCGGCCGGGCCCGGCCCGCGATCTGGTCGCCGGCGCCGGATCCCCGGACGCGGCGGAGACCCGGACCGTCGCCCACGCCGAGGGGTGCCGGCCGGGCGGGTACGCGGAGCTGTGGACCGTAGCCGGCGGTGAACACCTTCCGGCGCTCAGTCCCGGGTTCGGGCGGCAGGTGGTGGACTTCCTCCGCGCCCACCCGCGACCGTCGGGCTGAGGGCGGCCGGCTGGGAGCGGTCGGTCAGCCCAGCAGGGGCAGCAGGTCCCCGGGGCGGGCCGCGGTCAGGTCGGCGGGGACCGCCGGGTCGTACTGATGACCCCAGGCCGCGGCGACGGCGAGGGCGCCCGCCGAACGCGCGGCGCGCAGGTCCAGCGGCGAGTCACCGACGTACGCGATGCGTCCCGGCGCCACCCCGAGCCGCCGGCAGGCCAGCAGGACACCCTCGGGGTGCGGTTTGGTCCGCTCGACCTGGTCGCCGCCGATGACGACGGAGAAGTGGCGGGCCAGGCCGGTGCGGTCGAGCAGGATCCGGGCGGAGGTGTGGCTGGCGCCGGTGAACAGGCCGACCGGCACCCGCCGGGCCGCCTCCGTCACCAGGGCCGTCACCCCGTCGTACACGGTCACCTGGTCGGCCACGGCGGCGAGCTCGTCGTGGTAGCGCGTCAGGTCGTCGGCGGTCGCGGGACGGCCGAGCAGCGCGCCGAGCAGGTCGGCGGGCGCCCCCAGCGCGTACCCGGCGATGATCTCCTCGTCGGTGTGTGCCCGGCCGCCGCTCGCGAGGACCGCCGCACGGTACGCCGCCGGAACCGCGGCGTGCGACTCGATCAGCGTCCCGTCCATGTCGAAGACCAGTCCCGCGACCGGGACCCCCGTGAGCGTCATACGCCGACGCTAGCGGAGCGGCCTCCGGCCGGTGCGGACGGGCCGCCGCCGGTCAGGACGGTGTCGGGTGGCCGGCGCGGTGGGCGGCGGCCAGGCGCTTCGGGGCCCGCGCGTACCACGCCTCGGTGATCAGCTCGGTCAGCTCGTCGACCTCAATGCGGTCCAGGCGGACGAGGACGGCGGGATATCCGTCGAAGTGCGCGGTGGTGAAGTAGACGGCCGGGTCGTCGGCGAGCAGCGCCTCCTTGGCGCCTAGGTCGGGCACCTGCGCGCCGAGGATCGGTCCGTCCGGCGCGGCGTCGCCGAGCGTTTCCCGGTCGGAGCGGCGCAGCGGGCGCTCCCACACGAAGCCCTTGCCGCGCACCTTCCAGGCGGGCAGCCCGTCGTAGGAGGGCGCCTCGGTCGTCTCCGGGAGATCCAGCGCGATCCGGCGTACGTCGTCCCAGGTGGCCATGGGCCCGACCATACGCCGGCCGGGCGTGGCCGGGGGGCCCGCGCGCGGGTCACACCTCGGCCGGGGCGGGGCGGGGTTGCGGGCGGAGCGCGGCCGCGAGCGGAAGGGCCGTCACGAGGAGCGTGAACAGCGCCGCCGCCACCAGCGCCGGCCCGAGCCCCAGGGCGGTCACCGACCAGCCGCCGAGCAGCGCGCCCAGCGGCAGGCCGGCGAAGGCCAGCGAGCCGGCCAGCCCGATCACCCGGGTCTGCAGGTCGGCCGGTGGCCGCTCGTACAGCGCGACGCCCAGCAGGGGATTGACCACGGCGATGCCGATGCCGGACACGAAGGTCACGGCGAGCACCACCGGCAGGTCCTCGCTGAACGCCAGGATCAGCAGCCGGGGCGGGCCGCTGACCGCCGCGCCCACGGCGAACGTCAGGTCCCGCCGCAGCCGCGGCCCGAGCATCGTGAACAGCAGGTTGCCGAGCAGCCCGCCGGCCGAGAACGCCCCGATCACGAGTCCCAGCCCGGCCGGGTTGCCGAGCACCTCGGCCACCCAGAGCGGGATGTAGACCGCGACGCTGGCGTTGACCACCATGTTCAGCGCCGAGATGACCAGCAGCATGGACAGCAGGGTGCGGTCCCGGCGGAGGTAGCTGAACCCGCCGCCGAGCGCCCGCAGGTAGCCCTGCCGGGCCGCGTCCGGGGCGCCGGCCGGCGCGGGCGGGCGGACCAGGGCGGCGAGGATCAGCGCGCAGACCGCGAAGGTCGCCGCGTCGATGAGGATCGCCCAGGTCACCCCGAACCACCAGATGAGCAGGCCGCCGAGGCCGGCCCCGAGCAGGGTGACCACCCGGCCCAGCCCGTCGTAGACCGAGGTCAGCCGGATCAGCTTCACCCCGGCCGCCTCGGCGACCGGCCGGAACATCACGTGCTTGATCCGGTCGCCGACGCCGCGCAGCGTCCCGACCACGGCCACCAGGGCGAGCAGCGCGCCGAATCCCAGCCACGGGGTCAGCGCCACCGCCACCATCAGCCCGGCGCTGCCCACGTCGGCGAGGATCGAGGTGCGGCGTAACCCGATCCGGTCGGCCAGCGGCGGGCCGAGCGCGCTGGAGAGCAGGTACGGCAGGGTCTCCGCGGCCGCGACCAGGCCCATCTTGGTGGGGCTGCCGGTCGTCTCCAGCACCAGCCACGGGATGGCGACGATGGAGATCCGGCTACCCAGGTTGGACAGCAGGTCCGCGCCGACCAGGGCGACGAGTTCCCGCCGGGCGGTCACGCCCGGCTGCCGATCGACGCCTCCGGGTGCTCCACGTCGGACGGGTGTTCGGCCGCGTACCGGGCCCGCAACGCCCCCTTGTCCACCTTGTTCGACCGGTTCAGCGGCAGCGCGTCGACGAACTGCACGCCGCCTGGCGCCCACGTGTCGCTGAGGGTCGTGGTCACCAGGTCGACCAGCTCGGCGCCGGTCACCGCCGCGCCGGGGACCGGCACGACATAGGCGTACGGCAGCTCACCGGCCACCTCGTCCGGCACGCCGATCACCGCGGCGGCGCGGACCGCCGGGTGGCCGGCCAGCACGTCCTCGATGGGCCGGGAGTAGATCGGCCAGCTGCGCCGGCGGGTGAGGATCCGGTCCTGGAGGCGGTCGACCAGGTACAGGTAGCCGTCGTCGTCGAGGTGCCCGACGTCGCGGGTGCGTACCCACCCGTCGACGAGGGTGTCCGCGGTCAGCTCCGGTTGCCCGTGGTAGCCGGCGAAACGCAGCGCCGTGTGCACCCACACCTCGCCGTCCACCCCGGGCGGCAGCACCGTGCCGTCCTCGGCGCGGACCTCGACCCGCACGTCCCCGTACGGTGTCCCGCAGGAGCGCAGCCGTTCCGGGTGCGCCGGGTCCTCGGTGAGCCCGGGCTGCGCGGTGACCACGACCGCCTCGCTGAGCCCGTACACGATGCGCAGCACCGGGCCGAACCGTGCGATCGCCTGGCGCAGCCGGGCGGGCGCGGCGGGCCCGGCGCCCACGTTGAACATGAACATCGACGAGAAGTCGGCGCCCGGCAGGTCGGGGTGGTCGAGCACCTCGTACAGCATCGGCGGGGTCACGAAGGTGGAGTTGATCCGTTCGGCCGGCACGGTCCGCAGGAACTCCCCGGCGTCCCAGCCGTCGCGCGGGAACAGCACGCCGCCGGTGAACAGGTTGACCAGCGTGGTGATCTGGCCGCTGGCCAGCCACATCGGTGAGTACGACAGGTGCCGCAGCAGCGGCAACCCGGCGGTCCGGAAGCCCGCGGCGATGGCGAGGACCTGCGTGTAGAAGCTCTCCCGGTGGTGCACCAGCTTCGGGGTGCCGGTGGTCCCGGAGGTCTGCAGGAACGACTCCGGCTCCGGCCCGCCGTCGGGCAGGTCCCCGGTGCGCCGCGCCGGGACCAGCTCGGCGCCGAGGCGCAGCACCGGCACGCCGGGCAGGCCGGCGGCCAGCTCGGCGCCGAGGCTCGCCGGGTCCCGCGCGTCGTAGACGAGGGCATCGGGGCGGGCGAGCCGCGCGAACTCGTCGACCTCCCGGCGGGAGGTGACCGGGGCGACCCACATCGTCCGGCAGCCCAGCAGGTGCAGGGCGAGCTGCACCAGCGGCGCCTCGACCGGGTTGCCGAGCGCGACGAGCACCGCCGCCCCGGGCCGTACGCCGTGCCGCGTCGCGGTCGCGGCCAGCCCGCGCACCTCGGCGTGCACGTCGGCGTACGTGAGGCGGCGGCCCCCGCCCACCAGCGCCTCGCGGTCGCCGTACCCGGCGAACAGCTCCAGCGCACGCTGCACGTAGCCCGGTCGGTCGGTCATCCGGACGGCCCCCCATCCCTCGAGCGAGTGGTGCCCGGGCAGGGCCCGGGCGGCGCGCGCGGGCTGCGGCGACCGCGCCGCCTCCTGTGACCCTAGGGTGACCGGGGGTGGACGGACAGGAGCCGAAGGTGCCTCCGACCAGCCCGGCAAGACATTTGATCACGTCGATCAGGTTGATTGACGCCCGTCAGCGGGGGCGGCTAGGTTCCGGTCCATCGCCCAGGCAGGTGCCGTCGACGGACGGGGCTCCGGGCTGCCGATGATGGAGGTTCAATGTCGACCCCGAAGAGATGGCATGTCGTCGCGGCGGCGGCGTTGCTGCTGGTGGCGGGCACCCCCGCCGTGGTGGCGAGCGCCGGCCCGTCGTCCACCGAGGCGGAGCGCGGCCGGACGACCTGGGCGGCCAGCTGGGCCGCCGCGGTCACCCGCGGCAACTCGACCGGCCTGACCAACACCGGCCTGAACAACCACAGCGTCCGCATGGTCGTGCACACCACCGTGGGCGGCCCGGTCCTGCGGGTCCGGCTCAGCAACATGTACGGCGAGCAGGCCGTCACGGTGGGCCGGGCGACCATCGCCCGCCCGAACACCGCCACCCCCGCCGACCTGTCCGACATCGACCCGGCGACGCTGCGCGAGCTGACGTTCGGCGGCGCCACCTCGGCTACCATGAACCGTGGCGCCGAACTGCTCAGCGACCCGGTCGCCTTCCCGATCGGCGACCAGCAGGACCTGGTGCTCACCGTCCACTTCCCGACCCCGACCGGGCCGGTGACCTTCCACGGCCAGTCCCGGCAGACCAACTTCATCGGCGCCAGCGACCTCACCTCCGCCGCCGACGGCGCCGGCTTCACCATCCGGCCGGACTGCTGCTGGTTCTTCCTGTCCGGCATCGACGTGCAGCGCCGGCAGAGCCCGGGCTCGGTGGTGGTCTTCGGTGACTCGATCGCCGACGGCAACGGCAGCACCGTCAACGCCAACAAGCGCTGGCCGGACCTGCTCGCCGACCGGCTTATCGACGCCCGCCCCGACGTGCGCACCCCGGGCGTGCTCAACGCCAGCCTGGCCGGCAACCGGCTCAACCACGAGGGCACGGAGGCCGGCGCGGGCGGCTTCCCCGGCTACCACGAGCTGGGCCCGAACGCGCTGGCCCGGCTCGACGAGGACGTCTTCGCCCAGACCGACGCCCGGACCGTGATCACCCACCTGGGCATCAACGACATCTGGATGTCCGGCGACTCCGCCGACGCGATCATCGCCTCGCTGCGGCAGATCAACCGGCAGGTCAAGGCCCGTGGGCTGCGCAGCCTGGTGGCCACGCTGACGCCGTACGAGGGGCACGGCAACCCGGGCGTGTGGACGCCGGAGAAGGAGGCGACCCGGCAGGCGGTGAACGCGTACCTGCGCGGCAGCACCGAGTTCGACGGTCTGTTGGACTTCGACCAGGTGCTGCGCGACCCGGCGCAGCCCAGCCGGCTGCGCCCCGCGTACGACTCGGGGGACCACATCCACCCGAACGACGCCGGCAACCAGGCGCTCGCCGACGCCGTGCCGCTGCGGCTGCTCGGCTTGTGACCCCGGCCGGGGGCGGCGGGCGATCCTTGCCGCCCCCGGCATCGACATCCTGGGGAGGAAGACGTCGTGACGGTGCAGGAGTTGCTCACCGGCCTGTACAGCGAAGAGGGCCGTCAGAATCCGTA
>JAEYGD010000514.1 GCA_023402505.1 Actinomycetes bacterium
GGCTCGTCCGGGGCGGCGCCGGAGCCGGCGAGCGGCCCGTCGGGCGGCGCGGCCGGCCGGAGAGGCCGCAGGGTCTGCCTGTGCTCGCCGTCCACCACCCGTCGAGTATCACCCATGTTCCCGCCGGCGTCAGGACCGGTCGTACGCTGGAGTCATGCCCCGGTACGAGTTTCGTTGCCGCGCCTGCGGCGACACCTTCGAGGTCAACCGTCCGATGGCGCGTGCCGCCGAGCCGGCGCCCTGCCCGCAGGGGCACGACGACACGGTGAAGCTCCTCTCCACCGTCGCGGTGACCGGTCGCGGTGGCGGCGCGGCGGCCCCGGCGCCGGGTGGTGGCGGCGGCTGTTGCGGCGGCGCCTGCGGCTGCTGACGGACTCCCGGTCCGCCAGGGTCTCCGTGGCGCTTGCCCGCACGTGCACGTAGTGGCACGTTGGGGCGGAACCGGGCCGGCCGTTCTCACGATGCGTGACGGCTCGGGTTCGGGCAGCATGAACCCGACGTCACGGGCGGAGGTTCCACGCATGTCGCCACGGATCCACCTCCCGACCGGGTGGGTGACCTTCGTCTTCACCGACATCGAGGGCTCGACCCGGCTGGCCCAGCTGCTCGGGTCCGACTACCGGCCGGTGCTGCGGGAGCACCGGCGCCTGCTGCGCCGGACCATCGCCGCCACCGAGGGGGCGGAGCTGCTCACCGAGGGCGACTCGTTCTTCCTGGCCTTCGGGGACGCGTCCGCCGCGCTGACCGCCTGCCTGACCGCCCAGCGTGCCCTGACCAGCCACGATTGGCCGACGCCGGACGCGGTGCCCCGGGTGCGGATGGGCCTGCACACCGGTTGGGCGGAGCCCCGCGACGGTGAGTACGCGAGCCCGGAGGTGCACCGCGCGGCCCGGGTCGCCGCCGCCGCGCACGGCGGGCAGGTGCTCTGCTCCGCGGCGACGGCCCGGCACGCCGACCCGTTGCCCAGCGGCGCGTCCCTGCTCGACCTGGGTCTGCACCGGCTGCGTGGCTTCGACGACCGGGAGCGGCTGTTCCAGCTCGTCGCGCCCGGCCTGGAGCGGCAGTTCCCGCGGCCGCGTACCGCCGACGCGGTGGCGCACAACCTGCCCACCCAGATCACCTCGTTCGTCGGCCGGCACGCCGAGCGCGCCGAGCTGCGGCGGCTGGTGGAGGGGCACCGGCTGGTGACGGTGCTCGGGGCGGGCGGGGCGGGCAAGACCCGGCTCGCCGTGGAACTCGCCGCCGACCTGGTCGAGTCCTACCCGGACGGTGCCTGGTTCGTC
The DNA here is from genome assembly GCA_023402505.1 of Actinomycetes bacterium. Lineage (GTDB taxonomy): Bacteria > Actinomycetota > Actinomycetes > Mycobacteriales > Micromonosporaceae > Micromonospora. The sequence goes on from JAEYGD010000514.1 coordinate 1,284, forward strand.
GACATCGCCACCGTCACCGACCCGGGGCTGGTGGCGTTCGCCATCGCCGCCGTGCTCGGGCTCCGCCCGGAGCCCGGCCGTCCCATGGTGGACACCCTGGTGGAGTACGCGGCCGCCCGCCGGATGCTGGTCCTGCTGGACACCTGCGACGCCCAGCCGTCGGCGTCGGCCGAGGTGATCTCCCGGCTGCTCGCCGGTGGGGTGGGGGTGCGTGTGCTCGCCACCAGCCGCGAGTCGTTCGGGCTGCCCGGAGAGGTGGTGTGGCGGATTCCTCCGCTGTCGGTGGACCCGCCGGTCGACGGCGCGGAGAGCGACGCCGTCGCGCTGCTGCTGGACCGCACGACGGCGGCCCGGGGCGGACGCCAGCCCGACCCGGCGGAGTCGGCGGACCTGCGCCGGGTGGTGCAGCGGCTGGACGGCCTGCCGCTCGCCATCGAGCTGGCCGCCGCCCGGCTGCGGGTGCTCTCGGTCGGTCAGCTCGCCGAGCGTCTGGACGACGTGCTGGGCACGCTCGACGCGGGCCGGGACGACCCGGATCCGCCCCCGGCCGAGCGGGGTTGGACGGGCAACCAGCAGGACACGGTGGACCTGGTGGCGGCGGCGGCCGGTGCGAGCCCGCCGAGCCCGGCCACCCGTGCCGTGCAGCGCTCGGCCACGGAGCGGCACCTCACCATGCAGGCCACCGTCACGTGGTCGTACCGCACGCTCGGGCCGCGTGCGGCCCGGCTGCTGCGCTGGCTGTCGGTGTTCGCCGGTCCGGTGGACCTGCCCACGGTGGAGTGGCTGCTCGGCGACGACCCGCTCGATCCGCTGTCGGTGCTGGTGGACAAGTCGATGGTGCTGGCCGAGCCGTACGCGGCGGGCAGCACCTACCGGATGCTCGACCCGATCCGCGCGTACGCGGCCCGGCGGCTGGTCGAGGCGGGGGAGGAGCGGGCCGCACGGGATCGGCACGTGGCCTGGTCGGCGTACGCGCTGGAGCGGTTGCACCTGGGGCCGGACCGCCGCCCGGTCACCCTGTCGCTGTACGCGCTGGACCCGCTGGCGGGGGAGCTGCGGGCCGCGCTGCGCTGGTGCGCGACCGGTGGCAGCGCGCGGGCGGGGCTCGCCCTGGCCGGGGGGTTGGACCAGTGGTGGCGGGAGCGCGGGCTGGCCCGGGAGGGCCGGCTCTGGCTGTCCCGGCTGTACGGCCGGCTCGCCGAGACGGGGGAGCGGATCCCGGACGCGGAGCTGGCGGCGGCGTACCACATGCATTCGTTGCACGCCGGCGCGGACGGTGAGTTCGCCGAGGAGCTGCGGTTCTCGCAGCGGGCCGAGGAGGCGGCCCGGCAGGCCGGTGACGCCGGTCTGTTGGCCCGGGTGCTGGCCGGGCGGGCCGCCCCGCTGGTCGACATGGGACAGTTCGCCGAGGCCGAGCGGGTGTGCCGGGAGGTCATCGACTGGGCGCATCGGCAGGACGTGGTGGGCGACGCGCTCTTCGCCGTGTTCAGCCTCGCCGAGTTGCTGTGGCGGCGGGGCGCGCTGGACGAGGCGGCGGAGCTGCTCGGGGCGGCCCGTCCGGTCGAGGCGGCCCGTCCGGCGGAGCGGGGCCGCCGCACCGTGGACATGCTGCTCGGCTTGGTGGCGCTGGCCCGGGGTGACCTGATCGCCGCGCACGAGCACCTGCTGGTGGCGCTGCGGTCGCGGATGGCGCACGGCTTCCACCGCCGGGCCTGCGACACCCTGCAGGCGATCGCGGTGCGGTGCGCCGCCGGTGGTGACCGGCTCACCGCCGCCCGGCTGTTCGGGGCGGCGCAGGCGACGCGGGCGACGTTGCGGTCCACGCCGGGCATCTACGGGGCGTACTGGGTGCAGCGGCAGGCGGAGGTGCGGGAGGCGTTGGGTGACGCCGCGTTCGACGGCGCGTACGCCGCGGGCGCGGAGCTGGGCCTGGAGGACGCGGCGGCGCTGGCGTTGGGGGTCGAGCATCCGGACCTGGCGGCCGACTCGACGCGGTTCGCCACCGGGGCCGGGCAGCCCGCACCGCGCCAGCCCACCGGCGCCAGCACTCCGCACACCGAGCACGCCTGACGGGTCGCCGGGTGCGGTACGGCACGCGCGACCCGGTCCGCTGACGCCGGGGGCCCGCGTCCCGTACGCGGTGCGGGCCCCCGGTCGGTGCGGCGGGATCAGCGGCGGGCGGCGGCCCGGCGCTCGGCGTCGGCCTTCATCTTCGCGGCCCGGTCGATGTCGGCCTGCTGGACGGCGGCGACCGAGCCGAATGTCTTCACCGCCTGGTAGTAGGTCCAGGCCAGGCTGAGGCAGGCGGGCCGGACCACCGAGTTGTAGGTGGCGCAGACCCGCTTCAGGTCCTCGTAGAAGGCGCTGTCGAGGCGCGACTTGTGCGACGAGAACACGCCCATCGCCTTGTAGTTGCGGTAGCCGAAGTCGTGCCGGTAGCAGGAGAGGTTGAAGGTGAACCCGAGCGGGTTGTCCGGGCTGGACGAGCAGTAGTCGGTGGACCAGTTGAAGGCGTACGCGGCCCAGGCGCCCTGGTTGAGGCGGCCGGCGTTCCAGGCGTTGTAGCTGGTGGCGCTGGTCTGGGTCCAGCTGGACAGGACGGAGAGCTTCTGGTCGCGGGTGACGGCGGCGGCGGGGCTGGCGGCACCGAGGGCGACCAGGAGGGCGAGCCCGACCGAGGTGAGCAGGGTGGCGAGACGACGGGACATGGCGACCTCCGCGAGGGTGTGCGGACATTTGTTACCGGCGGGTCACCGGATGTCGATTAGTTTCGATGAGCGGGCGCCCGAAGATCATGTATCCGGGTGAACTATTGGTGACATGAGTTGAAACAGACGAATGCCCCGGACGCGGGTGGCGTCCGGGGCATCCGCCCGTGGGTCAGGAGACGAAGCGCGGCGGGCTGAGCGGGCTCTCGTTGGCCAGCCGGTCCAGCGCGGTCACGTAGTACGTGTACCGCTTGCCGGCCACGGCCGTCGTGTCCACCCAGGACTGCGCGGCGCCGGGGGTCGCCCGGACCGTGTCGACCAGGTGCGCGGCGTCGGCGACGTCGCACCTGCCGGCCAGCTTCAGGCCGTCGAACCGGTAGATCGCGTACGAGGTGGCGGTGCCCAGCGGACCTACCCCGTCGGCGGGCTGCAGCCACCGCAGGTGGACCCCGTCGTCCTGCCGGCTCGCGCCGGTGACCACCGGCATCAGCAGCGGCTTCGCCGGCAGGTGCGACATGGTCGGCACCAGCGCCGGGCGGGAGTAGTGCTCGCCGGCGTAGATGTCGGTCGCGCCGAGCCGGTTGGCCCGCACCTGGACGGCCGAGAAGTGGACGTTGCCCAGCACCTCCGGGTACTGCCGGTTGAGCGTCAGGTGGTCGGACAGCTCACGCGGGTTCATCCAGAACGAGCCGTACACCGGGTCGCCGCTCTTGTAGTCGGCCTGCCCGATGTAGAGCTGCACGCGGGTGCCGCGCACCTGCTCGGCCCACCACGGCACCAGCCGGGCGTAGTCGGCGGCCGGGTACTGGCCGATGTACCAGTAGAGCTGCGGCACCACGTAGTCGATCCACTCCTCCTTGATCCACTTCCGGGTGTCGGCGGAGATGATGTCGTACGACTGGCTGCCGGTGGTGTCCGAGCCCAGCGGGTCCACGGACTTGTTGCGCCAGATGCCGAACGGGCTGACCCCGAACTTCACCCACGGCTTGACCGCCTTGACCTTGGCGTTCATCTCCTGGACGAGCAGGTTGATGTTGTCCCGACGCCAGTCGGCCTTGTCGGTGAAGCCCCGGTTGTACTCCGCGAACGTCGCGTCGTCGGGCACCTGGTGGGTGCCGCTCGGGTACGGGTAGAAGTAGTCGTCGAAGTGGACGCCGTCGACGTCGTACCGCTTGACCGCGTCGAGCATCGCGGTCTGGACGAACTCGCGGACCGCGGGGATGCCCGGGTTGTAGTAGAGCCGGCTGCCGGCGACGCCGGCCGGCGGGTACGCGAAGACCCAGTCCGGGTGCTCCCGGGCCGGGTGGTCCGGCGCGAGCTTGCTGATGTCGGCGCCGGCGCCGCTCGGTGCCGGCATGGAGACGCGGTACGGGTTGAACCAGGCGTGGAACTCGAGGTTGCGCTTGTGGGCCTCCTCGACGACGAAGGCCAGCGGATCCCAGCCCGGGTCCTTGCCACGCTCGCCGGTCAGGTACTCCGACCAGGGCTCGTGCGGCGACGGCCAGAACGCGTCGGCGGTCGGCCGGATCTGCACGACCACCGCGTTGTGGTTGAGCCGCTCGGCCAGGTCGAGCCAACCCAGGTACTCCGCCTTCTGCGCCGCGACCCGGTCGGGGGCGGTCCAGGAGTCCTTGGTGGGCCAGTCGATGTTGGTGACCGACGCGATCCACATGGCGCGGAACTGCCGCTTGGGGGTGGCCGGGTCGGTGACGCAGGTCGTGGTGGTGGAGGCGGCGGTGGCCGCCCCGGTCGCCGCGGCCGCCGGTGTGGCGGCGACGAACGCCCCCAGCAGCGCGGCGGCGAGCCCGGCGGCGCCGAGCCGAGTTGCCTTCATACGGTGTGTCCCTTCGTTGGGCCCCCGTGACAGGTTTCGACGCGGCGTCCCCGGCAACATCCGCCGTTGACATTGTGCCGCTGGTAGAAAATTTTCACACGTACGGAGTAGACGCAAGGGTCTGCGCCGGATCGATACATCCGTCAGATTCGACCTCGGCGAACCAGCCCGGCACCCCCACACGAACCGTCACCATCCCCACCCGCGGGGTAACCCCCCGCCCCCCCGCGCCCCCGCCCTACGGCGGCCTCTTTCACGGAAAGAGTGGCTATTCGACGCGGAATAGCCAC
>JAEYGD010000532.1 GCA_023402505.1 Actinomycetes bacterium
GGAGGGCCCGCGCTGAGCCGCCGGGCGCACCCGGAGGGCCCGCGCTGAGCCGTCGGGCGCACCCGGAGGGCCCGCGCTGAGCCGTCGGGCGCACCGGGAAAGGACCGGGGCGCCGGCCGTGGTGCGGCCGGCGCCCCGGATCACTGAGGAGGCACTACCTTCACCGCCGGCCCGGTCGGGTTGGTCGGGCGACGGCGTCTCTTTGCGGCTACTCGACCGCGTGCACCACGTCGCGTACCTCGGCGAAGTGGCAGGCGCTCGGGTGCGCCGACTTCTCCCGCACGGCCAGCGCCGGCTCCTGCTGGGCGCAGATGTCCTGGGCCTTCCAGCACCGGGTGCGGAACCGGCAGCCGGACGGCGGGTTGGCCGGCGACGGGACGTCACCGGTCAGGACGATCTGGTCCCGCAGGCCGCGCAGCTTCGGGTCCGGCACCGGCACCGCCGACAGCAGCGCCTGGGTGTACGGGTGCGTCGGGTTGTCGTAGATCTGGTCCTCGGTGCCGATCTCGACGATCTTGCCGAGGTACATCACCGCGACCCGGTCGGCGATGTGCCGGACCACCGACAGGTCGTGCGCGATGAAGATGTACGACAGGCCCAGCTCGTTCTGGAGCTTCTCCAGCAGGTTGATCACCTGGGCCTGGATCGACACGTCCAGCGCCGAGACCGGCTCGTCGCACAGGATGATCTCCGGGTTGAGGGCGAGCGCCCGGGCGATGCCGATGCGCTGCCGCTGGCCGCCGGAGAACTGGTGCGGGTACCGGTTGATGTGCTCGGGGTTCAGGCCGACCAGTTCCAGCAGTTCCTGGACCCGGGTCCGCCGCTTCGACTTCGCCAGCACCTCGGGGTGTACCTCGAAGGGCTCACCGACGATGTCGCCGACCGTCATCCGCGGGTTGAGCGAGGTGTACGGGTCCTGCATGACCAGCTGGATGTTGCGCCGGCCGCGCCGCCGCTCGGTGGAACCCACCTTGGCCATGTTCTTGCCCTGGACGAACAGGTCGCCCGAGGTCGGCGTCTCCAGACCCACCAGCATCCGGGCCAGCGTCGACTTGCCGCAGCCGGACTCGCCGACGACGCCGAGCGTCTCACCCCGGCGCAGCTGCAGGTTGATCCCGTCGACGGCGCGGACCGCGCCGACCTGCCGCTTGAAGAGAATCCCCTGGGTCAGCGGGAAGTGCTTCACCAGGTCGCGGGTCTCCAGCACGATGTCAGACATCCGCCTTGACCTCCTTCCAGAAGTGGCAGGCGGCGGTCCGGTAGGGCGACACCTGGTACAGCGGCGGCGGCGGGTCCTGGCGGCAGACGTCCTGCGCGTACCGGCACCGCGGGTTGAACGAGCAACCCTTCGGGATGTTCGTCAGGGCCGGCGGCAGCCCCTTGATGGCGGAGAGCTCCTGGCCCTTGAGGTCGAGGCGCGGGATCGACTCCAGCAGACCCTTGGTGTACGGGTGGGCGGGGGTCTCGTAGATGTCCCCGACCGGGGCCTCCTCGATGACCCGGCCGGCGTACATCACCGAGATCCGGTCCGCCACGTCGGCGACCACGCCCATGTCGTGCGTGATCAGCAGCAGGCTCATGTTCCGCTCGCGCTGGAGTTCGGCGAGCAGCGTCATGATCTGGGCCTGCACGGTGACGTCCAGGGCGGTGGTCGGCTCGTCGGCGATCAGCACCTCCGGGTCGAGCGCGAGCGCCATCGCGATCATGACGCGCTGGCGCATGCCGCCGGAGAACTGGTGCGGGTAGTCGTTCACCCGCTGCTTCGCCGCCGGGATCTTGACCAGGTCGAGCAGCTCGACGGCGCGCGCCTTGCCCTCGGCCCGGGACATGCCCCGGTGCTTGCGGAACAGCTCACCGAGCTGGAAGCCGACCGTGAAGACCGGGTTCAGCGCGGAGAGGGCGTCCTGGAAGATCATCGCGATCCGGTTGGCCCGCACCTTGCGGCGCTGCGCCTCCGGCAGCTTCAGCAGGTCGACGCCGCGGTAGAGGATCTGACCGCCGGTGACGAACCCGGGCGGGCTGTCCAGGATGCCCATGATCGCCTGGGCGGTGACGCTCTTGCCGCAGCCGGACTCGCCGAGGATCGCCCGGGTCTCGCCCGGCCGCAGGTCGAAGCTCACGCCGTTGACCGCGCGGGCGATGCCGTTGCGGGTGCGGAACTCGACGTGGAGGTCCTTGACCTGCAGCGGCATGGCGTTCGGGTCGAGGCCGGGCAGTGCGTCCAGCTTGACGTTCACATCAGTGCTCATGGCGCTCACCGGAACTTCGGGTCGAGGGCGTCACGCAGGGCGTCACCCATGAGGATGAAGGACAGCACCGTGCCGACCAGCAGCCCGCAGGGGAAGAGCAGCAGCCACGGGTCCTCCAGGAAGTAGACCTGGTGGGCCGAGATCATGATGCCCCAGGACTGCGCCGGAGGCTGGAGCCCGACACCGAGGAAGGTCAGCGTGGCCTCGGCCGAGACGAACGCGCCGAGCACGATGGTGGCGTACACCAGCATCGGGGCGATCGCGTTCGGCAGGATGTGCCGGAACATCAGCCGGGTGCTGGTGGCGCCCACCGCCTTGGCGGCGTGCACGTAGTCCAGGTCCTTCGAGGAGATGACGCTACCGCGCATGATCCGGGCGATGGTCGGCCAGCTCAGCAGGAAGAGCACTCCGGCGATGGTCCAGATGTTCTGCCGCTTGATGATCGTCAGGAAGACGATGGCACCGAGGAGGAACGGCAGCGAGAAGAAGATGTCCATCAGGCGGGAGATGAGCCCGTCGACCCAGCCGCCGTAGTAACCGGCGAGCATGCCGAGGACACCGCCGACGATCACCATGGCACTGGTGGCCATGATCGCGATCGTCATCGAGGGGCGGGCGCCGTAGATCGCGTGCGAGTAGTAGTCACAGCCCAGGATGTCGAAGCCGAACGGGTGGTCCCAGCTCGGCGCGACCCGGGACCGGTCGGTGGTGCAGTCCCGCGGGTCCTGGCTGGTCCACAGCTTCGGGAACGCGGCCATCGAACCGACCACGAGGACGTAGAGGAAGGCGATCACGAAGACCGGATCGCGCATCAACTGCCGTCGCGCGTCCGCCCACAGGCTGGCGCTGCGCTCCCTGCCGCCGGTGGCCGCGGTGTCCGCGCTCGGGCCGTCGCCGCCGATCGGGGCACCGCCGACGGCGGTGCCGGCGCTCGTCAGGTCGCTCATGCCGCCACTCCGCTCCGCCGAGCGGTCCGAGCCCCGGCCCCGATGATTCGCTCGCTCATGCTCCACACCTCGTTTCGCATCGCCCTGCCACGGGCCGCCGGGATCGCCGGCGGCCGGTTCCTGACCACGCAGCCGTCACTCATAGCGGATCCTCGGGTCGAGAACGGCGTACAGGAGGTCGACGAGCAGGTTGGCGACCAGCACGACCAGCACCAGCATGGTCACCACGCCGATGACCACGGACGACTCACCGGTCCGGGCCGACAGCGTCACCAGCCGGCCGATGCCGGGCACGTTGAAGATCGTCTCGGTGACCACCGCGCCGGCCATGGCCGCACCGATGTCGACACCGAGGAAGGTGATCACCGGGATCAGCGAGTTGCGCAGCGTGTGCACACCGATGACCCGCTTGTTCGCCAGGCCCTTGGCCCGTGCCGTCCGGACGTAGTCGGCGCGGATGTTCTCCATGATGCTGGTCCGGGTCAGGCGGGCCGTGGTGGCGAGCGAGACCGCACCGAGCACCATGCCCGGGATGACCAGGCTGGCGAAGGGGTAGTCGGGCTTGAAGCCCGGACTGAAGACGCCGTTGGAGAGGACCTCGGGGATCCACGTCTGGTCCCGCAGGACGTTGCCGAACTTGACCCCGACGAACTCCCGCACCACCACACCCAGCACGAAGATCGGCACGGAGATCACGAAGACCGTGCTGATCTTCACCAGGTTGTCGGCGAAGCTCCCACCCCGCAGGCCCGCCCACACGCCCGCGGCGATACCCACGACCGCCTCGAAGACGATCGCGATCACCAGCAGCTTCAGGGTGAACGGGATGGCGTCGGCCACCAGCTCGGTGACCTCCCGCTGGCGCAGGTTGATGCCGAAGTCGAAGTGGAAGAACACGCCGGTCACCCGGTCCACGAACAACCCGAGGCAGGGGTTGCCCTTCTGGTCCAGACAGGGGTCGGCGTAGCCGAGCCGCTCGGTGACCGCCTGGAGCAGGGCCGGCGGCGGGGTCCGGTCGCCGAACAGCGCCCGGACCGGGTTCCCGCTGAACTGGATCGCCAGCGAGGTCATGTAGTGGAGCAGGAACATGGTGCCCAGCACGGTCGGGATGAACTGGAGCAACCGTCGAATGACGTAGCGCCCCATGTCGGGGTCTCCTCTCGGCGCTGACGTGGCGGCAACGATCGCCCTGGTGGGGAG
>JAEYGD010000542.1 GCA_023402505.1 Actinomycetes bacterium
GCCCGCACCCGTCGCGCAGCAGGCCGGCGGAGCGCGCCGCCCACCCGCCGAGCTGGGCCGCGGTCAGGTCGACCCGCTCGCCGGTCGCGCCGTCGAGCCAGGTGAGCAGCGGGCGGTCCGCCGACGCGGGCGGGACGACCGCGGTCGGAGCCGGTACGGCGATGTCGATGCTGGCCATCGGGCCTCCTCCAGGGCTCGGCGCGACCGCCGGCCCCCGGGCCGAAAACCGCGCTCCACCCACCCTACGCAGGTACCACCCCGCCGCCGGGACGACCAGCCGCCAGGGTCGGCTCGGTGGCGGCGGCGTACCGCCACGGCGGTGGCCGCGCCCGGTTGATCGAAACCAGGCATTGACGGGGGTTGCCAGACTCGTGGCGCGGTGCCAGGTGTCCGGCGAGGGCGGGAGGACTACGGTCATGCGACGTACGAGCTGGATGGCGACGGGGATCAGCGCGCTGCTCCTCGCAGCGGCGTTCGCCGTGCCCGGACCGGCCGGGGCCGACCCGCTCGCCGATCCGGTCACCGCCACCGTCTGGGCGGACCAGCCCACCGTCGCGGAGTACCGGGTCACCAACGGCTACAGCGTCAACTCCGCCGAGGGCGACATCGTGGTCCGGCGCACCGCCACCGGGGCGTACACCGTGGAGTTGGCGGGCGCGGCGACGAGCGGCGGGGTCGCGCACGTGGTGGCGTACGGCGGCGGACCGGTGCACTGCACGGTGGCCGGCTGGTACCGCAGCCTGGTCGCGCCCGACCTGCTGATCCAGGTGCGCTGCTTCACCGCGACCGGCGCCCCGGTCGACAGCCGGTTCGTGGCGACCTTCACCAACCGGCGGCAGATCCACCAGGGCCGCCTCGCGTGGTTCGTCACCGACCAGGCCGCGCCGACCGGCGTACGGACCCTGCCGACCACCTACGGCTACGACTCCACCGGCGGCGTGATCCGGTACGAGCGCCTGGAGAAGGGCCGCTACCAGTTCCGGATGAACCCGAACCCGGATCCGCCCGGGACCGGCTACTTCCCGATGACCCACGTCACCGCACTCGGCACCGGCGCGGTGAACTGCCAGATCTCCTGGCCCGACCACTGGCAGGTCCGCTGCGCTAACGCGGCCGGCGCACCCGTCGACGCCCGCTTCGCGGTCACCTACGGCACCCGGGTCGACCTGCTGGGCCACTCGGCCGGCCCGCGCTTCGCCAGCGGAACCCTCTACGGCGAGAACGTCCGCGACGGTGTGATCAGCGGCGACTCGTACAACTCGACGGTGGAACCGCACGGCGGCGCCACCGGCGCGCTGCTCGGCACCGGCCGGTACCAGCTGACGTTCCGCAACACCGGGACGGCGTTCGGCACCGCCTTCGTCAACGCGCACGCGCCGCACTTCGACAGCCAGCCGACCCGGGGGCACTGCGTGCTGGCGAGCTGGGGGCGGTCCGGGTCGGACACGGTGGTGCGGGTCAACTGCTACGCCTGGCTGGGCGTGCCGGCCAACCTGAACGCGCGGATCTCGTACACCACCTGGCCGTACGCCTGACACCGGACCACTAGAGCGGCAACTGGGGGCCGCCGTCGAGGAGGGGGGCGAGCAGGTCCCCGGACTTGTCGGCCCGCTTGAGCACCTCGGCGGCGGTGTACGGCTTCGTCGCCGGCCGCTTGCCGGCCGCACCGGCCGCCACCTCGTCCCAGGTCAGCGGCGTCGACACCGACGGGACCGACTGCGCCCGCAGCGAGTAGGGCGCCACCGTCGTCTTGGCCGCGTTGTTCTGGCTCCAGTCGATGAAGACCTTGCCCGGCCGCAGGTTCTTCGCCATCTTCGACACGATCAGTTTCGGGTGCGCCTTCTCCAGCTCCTGGGCGATCCGCTTGGCGTACGCGGACACGTCGTCGGCGGACTGCGTCCCGGCGATCGGGCAGCAGAGCTGCATGCCCTTCTTGCCGGACGTCTTCGGGTACGAGTCGACGCCGTCGAGAGCGAGCCGGTCCCGCATGAGCAGCGCCACCTCGCAGCACTGCTGGAGCGCCGCCGGGGCGCCCGGGTCCAGGTCGACCACCATCATGTCCGGGTGTTCGCCGACCTTCCACTGCGGCGTGTGCAGTTCCAGCGCGGCGAGGTTGGCCAGCCACACCAGGGTCGGCAGGTCGTCGGCGACGACGTAGTCGATGGTCTCCCGGCCCTTCGTCGAGCCGGGCGCGGGCAGCGTCTCGGTACGGACCCAGCCGGGCGTCGCGGCCGGTGCGTTCTTCTCGAAGAAGGAGCCCCCGTCGACGCCGTTGGGGAAGCGGATCCGGGTCAGCGCGCGGTCGGCCAGGTGCGGCAGGAGCAGCGGGGCGATCCGGGTGTAGTAGTCGATCACCTCGCCCTTGGTGAAGCCGGCCGCCGGGTAGAGCACCTTGTCCAGGTTGGACAGCTCCAGCGTGCGACCCTCGACCTCGACCCGGAACCGGTCAGCCGGCATCGTCGACCTCCTCGGCGGGCTTGTCCGGCCGCAGCCGCAGCACGCGGGGGAAGCGCAGCCGCCCGTCCGGGGTGCGCTGGCCGTACTTCACCTCCACCACGACCCGGGGTGTTACCCAGATCGCGCCCCGGGCATCCTCGCGTGGCACGTCCCCGGCGAACGGCGAACCGGCCGTCCGCAGCGGCTCCAGCTCGCGCAGCAGTTCCCGCTCCAGCGCCGCGCCGATGCCGCCGCCGACCCGCCCCCGGTAGGTGAGCCGGCCGTCGGGGCGGGGCACCCCCACCAGCAGCCCGCCGATCCGCCGCGCTCCCGGCCGCCAGCCGCCCACCACGAAGTCGCCGGTCACCTCGAGCTTTACCTTCACCCAGTCCGGCGACCGCACGCCCGGCCGGTAGGCCGACGCGACCCGCTTGGCCATCACTCCCTCCAGCCCGTGCTCCCCCGCCGCCTGGTAGGTGGCCGGGCCGTCCGGAAAGACCGGGGGTACGGCCCACCGCGCGCCGCCGAGCCCCAGCCCGTCCAGGGCGGCGCGCCGCTCCTGCCAGGGACGGCCGGTCAGGTCGACGCCGTCGAGCCGCAGCAGGTCGAAGATCATGTACGTGACGGGGATGGTGGCCGCCAGCCGGGCCGCCTTGTTCCGGTCCCGGACGTGCATCCGTTCGGCCAGAGCGGTGAACGAGGGCTGCCCGGTCTCGCCGAGGAGCACGACCTCGCCGTCGAGCAGCGCGTCGTCCACCTGGGCGGGCAGGGTGGCGAGTTCCGGGTACGCGACGGTGATCTCGACGCCGGATCGGGCGTACAGGTGCTGCCGGCCGCCGGAGATGTCGGCGAGCGCCCGTACGCCGTCCCACTTGAATTCGTACGCCCAGCCGGCACCCGCGGGGAGCTGCCCGGTCATCGCGAGCATCGGCTTGAGCGGCGCGCCGGGCACGACCCGACTGTAGTAGCAAGCCGAACACCTCGCGCGGGGTTCGATCGGATGCGAGCATGGTCGATACCGGGGAAGGGAGCGCAGGATGCGGGCCATCTGGAAGGGAGCCGTGTCGTTCGGGCTGGTCTCGATCGGGGTGAAGCTCTACTCGGCGACCGAGGAGAAGGACATCCGTTTCCACCAGGTGCACCGGGAGGACGGCGGACGGATCCGCTACAAGCGCACCTGCCAGGTCTGCGGTGAGGAGGTCAGCTACGACGACATCGCCAAGGGGTACGACATCGGCGGCGGCGAGATGGTCATCCTCACCGACGAGGACTTCGCCGACCTGCCGCTGAGCACCTCCCGGGCGATCGACGTGCTGGAGTTCGTCCCCGCCGAGCAGGTCGACCCGATCCTCTACGCCAAGTCCTACTTCCTGGAGCCGGAGGGCACGGCCACCAAGCCGTACGTGCTGCTGCGGGACGCGCTCACCGACTCGGAGCGGGTGGCGATCGTCAAGGTGGCGATCCGCCAGCGCGAACAGCTCGCCACGCTGCGGGTCCACCAGGGCGTGCTGCTGCTCAACACGATGCTGTGGCCCGACGAGATCCGGAAGCCGGACTTCGGCTTCCTGGACGAGGACCTGAAGGTCCGGCCTCCGGAGCTGGCCATGGCCAGTTCCCTGATCGACTCGATGGCCGGCGACTTCCAGCCGGACGCCTTCACCGACGACTACCGGGCCGCCCTCCAGGAGGTCATCGACGCGAAGGTGGAGGGCCGCGAGGTCGTCCAGCCGGAGGAGGTCGAGGAGGCCCCGGCGGCGGCGGTGGACCTGATGGCGGCGCTGAAGGCGTCCGTGGAGCGGGCCCGGGCCGCGCGCGGTGAGGCGCCGGCCGGTGGCGGTGCCGGCGAGCCGACCCCGATCTCGGCGGCCCGCTCGGCGCAGAAGAAGGCCGCCGAGAAGAAGGCGGCCGAGAAGAAGGCACCGGCGAAGAAGACCGCCGCGAAGAAGACGGCGGAGAAGAAGCCGGCCGAGAAGAAGGCCGCGCCGAAGAAGGCCGCCGCGAAGAAGACGACGGCGAAGAAGGCCGAACCGGCGAAGAAGGCCCCGGCGAAGAAGGCCGCCCGCAAGTCGGCGTGAACCCGGCCGGTGGACGAGCCCTCGATCCACTGCGCCGGTCTCTGGCCCGGCACCTGGTGACCGACTTCATGGTGGTGCCGGGGACGAAGTGACTGCCGCGCCGGATGCGGTGTGGTGGAGGAGGCACGGTGGGCCTCCGGACGGGTACCGTGTGCGTCGGCCATCCCCCCGGCACCCGGTGCCGGCCACCATTTTCGAGCAGGGAGTCGACGCGGTGAGCGACCGTACGCAGAACCGGGCACAGAAGTCGGAGCGGCGGCTGGCCGCGCAGCTGGCCGCGCAGAAGGCGGCCGAGGCCAAGCGACGCCGGCAGGCCTGGGCCGGCGGCGTCGCCGGGATCGCCGTCGTGGCGATCCTGATCACCGTGTTCGTGCTGGTGGACCGGGGTAAGGACGACGCGACGGACCAGGCCGCGGGCAACCCTTCGGCGAGCGCCTCCGCCCCTGCCGCCGGCGGCGCCGGCGCCCCGTTGCCGGAGGGGGCCGACCCGGCGCTCAACACCAAGCCGGCCGTGGAGGCCGGCAAGGGCGAGCTGAAGAAGCTGGTGGTCACCCCGCTGATCAAGGGCACCGGCCCCGAGGTGAAGACCGGGCAGAACATCACCACCAACTACGTGGGCGTCTTCTACGCCGACGGCAAGGAGTTCGACTCCTCCTGGTCGCGCGGCGAGCCGGCGAGCTTCGCCATCGGCGTCGGTCAGGTCATCCCCGGCTGGGACCAGGGTCTGGTCGGCGTGACCGTCGGCAGCCGGGTGCAGCTGGACATCCCCGCCGAGCTCGCGTACGGCAACGACCCGGCCAGCGGCCGGCCGACCGGCCCGCTGCGCTTCGTCGTGGACGTGCTCGCCGCCCAGTGACCCGACCTGCCGCACCGCCCCAGACCGACCGGGGCGGTGCGGTTGCCCACAGCGGGCTTCCGGCCCCCTGCGTCGCGGCAGTAAGTTCAGCGTCACCCCCGGTGGTCAGCCGCCCGGGGTGACCGGAGCGGACGCGGAGGTGCACGTGACGGACGACCCGGGGCGGATCGCCCGGTTGATGTGGACCCACTTCGAGCCGGTCCACGCGGTGACGTACTTCCATCCCCGCCCCCGGGCCGCGTACGAGGCGGTCGGCCTGCGCGGCTACTGGCGGGGCTACTTCGCCGGCCGGTCCGCGCCGCTCGGCGCCGTCGACGCGGCACCCGTGGTGGCCGCCTTCTACAGCTTCGCCCCGCACATGGTGCGGCGCGCCCTGCCCGCGATCTGGAAGCTGGCCACCCCGGTGGAGGCGCTGCGGGCCCGGCTCACCGGCGCCGTCCAGGCGCTCGCCGAGTTGACGTACGAGCTGCCGGAGGCGCACCTGGTGGAGACCGCCGACCTGCTGGAGGCCGCCGCGGCCGAGGTCGAGGTGGCCGGCCGGGTGCTGGGTGCGGCGAACGCGGCGCTGCCCCGCGGCGAGTACCCGCTCGCCCGGCTCTGGCAGGCCGCCACCACCCTGCGCGAGCACCGCGGGGACGGGCACATCGCGGCGTTGGTCGCCGCCGACCTCGACCCGGTGGAGACGCTGGCCTGGCGGGTGGCGGTGGACATGCCGCCGGCCAACCTGCTGGGCCGGGGCTGGACGGAGGAGCAGTGGGCGGCGGCCCGGGACCGGCTGGCCACGCGGGGTTGGCTCACCGCCGCCGGCGAGCCCACCGAGCAGGGTCGCGCCGCGTTCCGGGCGGTGGAGGACGCCACCGACGCCGCGGCCGCCCGGCCGTGGCGGGCGCTCGGCGCGACGCGTACCGAGCGGGCCCGGGAGCTGCTCGACCCGATCGCCCGGGCCGGTCACACGGTCATCCCGGCGGGCAGCCCGATCGGCCTGCCCGCGCTCCAGAGCTGATCCCGCGCCGCCGGTCGGGCAGGATGGGTACGTGGCAGACGCGGTGATCTTCGACCTGGACGGCGTGATCGTGGACTCCGAGCCGGTCTGGGAGGAGGTCCGGCGGGCGTACGTGGCCGCGCACGGCGGCACCTGGCAGGCCGACACGCAGCGACGGCTGATGGGCATGAGCACCGGGGAGTGGTCCCGCTACCTGAGCGGCGAGCTGGGCGTCGACCGGACCGCCGAGCAGGTCGCCACCGAGGTCGTCGAGGAGATGACCCGGCGGTACGCGGAGCGCGTACCGCTGATCGACGGGGCCGACGACGTCGTGCGCCGGCTGGCCGGGCGGTGGCCGCTGGGGCTGGCCAGCTCGTCCCCGACGCGCCTGATCGCCGCGGCGCTGGCCGCGACCGGTCTCACGGACGTGTTCGGCGCGACGCTGTCCACGGAGGAGACCGCCCACGGCAAGCCCGCGCCGGACGTGTACCTCGCCGTCGCCGCGCGGCTCGGCGTCGACCCGGCCCGTTGCGTCGCGCTGGAGGACTCGTCCAACGGCGTACGCTCGGCGGCCGCCGCGGGGATGACCGTGGTGGCGGTGCCGCACGGGGCGTACCCCCTGGATCCGGACGCCGAGCGGCTCGCCGCGGTGGTGGTCGGGTCGATCGGTGAGCTGACGCCCGAGGCCGTGGCGGCGCTGGGCTGACGGCCGGGCGGCCCGGTCAGATCGACCGGCTCCGGCTCGACGGGGGCAGGAACCGGCGGGCCGCCTGTTCCGGGTCCCGTCCGGTCACCGCCGGTGGGCCGGCTCGACCGCTTCCGGCATCCGCCGGCCACCCGCAGGCCGGTTCGGCGTCCTGCTCCAGCACCCTGTGACGCATGGTCCCATCCCTCCCGCGGACTACCCCGTTGTACGGTTTTCGGGGCCGCCGGGATCGGTGTGGGCGGTCGCCGTGTGGCGGGAGCCGGTTGCGAGGTGAACCGTGGCGGCCGGCATGAGCGGGGACGCGCCGGGTACGGCAGGTCGCGCGGCGCAGGTGAGGAGACGGGGATGAAGGCGATCGTGTACGAGCGCACCGGTGATCCCTCGGTGCTGCGGCTGGTGGACCGGCCGGTGCCGGAGCCCGGCCCCGGTGAGGTGCTGGTCCGGGTGGCGGTCTCCGGGGTGAACCCGACCGACTGGAAGGCCCGGCGGCAGTGGCCGCTGCCGGCCGGCTGGCAGACGCCCGGCCAGGACGGCGCGGGTGTGGTGGAGGGCGTCGGCGAGGGGGTCGACCAGCGGCTCGTCGGCGAGCGGGTCTGGTTGTGGGAGGCGGCGTGGCAGCGGCCGTGGGGCACCGCCGCCGAGTACACGGTGGTCCCGGTCCGGCAGGCGGTGCGCCTCGGTGACGCCTCCTTCGACCTCGGTGCCTGCCTGGGCATCCCGTTCCTGACCGCGCACCGGTGCCTGACGGCCGGCGAGTACCTGCCGGACACGTTGCACGCGGGTGCGCTGGGCGATCACACGGTGCTGGTGCAGGGCGGGGCGGGTGCGGTCGGCAACGCGGCGATCCAGCTCGCCCGCTGGGCCGACGCGTGCGTGATCGCGACGGTGAGCAGCGCGGAGAAGGCGCAGCTCGCGGCGGCGGCCGGCGCCAACTTCGTGATCAATTACCGGGAGCAGGACGTGGTGGAGGAGGTCCGGAAGGTCGCCCCCGACGGGGTGCACACGATCGTCGAGGTGTCCGCGGCGCGCAACGCGGCCACGGACGTGCAGCTGCTCCGGACGGGCGGTGCGGTCTGCGTGTACGCCGACGACGGCGGCGACGAGGTGACCCTGCCGATCCGGCCGCTGATGGTGCCGAACGCCCGCTGGCAGTTCGTGCTCGTCTACACGGAACCGAAGGTGGCGAAGGCGCACGCGGTGACCGATGTGGCGGCGGCGGTCGCGCAGGGCGGCGTACGGGTCGGCGAGGACGCGGGCCTGCCGTTGCACCACTATCCGCTGGAGGCGACCGCGGCGGCGCACCAGGCCGTGGAGAGCGGCACCGTCGGCAAGGTGCTCATCGGCACCACCGACGAGGGCTGAACGGTCCTGACCTGGGCTCTTTTCCCATCAGCGGGACAGAGGCGAACAATTTTCGCAAGAATGACGGTGCGGGTCGCCCCGCATGGAACGGGCGGCCCCGGCGCGGTGCGAACGCCGGGGCCGCCCCTGGGGAGGGATGCCTCTTCAGGTGCCCCTGCCCAACAGGCGACGGTACGCCGGGAAACGTTACGGCGCGGCCAGTTCGCGGACCTCCAGGCCGCCCTCGGCGTACCGGGACCGGACCACCTTCTTGTCGAACTTGCCCACGCTGGTCTTCGGCACGGCGTCGATGACGGCCCACCGCTCGGGCAACTGCCAGCGGGCCACCGAGCCGGCCAGGAACTCCCGCAGTTCCTCGGCACCGGTCGTCGCACCCTCGCGGAGCACCACCGTCGCCAGCGGCCGCTCACCCCAGCGCTGGTCCGGTACGCCCACCACGCAGGCCTCCACCACGTCCGGGTGGGCCATCAGGGCGTTCTCCAACTCGACCGAGGAGATCCACTCCCCGCCGGACTTGATGACGTCCTTCGCGCGGTCGGTCAGCGTGATGAAGCCGTCCGGCGAGAGGGTGCCGACGTCACCCGTACGCAGCCAGCCGTCCCGGAACTTCTCCTCGTCCGGCGTCTCGTCGCCGACGTACCGGCCGGTCACCCACGGGCCGCGGACCTCCAGTTCGCCGACGGAGGTCCCGTCGGCGGGCAGCGTCTCGGCCAGCGGACCGACGATCCGGGCCTCGACGCCGGCCGGTACCCGGCCCTGCGTGTACCGGTACCGCCACGCCTCCTCGTCGTCGACGCCGGCCGGCGGGCGGGCCACCGAGCCGAGCGGCGACGTCTCGGTCATGCCCCAGGCGTGGATGACCCGGATGCCGTGGCGCTCCTCGAACGCGTGCATCAACGCCGGCGGGCACGCCGAGCCGCCGACGATCACCTCCGCCAGCGAGGCCGTGTCGACGTCGTGGCCGTCCAGGTGGGCGAGCAGGTCGGTCCAGATGGTCGGTACGGCGCCGGCCAGGGTGGGCCGCTCGGCGGCGATCATCCCGGCGATCGGCGCGGCCTGGAGGAACCGGTCCGGCATGACCAGCGAGGCACCGGAGAGGAACGCCGCGTAGGGCAGGCCCCAGGACATCGCGTGGAACATCGGCACGATCGCCAGCACCCGGTCGCGGGGGCCGAGGCCGAACGACTCCGGCAGGCAGACCTGGAGCGAGTGCAGGTAGATCGAGCGGTGCGAGTAGGCCACGCCCTTGGGGTTGCCGGTGGTCCCGGAGGTGTAGCAGAGCGCGGCGGCGTCGCGCTCGTCCACCTCCGGCCAGTCGTACGTGTCCGGCCGGCCGGCCAGCAGGGCGTCCCAGTGATGTACGGCGATCCGGTCGCCGGCCGCCGCGACCAGCGGTGCGGGGTCGCCGCCGCCGACCACCACGACGTGTCGCACGGTCGTCATGTCGCCGATGACCTTCGCCAGCAGCGGGATGAGCGTCGAGTCGACAAGCACCACCCGGTCGTCGGCGTGGCCGGCGATGTAGGCGACCTGGTCGGGGAAGAGCCGGATGTTCAGGGTGTGCAGCACCGCGCCCATGCTGGGCACGGCGAAGTACGCCACCAGGTGTTCGGTGTTGTTCCACATGAAGGTGGCGACGCGCTCGTCACCGGTCACGCCGCACTCGTCGCGCAGCGCGTGCGCCAGTCGGGCGGCCATCCGGCCGACCTCGGCGTACGTCGTCCGGCGGGGCTCTCCGCCGGTCCACGTGACCACCTCGGCCGTGCCGTGCACGGTGGAGCCGTGGTCGAGGATCCGGGAGACCTGGAGGGGGGCGTCCATCATCGTGCTCCGCATGGGTGCCAAGCTAGTGTCGCCGGTCACAACTTGGGAACCCCGGAACTCCGGACCGGGCCGGGAGAGCTGCGTAGATTGTCCGGGTGAGTATCTCCTGGGCAGACTCGTACGTCGGTCAGCTGCGCGCCCTCGCCGGGGACCGGACACTCATGTTCGTCGGTGCCCGCGCGGTGGTCCGGGACAGCGCCGGCCGGGTCCTGCTGATCCAGCGCTCCGACAACGGCCAGTGGGCCATGCCGGCGGGGGCGATGGAGCTGGGCGAGTCGATCGCGGACTGCGCGGTGCGTGAGGTACGCGAGGAGACCGGGCTGCGTGCCCTGCGGGTGAGCGCCTTCGCCCTCTACACCGGCCCGGACCGGACCCACACCAACATGTACGGGCACACCTACCAGATCTTCACGACCGCGTTCCGGGTCGAGGAGTGGGACGGCGACCTCGCCCGGATCACCGACGAGACCCGGGACGCCGGCTTCTTCGACCGCACCCACCTGCCGAGCCCGCTGTCGGCCAGCGTCCCGGAGACCCTGGCCGACCTGGACGTCTTCGAGCAGACCAACCGCCTGATCCTGAAGTAGTCACAGCAGGGTCTGGGATTTGGCCTCCATGTCGGCGGCGGCCTCCGCCTTCGACTCCTTCGCCAGCGGCTTGCCGCCCGCGGCGGGCGCCTCCCCACCGAGGCCGTCGGTGCCGCCGGTCGCCCCCTCCGGGCCCGCACCGCGCAGCTTCTCGTCGGGCAGCGCCAGCGTGACCAGCACCGCCACGATCGCGATCAGCCCGGCGGCGAGGAACACCAGGTCCAGCGCCTCCACGAAGGACCCCTGGACGGCCGCCCGCACCGGCCCGGGCAGGGCGAGGACCGTCGCCGGATCGTTGACCGACACGTCGGCGCCGCCGCCGGCCGCCACCGCGGCCCGCTGCTCGGGCGGCAGCTGGGTGAGCGCGGCCGGCAGCCGGCCCGCCAGTTCGGACGTGAGTCGGGACGACAGCACCGCGCCGAGGATCGCCACGCCGAACGACCCGCCCAGCGACCGGAAGAACGTCGCCGCCGAGGTACCGGCGCCCAGGTCCCGCATCGACACCGCGTTCTGCACCGCGAGGACCAGCGACTGCATGCACAGGCCCAGACCGACACCGATCACCACCATGAAGCCGAAGGCCACCCAGAGCGACGTCCGCACCTCCAGCCGGGTGAAGAGCAGCATCCCGGCCACCAGCACCACGGAACCGGCGACCGGGAACCACTTGTAGCGGCCGATCCGGCTCATCGCCCGCCCGGTCAGCACCGACGTGACGATGACGCCGGCCATCATCGGCAGCATCAGCAGGCCGCTGCGGGTCGGTGAGGCGCCCTTGACGATCTGCAGGTAGAGCGGGATGAAGATGATCGAACCGAACATCACCAGGCCCAGCACGAAGCCCGCCGAGTTGGCCAGGGCGAACGTCGCGTTGCGGAACAACCGCAGCGGCAGGATCGGCTCGGCGACCCGCGCCTCCTGGAGGACGAAGAGCAGCCCCAGCACCGCCCCGGCCACGAAGAGCGCGACGATCACGCCCGAGCCCCAGGCGTACTCGTTGCCGCCCCAGCTCAGCGCCAGCAGCAGGCAGCTCACCCCGGCCACCAGCAGCGCCGCGCCCAACCAGTCGACGGCGTGCCTGCGGCGCTCGAACGGGACCAGCCGCAGCACCCGCGAGCACACGACGATGGCGAGGATCGCCAGCGGCACGTTGAGGTAGAAGATCCACCGCCAGTCGGTCTCGGCGAAGTACCCGCCCACCAGCGGCCCGGCCACCGAGGAGACCCCGAAGACCGCGCCGAAGAGGCCCTGGTAGCGGCCCCGCTCCCGGGGCGACACCACGTCCGAGATGATGGTGAACGCGAGCGTCAGCAGGCCGCCGGCACCGAGGCCCTGCACGCCCCGGGTGACGATCAGCTGGGTCATGTCCTGCGACAGGCCGGCGAGCAGCGAGCCCACCAGGAACGTCCCGATCGAGAACAGGAAGACCGGCCGGCGCCCGTACAGGTCGGCCATCTTGCCGTAGAGCGGCGTCGAGGCGGTCGACGCGAGCAGGTACGCGGTCACCACCCAGGAGTAGTGGTTGATGCCGCCCAGCTCGCCGACGATGGTCGGCAGGGCGGTGCCCACGATGGTCTGGTCCAGCGCGGCCAGCAGCATGCCGGTCATCAGGCCGAACATCAGCAGCCGGATCTGGCGCGCGGTCAGCACCGCGGTCTGCGTCGTCATCCCGCGTTCTTTCCCGGCCGGTCCGGAACATGCGCGCCGACCCCGGTCCGTCCCCGGCGTGACGGTGGCCACCGGGCGGCTGTTCGCCTGGACAGGGGGCGGGCGGGCGGACGAACATGCTCGCTCGTGGCATCGCTCCGCCGGTTCGCGCTGGACCTCACCCCGCTCCGCAGGTCGCGGGACTACCGGCTGGTCTTCACCGCAGCCGGAGTGTCGGGATTCGGGTCGTTCATCACCTACGTGACCATCCCGTACCAGGTGTACCAGCTCACCGGCGATCCGCTGCTGGTCGGCCTGATCGGCGTGTGCGAACTCGTACCCCTGCTGCTGATGGCCTTCGTCGGCGGCGCGCTGGCGGACTTCCTCGACCGCCGGCTGCTCGTGCTGGGAGCCGAGGTCGGCTTCACGCTGCTCTGCGGCGTACTCCTGCTGAACTCGCTCGGGACGGCGCCGCAGCTGTGGCTGCTCTACCTGGTGGCGGCGCTGACCGCCGCGCTGGACGGCCTGCAACGCCCGGCGATGGAAGGGCTCACGCCACGCATCGTCGCGCCGGACGACATCCCGGCGGCGAGCGCGCTGAACTCGCTGCGCATGCAGCTCGCGCAGCTCGGCGGCCCGGCCGTCGCCGGCGTGCTCATCGCGAGCGTCGACCTGGCCTGGGTGTACGCGATCGACCTGGCCACCTTCGCGTTCTCGCTGCTCTGCCTCGCGCTGGTGCGCGCGGTGCCGCCACCACCGGCGGCCGACCGGCCGTCACTGCGGTCGGTGGTGACCGGCCTGCGGTACGCGCGCAGCCGACCCGAACTGCTCGGCACCTACCTGGTCGACATGAACGCGATGTTCTTCGGCATGCCGCAGGCGCTCTACCCGTTCATGGCCGAACGGTTGGGCGGCCCGGCGGTGCTCGGCCTGCTCTACAGCGCCCCGGCGGTCGGGTCGATGCTGGCCACCCTCGGCTCCGGCTGGACCGCGCGGGTGCACCGGCACGGGCTGATGGTGGTCCTCGCGGCCGGCGCCTGGGGGCTCGCCATCGTCGGCTTCGGCCTGGTGACGTCGCTCTGGGCGGCGCTGTTCTTCCTGGTCCTGGCGGGCGCGGCGGACATGATCTCCGGCCTGTTCCGCATGATCATCTGGAACCAGACGATCCCCGACCACCTACGCGGGCGGCTCGCCGGGATCGAGATGCTCTCCTACTCGACAGGGCCGCTGCTGGGACAGCTCCGCTCCGGGCTGATGGCGCGTACGCCGCTGGGCGTGCAGGGCTCGATCGTCTCCGGCGGGATCCTCTGCGTCGTCGGCACGGTCGCCCTGGCGGCCGTCCTGCCCTCCTTCCTGCGCTACGACGGTCGGGAGGGCCGCGCCCGCAAGGAAGCCGAGGACGCCGCCTGGGCCGCCCGGGAGCAGACCCCGACCGCCGCCTGACCCGGCGCCGTCGAGCAGCCGCCGGACGTCGGCCGGCCCGACGCCGGCCACCGGGTTGACGGCGTTGGACACACCTCGCCGCCAACCCCCGGTGACCACCCGTCGCCGGGACGGATCAGTGCCGACCCTCCGCGAACTCTTCCACGATCTTGGCGCAGAAGGCGGGAAGGTCGTCCGGCTTCCGGCTGCTGACCAGCCCGTTGTCCGTGACCACCTCCTCGTCGACCCAGTTCGCACCCGCGTTCGTCAGGTCGGTACGCAGGCTCGGCCAACTCGTGATCCGGCGGCCACGCACCACGTCCGCCTCGACCAGCGTCCACGGCCCGTGGCAGATCACCCCGACCGGCTTGCCGGCCTCGAAGAACGCCTTCACGAAACGCACCGCGTCCGGGTCCGACCGCAGGAAGTCCGGGTTCGCCACACCGCCCGGCAGCACCAGCGCGTCGTAACGACCGGCGTCCGCGTCTGCCACGGTCACGTCGACGTCGTACGTCTTGCTGTGGTCCAGGTGGTTGAAGGACTGGATCGAGCCGGGCTTCAGCGAGACCAGCTCGGCCGTCGCGCCGGCCTTCTCCACCGCCTCGCGCGGCTCGGTGTACTCCACCTCCTCCACGCCGTCGGCGGCGAGGAACGCGATCCGCCTGCCCTCAAGTGTCGTCGCTGCCATGTCGATACCTCTCCTCTCCGGGGTACCTTTCGTCGGTTCCCGCCGCCCCCGGCCCGAAACGCGGCGGGCGTCACGCCAGGTTTGACCGGGCTGCCCCGGGGGACCCCGGAGGGCATGGCAGGAGCAGCAGCGGAACAGCACCGGCTCGCCGCCGTCGTGGAGAGCTGGCTGGGGCGCCCCGTCCTGGTCCTGGGGGACGCCATGCTCGACGAGTGGCGGTTCGCCGAGTCGGACCGGCTGTGCCGGGAGGCACCGGCCCCGGTCCTCACCCTGCGCCGGCGGATCTCCGCGGCCGGCGGGGCGGCGAACACCGCCGTGAACGTCGCCGCGCTCGGCGGCCGGGCCGCGCTGGTGGCGCCGGTCGGCGCGGACGTGGCCGGAGACGAACTGCACGACTGCCTCGACCGGGCCGGCGTCTGGGACCGTACGGTCAGCCACCCGAGCCGGCCGACGCCGGTCAAGCGGCGGATGCTCGCCGGCAACCAGATCCTGCTGCGGGAGGACTCCGGCGACCCGGAGGACCCCCTCGACGACGAGGGGGTGGCCCGGCTGCTCACCGCACTGGAGTGCGCCACCGAGGAGCTGCGTGCCGCCGGTGGTGAAGCCCCGACGCTGGTGGTCTGCGACTACGCGCTGGGTGCCCTTCCGGCACCGGTACGCGCCTGGCTGATGGCCAACCGGGAGCGGTACGCGACCGTCGCGCTCGACGCGCACGACCTCGCGGACTGGCACGGGCTCGCCCCCACCGTGGTCACCCCGAGCTTCGCCGAGGCCACCCGGCTGCTCGCCCGCGCGGCAGCCCGGCCCGCCGGCAACGACCTGCACCTGGACCACCCCGACGGCGACCCGTCCGACGGCCCGTCCGAGCTGAGCGTGGGTGTCGCGCCGGGCGACGGCTCGTCCGCCCGTCTCGCGGCGACCGGCGGCGGCGCCCTCCTCGGACCGACCGGTGAACCCGGCCCCGGCGAGGACCGGGTCGCGGTGACCGGTGACGGGCACAGCGTCACCGGCACCGGCGTGACCGTCACCGCCGGCGAGGACGTGGACCGGGCGGTGCTCGCCGAGGCCCGCCTGGCCGAGCTGCGGGAACACACCGGAGCCGACGTCGTGGCGGTCACCCTGGACACCGACGGCGCCGTGGTCGCCGGGCCCGACGGCGAGCCCAGCCGCAGCCACAGCACGCCGGTGCCGGCCAGCCACGCGGTCGGCGCCGGGGACGCGTACCTGGCGGCGATGACCCTCGCGCTGGCCGCCGACGCGCCGCTGCCGACCGCCGCCCAGCTCGCCCAGCTCGCGGCCACCATCACGGTCTCCGACACGGGCACCTGCGTGTGCCGGCGGGAGGACCTGCTCGCCGCGCTCGACTCCCGCGCGGGCGGGGACCGGCCGGCCCTCGTCGACGCCGACGAACTGACGGCGATCGTCGGGGAGCACCGCCGTGCCGGCCGCTCGGTGGTCTTCACCAACGGCTGTTTCGACGTGCTGCACCGGGGCCACGTC
The DNA here is from genome assembly GCA_023402505.1 of Actinomycetes bacterium. GTDB lineage: Bacteria > Actinomycetota > Actinomycetes > Mycobacteriales > Micromonosporaceae > Micromonospora. The sequence continues at coordinate 16,086 of JAEYGD010000542.1, forward strand.
CGCTACCTGGAGCAGGCCCGGGCGCTCGGCGACCTGCTGGTGGTGGCGGTCAACTCCGACGGCAGCGTACGCCGGCTGAAGGGCCCCGACCGGCCGGTGAACCCGGTCGAGGACCGGGTGGCCCTGCTGGCCGCCCTGTCCTGCGTGGACCACGTGGTGGTCTTCGAGGAGGACTCCCCCGCCCGGCTCATCGAGACCGTCCGGCCCGACGTCTACGTCAAGGGCGGCGACTACCCGCCGGAGATGGTGCCGGAGGCACCCCTGGTGCGCCGGCTCGGCGGCCAGGTACGCACACTCGGGTACGTGCCCGACCGCTCCACGTCGGCGATCATCGACCGGATCCGCGCGCACGGCGCCACCGCACCTGTGACGGAGCAGGCGTGAACCGACCGCTCGACCCGGGCAGGCCCGACCGGTTCCGCGCCGACCGGCGACTCGACGTGCTGATCCCGACCCGCAACCGGCCCGCCGAACTGGCGGTCACCCTCTCCGGGCTGGCCGCCCAGGAGGGCGTGGGCGACTTCGGGGTGGTCGTCAGCGACCAGTCCGACGGTGAGCCCGCGTACGCCCACCCGGCGGCGGCGACGATGGTCCGCGCGCTGCGCCACCGGGGGCACCCGGTGCTGTTGACCCGCCGGCTGCCCCGGCGCGGCCTGGCCGAGCACCGCGCCGCGCTGCTGGCCGCCTCGGCCGCCCGGTACGTGCTCTGCCTCGACGACGACGTCTGGCTGGAACCGGGCGCCCTGCGCCGGCTGGTCACCGCGATCGAGGAGCTGGGCTGCGGCTTCGTCGGCAACGCCGTGCACGGCCTGTCGTACGTCGACGACGTCCGGCCGGAGACGCACCGGCACTACGAGGAGTGGGACGGGCCGCCGCAGCCGGAGCGGATCCGTCCGGGCACCCCCGAGTGGCAGCGCGCCTCGATCCACCCGGCCGCGAACCTGCTGCACGTGACCGAGAAGCTCGACCTGCGGCCGGGGACCTGGCGGGCGTACAAGGTGTCCTGGATCGGCGGGTGCGTGCTGTACGACCGCGCGAAGCTGGTCGACGCGGGCGGTTTCGACTTCTGGCGGCGGGTGCAGGAGAAGCACCAGGGCGAGGACGTGGCCGCCCAGATCGCCGTGCTGGAGCGCCACGGTGGCGCCGGTGTCCTGCCCAGCGGGGCGTACCACCTGGAGTCACCGACCACGGTCACCGAACGCGAGGTGGAGGCGTGGGAGGTGCTCCTCGCCGAGCGGGACGCGCCGCAGCCGGCCTGAGGGCCGTCAGGCGAGCAGTTCGCGGGCGGCCTCCAGCACCTCGACGGTCGGGACGTCCGTCACGAAGGAATCGCGGTGCGGGCAGTCGCCGTCGCCGGGGCGGTGCGGGTAGATCCCGGGTGTGCAGTCGACGCCGCAGACCGGGCAGTGCACCGTCCACGACGTGATCGGGCGGTGCCGGCCACGCAGCGGGTTCGCCGTGTTGATGAGGTTGCCGACCCAGTAGACCCCGACGGTGGGGGTGCCGACGGCCGCCGCCAGGTGCACCGGGCCGGTGTCGTTGGCGACCACCAGCGCGCAGCCCGCGTAGGCCCCGGCGAGCCCGCCCAGGCTGAGCGCGCCGACCAGCGGCCGCACCGGCACCCCGGCCGCGGTCACCACCTCGTCCACCACGTCCCGCTCGCCGGGCGTACCGGTGACCAGTACCTCGTACCCGTCTGCGTGCAGTTCCCGGGCCACCTCCGCGAACCGTTCGGCGGGCCAGCGCCGCCGGGTGTCGGTGGCGCCGGGGTGCAGCGCGACACGGGGGCGGTCCGCCGGGCCCAGCACCTCGGCCGCCTCGGCCCGGTCGGCGTCGGTGACGGCGAGGGTCGGGACGATCGTGGTGGCCGGCGCACCCACCAGCGCCGCGACCTCCAGGTAGCGGATCACCTCGTGCTGGTAGTAGACGTACCGGAGCCAGCGGTCCAGCGGCGGGGCGTCCTCGGCGCGCAGGCCGGCGGTCACCCGGGCGCCGAGGCCGGCGACCATCGGGTTGGAGTTGGCGCCCCCACCGTGGATCTGCAGCGCCAGGTCGAAGCGTTCCTTGCGGGCGGTCGTGAGGAAGTCCGCCATCGCCGACCCGGGCTCGCCGGGGTCCGGGGAGCGGATCCCCGGCGCGGGTGGCACCACCAGGACGCGGTCCACCGGGCCGGGCCGGTCACGCCACAGCTTCGCGTGCCAGGGCGCGCCGAGCAGCACGATCTCCGCCTCCGGGTACGCGGCCCGCAGCGCGTCGAGCGTCGGCAGGGCGAAGATGAAGTCGCCGAGCGCGTTGGCCCGCAGCACGGCGATCCGCTCGACGTCGGGTACGCGCTCGGCGACCGGGCCGAGCAGGTGCGGGGCGACCACGTGACCCCTACGGCCGGTCGATCTCGGTGTCCGGTTGGTGCAGCTCCCGGTCGGCGGCCGGGTCGACCGGCGGCGGCGTGCCGGTGGCGGGGCCGCGTAGCCCGGTGCGGCCCACGGTGATGGTGCGCGGCGTGGCGCGGGCGGCCCGGGGCAGCCGGACGCGGAGCAGGCCGTGGTCCATCACCGCGTCGATGGTTTCCGGGTCCACCCGGGACGGCAGGTCCACCCGGTACTCGAAACCCCGGGTCTCGAAGCCACCCGGGATGCCGTGGTCGGCGTTGACCTCGGCCTCCGAGCGGGCCCGTACGCACAGCTCACGGTCGTCCAGTTCGACCGCCACCTCCTCGGGTGCCACGCCGGGCAGGCGGACGACGAACTCCCAGCCGTCGGCGGTCTCGTTCAGCTCCAGGTCGGGTGAGCCGGAACGGCCACCGACCAGCCGGCTCAGCTCGGCGCGCAGCGACTGCAACTCACCCATCGGGTCCCAGCCCTGCTGCCGGCCGCGCCAGCCCCGGCCGAAGCCACCACTCTCACTCATCGCACCTCTCCGATCCGCTGGTTGGCCGTCGGGGAACGCAGGGAGCTGGGCGCGTCCAGGTGGGCGTCGCGGTCCACGCCGACGCCGAGCCGGTCGACCAGTTCCCCGCCGAGCCAGGCGCTGACCCCGAGGATGGCCAGGGCGACCACCTCGATCGCGATGAGCGCGCCACCGGCGGCCCGGGAGTCGGCGTTGAGCCGGACCACCCAGACCGCGGCGAAGAGCAGGATCGCGGCGACGTTCGCGGCGGCGTGGGTGAGCGCCACCCGCTTCGCGCGGGTGCCGGTGGGGATGGCGAGCAGGTCGAACGTCCCGGCCGCCGCGGCCAGCAGGCCGCCGATCAGGCCGACGGTGATGTTCCAGTACGCGACCTCGCCGAGGAGGTCGGGACCACCGACGGTGTCGACGACGTCGAAGATGACCGCGGTCACGAGCAGGGCCACCGGGAACATCACCAGCATCGGGTGGACGGGATGGCCCAGCACCTTGAGTCGGCTCTCCATGACCGGGCCTCCACTGTGTCGGTCCTGCCGGCGGGTCGGGTGAGGCGGTACCCGTGCCTGCCCGGGGCAAACCTCGCCCTGCTGGGACCGCCTAGGCTGTGGGTGGCGGCACGCCGCCACCATGGTCAACGGACGGGGGAGGGTCGCGTGACGGTGGACATCACGACGCACGAGGAACTGCGGGAGCTGCTGGGCGTCCCGGCGCCGCGCGCCGCCGCGAAGGAGCGCACCCGCCTGCACGAGCGGGACCGGCAGTGGCTGGCGGCGTCCCCGTTCTGCCTGGTCGCCACCGCGGGTGCGGACGGCACCTGTGACGTCTCACCCAAGGGCGACCCGCCGGGTTTCGTCCGGGTGCTCGACGACACGACGGTCGCGGTCCCGGAGCGGCCCGGCAACAAGCGCGCCGACGGCTACCGCAACATCCTCGACAACCCGCACGTCGGGTTGCTCTCCCTGATCCCCGGGCGCACCGACACGCTGCGGATCAACGGGCGGGCCCGGCTGGTCCGCGACGCGCCGTTCTTCGACGACATGACGGTCCGGGGGCACCGGCCGGTGCTCGCGGTGGTGGTCGAGATCGAGCAGATCTTCTACCACTGCGCGAAGGCCTTCCTCCGGTCGGAGCTGTGGCGACCGGAGACCTGGGGGCCGGACGACTTGCCGTCGCGGGCACGCCTGATCAAGGAGGTCGAGGCGCCGGCCGAGAGCCTGGCCGACCTGGAACGTCACTACGGCCCGGAGTACGCGCGCCGCCTCTACGTCTGAGCGACGTCACGTTTGAGCCGGCAGCGGAGGGTACTGATCCGGGTGGGCCGGCGTGCTGGTTCGCGCCGGTGGCCCACCTTCATCCACCAGGAGGAGGATCAGTATGACCACCAACATCGAGAAGTCCATCGAGGTGCGGGTGCCGATCCGCACCGCCTACAACCAGTGGACCCAGTTCGAGGAGTTCCCGAAGTTCATGGGCGGCGTCCGCGAGGTACGCCAGCTCGACGACCGGCGGATGCACTGGGTCGCCGAGATCGCCGGGGTCCGGCGTGAGTGGGACGCGACGATCCTGGAGCAGGTGCCCGACCGCAAGGTCGCGTGGGCGGCGACCGAGGGCGCGACCAACGCCGGCGCCGTCTACTTCCAGCCGGTTGACACCGACCGCACGATGGTCCGCCTGCACCTGGAGTACGAGCCCGAGGGCCTGGTCGAGAAGGCCGGCGAGAAGCTGAACGTCGTCGAGCGGCAGGCCGAGTCGGACCTGGAACGCTTCAAGTCGTTCATCGAGGGCCGGGGCGCCGAGACCGGCGCCTGGCGCGGCACGGTCGACACCGGTGCCGGCGTCGGCACGCCGAGCGTCGAGTACGCGGCCGGTACCCGCGGTGACAGCGGCAAGGCCGGCGTGTCCGGGACGGCCGTGGCCGCCGGCGCGGCGGTGGCCGGGGCGGCTGCCGCCGGAGCGGCGGCCGCCCCCCCGCAGCACCCCACGGACGAGGAGGACGAGCCCGCGCCCACCACGG
>JAEYGD010000123.1 GCA_023402505.1 Actinomycetes bacterium
GTGCACGGCCATCGGCGCCCGGTCGGGCCCGTGCACGGCCATCGGCGCCGGGTCGGGCCCGTGCGCGGCGGCCGCCGCCGGGGTCAGGCCGGGCTGAGCAGGTAGTCGTCGACGTCGGGGCTCCACCGCAGGTCCACCGTCCCGGCGGTGGCGGCGGCCCGGCAGAACTGCAGGAAGCTGCGGTAGCCGAGCTTCTTCTCGCTGAAGTCCGGCCGGGCCCGCAGGAGTTGGGGTTTCAGGCCGGACAGGGGCACGCTGCCGTCGGCGCCGGCCAGATCCACGACGACCGAGCGGAGCAGCCCGAAGGCGGTCTCCTGGTCGCCGTGCTCGGGCAGGGACACCTCCGGGTCGCCCTTGGCCGGGCCCTCGGCCAGCTCGACCACGTTGCGGTCGGCGAGGTGCCGCAGCAGCTCGCCGAACGTGCGGAACCCGTAGTCGGACTCGCTGAACGTCGGGTCCTTGCGCAGCAGCGTGCGCTTCAACCGGGAGGCCGTCACCTCACCGCCGGAGCTGCCCTGCAGGCCAGCCACCGTCTGCGCCACGGAGGCGGCGAGCGTGTCGACGTCGCGGGCCGGCTCCCGCGGCTCGATCTCCGGCTCCACCGGCTGCGGTTCCGGCGCCCGCGCCGGGCGCCCCCGCCGGGTCCTGGGCGCGGGGATCTCCACCCCTTCGAGGCGGTCGTAGTAGAGGAACTCGTCGCAGGCCGGCGGCAGCAGGGCCGAGGTGGACTTCTCCGCGCCGACGCCGATGACCCGCTTGTTGAGCTCGCGGAGCTTGTGCACCAGCGGGGTGAAGTCGCTGTCGCCGGTGCAGATCACGAACGTCGAGATGTAGTCGCGCTCGAAGGCCAGCTCGATCGCGTCCACCGCCATCTTGATGTCGGCGGCGTTCTTGCGGGAGGCACCCATGCGCTGCGGGATCTCGATCAGCTCGACGTGCGAGCGGGTCAGCATGCGGCGGTCCTCGTCGAAGAACGACCAGTCCGCGTACGCCCGGCGCACCACCACCCGACCGCGCTCGGCCAGGGCGTCGGCGATCGGCCGGAAGTCGAACGGCGGCCCGCCGCCGTGGTCGCGTACGCCCAGGGCGAGGTTCTCGTAGTCGAGGAACAGGGCGATGCGGTCCTCTTGATCCACGGCCGCCAGCCTACGCCCCGGCCGTCAGGTGGGACGGGATTGGCGCCGACGGGGATTGCCCCGGCGTGGTTGACAGGGCAAGAATCGACACCGTTCGTGCGAGCATCCTCGATGACCGCCGTCGTACGGCGGTCACGCCCACGGAGGTGCGGATGCAGGTTCCGGCACCATTCGCCTACGAGAGAGCGACGAGCGTCGACGACGCCATCGAACTCCTGACCAGACACGGCCCCGAGGCGCGCGTCGTCGCCGGCGGGCACAGCCTGATCCCGATGATGAAGCTGCGGCTGGCCCGGCCGGACGCCCTCGTCGACATCAACGATCTCCGCGAGTTGTCCTACCTGCGCGTCGAGGGCGACGAGCTGCGCGTCGGGGCGCTGACCCGCCACGCCGAGCTGCTCGAATCCGCCGTCGCAGGCGAGCACTTCCCCATCTTCCACGACGCGGAACGGGTGATCGCCGACCCGGTGGTACGCAACTTCGGCACGGTCGGCGGCTCGCTGTGCCAGGCCGACCCGTCCGAGGACCTGTCCGCCGTGTTCGCGGCGGTGCACGCCACCGCCGTGCTGCGCGGGCCGGACGGCACCCGCACGGTCCCGGTCCGGGAACTGCACCTCGGACCGTACGAGACGGTGCTCACGCCGCAGGAACTGCTGGTCGAGCTTCGGGTGCCGATCCGGGGCGGGAGCGGCAGCGCGTACGAGAAGGTCGAACGCCGGGTCGGCGACTACCCGGTCGCCGCGGTCGGCGCGGTGCTCTGGCTCGCCGGCGGCGTCATCGCGGAGGCGGGCGTCGGGCTGACCGCCGTCGGCGCGCCGCACTTCGTCTCGCCGCGCGCGGAGGCGGTGCTGCGCGGCGCTCCGGCCACCGAGGACACCTTCCTCGCGGCCGGCCTGGCCGCCGCCGCCGAGTGCAACCCGGTCGCCGACCAGCGCGGCCCGGAGGACTACAAGCGGCACCTGGCGGCGGAACTGACCACGCGGGCGCTGCGCCGGGCGGCCGCCCGCGCCCGGGGCGAGGGGGCCTGACGTGCAGATCACCGTCAACGTCAACGGGGTCGACGAGACCCGCGAGGTGGAGCCGCGCCTGCTGCTCGTGCACTTCCTGCGGGACGCGCTGCGCCTGACCGGCACGCACTGGGGCTGCGACACGTCCAACTGCGGCACCTGCGTGGTGCTGCTGGACGGCCGGCCGGTCAAGTCGTGCACCATCCTGGCCGCGATGGCCGCCGGGCACGAGATACGCACGGTGGAGAGCCTGGAGCGCGACGGGACGCTCGACCCGGTGCAGCAGGGCTTCATGGAGTGCCACGGGTTGCAGTGCGGCTTCTGCACCCCGGGCATGCTGATGACCGCGCGGGCCCTGCTGGACCGCGAACCGGACCCGTCGGAGCAGCGCATCCGGGAGGCGATCTCCGGCCAGCTGTGCCGGTGCACCGGGTACGAGAACATCGTGCGCTCGGTCCGCTGGGCCGCCACCCACCAGGCCGCCACCCACGACGCGACGCCGGCCGAAGCCCCGGTGCCGGCGCCGCGCGACGCCGCCGACGACAGCACCCGGGAGGTGCCGGCATGACGGACACCCAGGAACGCGCCACGGTCGGCTTCGGCCGGACCCTGCGCAAGGAGGACGCCCGGTTCCTGCGCGGCCGGGGCACCTACGTCGACGACGTGACGCTGCCCGGCATGCTGCACGGCGCGGTGCTGCGCAGCCCGTTCGCGCACGCGCGCGTCGTGTCGATCGACACCTCCGCCGCCGAGGCGCACCCCAAGGTGAAGGCGGTCGTCACCGGGGAGACCCTCAAGGGGCTCAACCTGGCCTGGATGCCGACCCTGTCGTACGACGTGCAGGCCGTGCTCGCCACCGACAAGGTGCGCTACCAGGGGCAGGAGGTCGCGTTCGTCATCGCGGAGGACCACTACGCGGCCCGGGACGCGGTGGAGCTGATCGAGGTCGAGTACGAGCCACTGACCCCGGTCGTGGACGCCAAGCGGGCCCTGGACCCGGACGCGCCGGTGATCCGCGACGACCTGGAGAACCGCTCCACCAACCACATCTTCGACTGGGAGGCCGGTGACCGGGCGAAGACCGACGAGGTCTTCGCGCGCGCCGACGTGGTCGTGGCGCAGGACATGCTCTACCCACGGGTGCACCCGGCGCCGCTGGAGACGTGCGGCGCGGTCGCCGACTTCGACCGGGTCACCGGGAAGCTGACGATGTGGACCACCACGCAGGCGCCGCACGCGCACCGCACGGTGTACGCGCTCGTCGCCGGCCTGCCCGAACACAAGATCCGGATCATCTCGCCGGACATCGGCGGCGGCTTCGGCGGCAAGGTCGGCATCTACCCCGGGTACGTGCTGGCCGTCGTCGGCTCGATCGTCACCGGCAAGCCGGTCAAGTGGGTCGAGGACCGCGCCGAACACCTGATGAGCACGGCCTTCGCCCGCGACTACCACATGCGCGGCGAGATCGCGGCCACCCGGGACGGGAAGATCCTGGCGGTCCGCGTGGACGTGCTCGCCGACCACGGCGCGTTCAACGCCACCGCGCAGCCCACCAAGTTCCCGGCCGGCTTCTTCCACGTCTTCACCGGCTCGTACGACCTGGAGGCGGCGCACTGCAAGGTCACCGGCGTATACACCAACAAGGCGCCCGGCGGCGTCGCGTACGCCTGCTCGTTCCGCATCACCGAGGCCGTCTACCTGGTCGAGCGGATCGTCGACGTGCTCGCGTACGAGCTGGACATGGATCCGGCCGAGCTGCGCATGAAGAACCTGATCCGGCCCGAACAGTTCCCGTACACCTGCGCGACCGGGTGGGAGTACGACTCCGGCGACTACCCGACCGCGCTGCGGCTGGCCATGGACATGGCCGGGTACGACGAGCTGCGCCGCGAGCAGGCCGAGAAGCTCGCCCACCGGCAGGCGCACGGACGGGGCCCCCTGATGGGCATCGGTGTCGCCTTCTTCACCGAGGCGGTCGGCGCCGGGCCGCGCAAGCACATGGACATCCTCGGCCTGGGCATGGCCGACGGCGCCGAGCTGCGGGTGCACCCGACCGGCAAGGCGGTGCTGCGGATCTCGGTGCAGTCGCAGGGCCAGGGACACGAGACGACCTTCGCGCAGATCGTCGGGCACGAGCTGGGCCTGGCCACCGAGGACGTCGAGGTGGTGCACGGCGACACCGACCAGACCCCGTTCGGTCTGGGCACGTACGGCTCGCGGTCGACGCCGGTGTCCGGCGCCGCCACCGCGATCGTGGCCCGCAAGGTCCGCGAGCGGGCGCGGATCGTCGCGTCGGCGATGCTGGAGGTCTCCCCCGACGACCTGGAGTGGGAGGCCGGCCGCTGGCAGGTGCGCGGCGACCCCGAGCAGGGAAAGTCCATCCAGGAGATCGCGATGGCCGCGCACTCCAGCCTGGAGCTGCCGGAGGGGGTCGAGGGGCACCTCGACGCGACCACCGTCTACAACCCGCCGAACCTGACCTACCCGTTCGGGGCGTACATCTGCGTGGTGGACGTCGACCCGGACACCGGCCAGGTCACGGTGCGCCGGTTCGTCGCGGTCGACGACTGCGGCGTACGGATCAACCCGATGATCGTCGAGGGGCAGGTGCACGGCGGCCTCGCCGACGGGGTGGGCATGGCGTTGATGCAGGTGATGGCGTTCGACCCGGACGGCAACCACCTCGGCGCGTCGTTCATGGACTACCTGCTGCCCACCGCCATGGAGTGCCCGTCCTGGGAACTCGGCGAGACGGTCACGCCGTCGCCGCACCACCCGATCGGGGCGAAGGGCGTCGGCGAGTCCGCGACCGTCGGCTCGCCCTGCGCCGTGGTCAACGCGGTCCTGGACGCGCTCAAGCCGTACCGGGTCCGGCACGCCGACATGCCGCTCACCCCGGCGAACGTGTGGTCGGCGATCCAGGGCCGGCCGCTGCGTACCGACCTGGCCCTCACGTGACGACGGTCGACCTGTTCGCGAGGGCGGACGGGTTGCGCGCCGAGCGCACCCCGTTCGTCCTCGCGACCGTCGTCCGGGCCGAGCGGCCGACCAGCGCGAAGCCGGGCTACCGGGCGATCGTCCTGCCGGACGGCACGATCGAGGGCTTCGTGGGCGGCGCCTGCGCCGAGTCGACGGTACGGCTGCAGAGCCTGGCGGTGCTGCGCGCCGGACGGTCGACGCTGCTGCGGGTCACGCCGTCGGCCGACGGGCAACCGGCGGTCGAGGGCATGGTGGTGGTGGACAACCCGTGCCTGTCCGGCGGCACCCTGGACATCTTCCTGGAGGCGGTCGTGCCCGCGCCGCTGGTGTACGTCTTCGGTGACACCCCCATCGCCCGGGCGCTGGCCGACGTCGGCTCGGCGGCCGGGTACGCGGTCACGCTGGCCACCGACCCGGACGCGCCGATCCCCCGGGACACGGCCGCCGTCGTCGTCGCCTCCCACGGCCACGACGAGGCGCCGGTGGTCCGCGCCGCGCTGCACGCCGACGTGCCGTACGTCGCCCTGGTGGCCAGCCGTACCCGGGCCCCGGCGGCGCTGGCCGAGGCGGACCTGCCGGCCGACCTCGCGGGCCGGGTACGCAGCCCGGCCGGGCTGGATCTCGCCGCCCGCACACCCGGCGACGTGGCGCTGTCGGTGCTGGCCGAACTGGTGCAGGTGCGGGCGGCGACCCCGGAGACCACGGCCCTGGAGACCACGGTCCCGGAGACCACGGCCCCGCAGGCCACGGCCCCGGAAAGCGCGGTTCCGGAGAGCGCGGTCCCGGCGCCGCGCCACGGCGACGCGCCCGTCGCGCCGGAGGCACGGACGCGCCTTCCCGTGCTGGACCTCATCACGGCGGTCGACCCGGTGTGCGGCATGAGCGTCGCCGTCGCCGCGACCAGCCTGCGGCTCGAACACGGGGGCCGGACCTGGTACTTCTGCGCCACCGGATGCCGCACCGCGTTCGCCGGCGACCCGGCCCGGTACGGCGGATGACGCCACCCGCCGACGTCGACGCGCTGCGCTCCGGCCTGGACTCCGCCGGCTACCTCGCCGACGAGGCCCTCGCCACCGCCCTGTTCCTCGCCGTGCGGATGGGCCAGCCGATCCTGCTGGAGGGCGAGCCCGGCGTCGGGAAGACGGAGGCCGCCAAGGCGCTCGCCGCCACGCTCGACACCCGGCTGATCCGGTTGCAGTGCCACGAAGGGCTGACCGCCGCCGAGGCGCTGTACGAGTGGAACTACCCCCGCCAGCTCCTCGCGATCCGGCTGGCCGAGGCCGGCGGGGAGGCGCTGCGCGAGGCGGACCTGTTCACCCCCGACTATCTGCTGGCCCGGCCGCTGCTGGCCGCCGTCGACCACCCGGGGCCCCGTCCGGCCGTCCTGCTCATCGACGAGGTGGACCGGGCCGACGACGAGTTCGAGGCGTTCCTGCTGGAGTTGCTCGCCGAGGCCACCGTGACGATCCCGGAGCTGGGCACCCGCCGCGCGGCCCTGCCGCCGGTCGCGGTGCTCACCTCCAACCGCACCCGCGACCTGCACGACGCGCTCAAGCGCCGCTGCCTGTACCACTGGATCGGCCATCCGGACGCCCGCCAGGTCGGCCGGATCGTCCGCCGCCGGATCCCCGGGGTCGGCGACCCGCTCGCCGACCAGGTGGCCGCCGCGGTGCACCGGCTGCGGGCGCTCGACCTGTACAAGCCGCCCGGCGTCGCGGAGGCGATCAGCTGGGCGGCCGCGTTGCAGGTGCTCGGCGTCGCCGTGCTGGACGAGGCCGCCGCCGCCCGGACCCTCGCCGCCGTCGTCAAGTACGACGAGGACCTGGTGACGGTGCGCCGGGCAGGGCTGGCC
>JAEYGD010000527.1 GCA_023402505.1 Actinomycetes bacterium
GTCGAGGGCCTGCGGCGGCGCGGCCGGCACGTGCAGGTCGGGCTGCTGCCCGCCGCCGAGGGCCGCCCGGCCCTGCCGATGGACCTGGTGATCGCGTACGAGCTGGAGTTGCGGGGCAGCCACGGCATGGCGGCGCACGCCTACCCGGAGCTGCTGCGGCTGGTCACCGCCGGCGTGCTCCGCCCGGCCGAGCTGGTCACCCGCACCATCGGCCTGTCCGAGGCACCCGCGGCGTTGACCGCGATGGACGGGCCGGCGGCCGGCGGGATGACCGTCATCCGCCCCACCGGCTGACCCGGCGCCGGCCGCCAGGCGGCTCAGTGGATGCGGCGGCCGTGCGCGTCGGGCACCCCGGACTTGCGGAAGAAGTACGTGTTGACCTGGTCGCGCCACTCGACGGCGCTGCGCAGCTGCTCGTCCAGGAGACTGGCCACCCGGTCGTGCAAAGCCCGGTCGATCACCCCGGCGAGGCGGTCCCACCGCCCCCGCATCCACCGCACCCGCTCCACCCCGGCGAAGCGGGTGTCGTAGATGTGCTGGATGACCGTGCTCCCCGACCGCAGGACGTGGCCGTACGGGACGTGGTGGAAGAAGAGCAGCAGCTCGTCCGGGCAACGCTCGACCGACTCGTACACCGTCGACCAGGGCTCCGGGTACTGGCCGGTGAAACCCGTCCCGGTGGCGCGGGTGCGGTCCACGCCGACGCCGTCCCGGTCGGCGAAGTGGTACGTGCCCCACGGGGTGTACTCGTAGCCGTCCACGTCGGGGCCGTAGTGCGTCCCCGGACGGACCATGAAACCGACGCCCAGCGGGGCGGTGTACCGCTCGTAGGTGCGCCACGAGTCGTCCAGCACCTCGTGCAGTGTCTCCCGCACCAGCGCCGGGTCGCCGGTCGCCGACGGCGGGAACGTCAGGTCGATCCACTCGTCGAGAACCGCTCCGGGGTCGAGCCCCGGGTCCCAGGCCAACCGGCCGAACGCGTACAGGTTGGCCTGCGCGAGCGGGTGACCGGTCCAGTACCAGTCCTCGCCCACGTTGGACACCCCGGCCAGGCCGCCGTCGCGGCCCGCGCGCCGGCCGTCCGGCGCGGGACGGCCGGCGGCCACCTCGGCGACCGTCGGCCCGCCCCGACCCCACGGCCGGAACCCGAGCACCTCGCTCCAGCAGGGGCCGAGGTAGCAGGCGTGCCGCTGCTGGCCGGTGTACTCCTGGGTCACCTGAAGCTCCACCGCCAGCCGGGTGCCCGGCATGGCCGCGATGACCGGCGAGACCGGTTCGCGGACCTGGAAGTCCATCGGCCCGTACTTCACCTGGAGCACCACGTTGTCGTCGAACCGCCCGTCCAGCGGGGCGAAATGGTCGTACGCGGCCCGGGCCCGGTCGGTGGAGCGGTCCCGCCAGTCCTGCCGGTGGTCGTAGACGAACGCCCGCCAGTGCACCACTCCCCCGTGCGGGGCGAGCGCCGCCGCCAGCAGGTTCGCCCCGTCGGCGTGGTCGCGCCCGTACGTGAACGGGCCGGGCTGCCCCTCGGAGTCGGCCTTGACCACGTAGCCGCCGAAATCCGGGATCCGCTCGTACACCGCCCGGGTGGTGGCGGCCCACCAGTCCCGCACCCGCCCGTCGCACGGGTCGGCGGTCGTGAGGCCCCCGACGACCACCGGGGCGGCGAAGCTGACCGACAGGTGCACGCGGACGCCGTACGGGCGCAGCACGTCGGCGATCTCGGCGACGTCGCCGATCCGGTCGGTCAGCAGCCGCGCCTCGGTGGGGTGCACGTTGACGTTGTTCACCGAGATCGCGTTGATCCCCACGGCGGCCAGCAGGCGCGCGTACGCCCGCAGCCGGTCCAGGTCGCGGCGCGGCCGGCCGTCGCGCCAGAAGATCGAGCCGCCGGCGTACCCGCGTTCGACCTGCCCCATCACCGGGTGCACGGCCACGTTGTCCCAGTGGTCGAGCATCCGGCGGCGCAGTGCGGGCCGGTGCGACTCCGCCGGTCGGCCCGGCTCGAACGCCGCCGCACCGAGCCGGACCAGGTGGAACAGCCCGTACAGCAGGCCGGGCGGCGCGTCGGCGAGGACCACCGTGACGGCGCCGGTGCGGGCCAGCAGGAACCCCTCGTCGCCGAGCCCGCCGGCCGGTAGCTCCGCCCGGGCGGCTTCGGCGGGCGGCGGCAGGCGTCCCGCGCCGGTCGAGGCGAGCACCAGGACGACGGGGTCGTCGCCGTTCGCACCGCCCGCCGCGCTCACGGTGCCGGCCACGTCACCCGCCGACGCGGTGCCGGCCGCCGAGGACCCGGCACCGGCCGCCGGGGACGCGGCACCGGTCCGCCGAACCTGCCCGCCGTGGTCGGCGCAGGCCCTCGCCACCTCGGCGAACACCGTGTCGACGAGCAGGCCGTCACCGTGCACCAGGACCCGGCGCGCGCCGACCGCGCGGAACGCCTCCGGCGGCAGCCAGGCGTCGTGCCAGCGCGCGGCGCTCACCGGCCCTCCCGCGGCACCGGGTGGTGGTCGCCGCCGAAGGGCGCCGTCGCGGTGCCCGGCGGGCTCATGCGGTGAACTCCGTCCGGATCGCGGCGATCATCGGCTCGGCGCCGCGGACCAGGGCCAGCGCCAGCACCGAGCCGAGGGCGGCGAGCGCCGCCTCCGACGCGACCAGCGTCAGCAGCCCCGCGGCGACCAGCAGGCCCACCGTGCCGACCGTCACCACCGGGGTACGCAGCACGAAGTACCCGGCCAACCGCAGCACGTCGCGCAGCCGGAACGCGAACAGCGACGTGATGACCAGCGCGTTGGCCCCGACCACGGCCACGCCCGCGCCGACCAGCACCAGCGGTGCGGCCCACCAGCCGGGGACCCCGGCCACCGGCAGGTTGACCACGTTGACCGCGATGACGGTCAGCCACAGCAGCAGCGGCACCCAGACCAGCAGCGAACCACGCAGGTTGATCCGGTAGCCGCGCTGGAACAGCCGCGCCGGGTGCAGCTCGGTCAGGTCGAGGCGCTGGTGGTGCAGCGCGTACACGGCGGCGGACAGCGCCGGGCCGAGCGGCACCGCGCACAGCGCGACCAGCGGCAGGTTGCTGACGTGCCGTTCCAGCGCGAACAGCGCGACCAGGCCGGGCGCCGCGCAGACCAGCAGCAGCACCTCCACCACGAGCAGCGTGTAGACCAGCGCCGCCACCCGCGACAGCGGGCCGGTGCCGAAGTCGTCCCGGGCCGTCGCGGTCACGCCGGCTCCTGCGGCCCGGGACCGAGCAACCGGCGTTCGTCCCACCAGGGCGGCGTCTCGTCGGTCACCGGGCTGACCTCGGCCAACGTCACCTCGTGCCGTGCCAGGCGCAGGTCCAGCGCGACCCGGCCGGCCGCGACCGGCAGCGACGCGTGCCGCCGGGCCGGCTCGGCGGCCCGGTGCAGGGCGTCCAACTGCCGGGCGGTCGGGGAGGCCGGCCGGCCCAGCTCGCACCAGGCCCGCCGGGCGTTGCCCGCCTCCTCGCTGACCGAGGAGCGCAGCAGGAAGGCGGTCCGCGCGCCGGGGGACACGGGCACCGACAGGCGCACGGTGTGCCCGTCGACCGGGTCGCCGCCGGTCACGTCGACCGGCGCCCAGGCCAGCACCGTCACCCGCCCGGTGCCGTCGCGGGTGACCAGGTGGTCCGGGCCGCGGGCGAGGACCTGCTCCCCCATCCGGCTCAGGAAGGCGTACAGGTGGTAGGTGGGTTTGCGGACCTGGCGGTGGGTGAGCAGGCCGAAGCCGCCGTGCATCAGCGTCGTCGGGATCCCCACCTCCTCGAACACGTCGCAGAACGTCCAGTACGCGAAGGAGTCGACGAGGTCGCCGCCGGCCGCCAGGACCGGGGCGAGATAGGCGGCGTGGAACGCCGTGTCGTGGACCGGGTTGTCCGGCCGGTAGGAGGAGTTGAACTCGGTGACGTGCACCGGGAGGTCCGCCAGCGGGGTGCCGGCCAGTTGCCGCCGCGGGCTCGCGAACTGCTCCAGCAGCTTCTCGGCCGGCGCGATCGTCTGGTGCACCCCGAACGGCACGTGCCGGGCGGGCCCGGAGGTGTAGGCGTGCCGGCTGACGAAGTCGACCGGCACCGAGCGGTCGGTGACGAACTCGGCGAACCGGGGCAGCCACGTGTCGTCGGCCCCCGGCGACAGCGCCGGGCCGCCGACCTGGAGCCCGGCGTCCACCTCCTTGACGGCGTGCGCGGTCACCTCGTACAGCCGGTGGTAGGCGTCGGCGTCCGCGTCCCGCCAGAAGTCGGGCAGGTCGGGTTCGTTCCACACCTCGATCGGCCAGCCGCGCACCTCGTCCAGGCCGTACCGGTCGACGAGGTGGCCGACGGTGGCCCGGACCAGGTCGGCCCACTCGGCGTACGAGCGGGGCGGGGTGACGTTGCCGCGCCACCAGAACACCGTCTGCTCGCCACTGGCCAGCCCGGACGGCATGAAGCCCAGCTCCAGGAACGGGCGGATGCCCAGGTCGAGGTACGCGTCGACCACCTGGTCCACGTACGTGAAGGCGTGCCGCACGCGGCGCTCGCCCCGGTACTCGTACGGCCGGTGCACGCCCGTGCCGTCGCTGAGCAGCCCGTGCCCGCGGATGTGCCGGAACCCGATCTCGCGCTGCACGAGCGCGAGCGAGTCCTGGTAGTCGCGCCGCAGCGCCAGGTCGAACCGGCCGGTGCCGACGGCGAAGCGCCACGCGTCGGACAGCCGGCCGCAGGGATGCTCCGCAACGGTGATGCGCATCGTCGTCCTCGGGTTCGGTGGGCTGCCGGCCACACGGGAGGGCCGGTCCGGTCGCGCCGACACGACCGGACCGGCCCGGCCTCAGCCGTTGTCCTTCTGGTAGCGGTCGTAGGCCTTGTTGACCATCTCCAGGTAGGCGTCCATGTTCTTGCCCTTCAGCTCGGTCAGGTAGGCGTCCCACTGGCCGAAGTCGCGCTGGCCGAGGGCGAACTGCAGGGTCGCCTGGTAGACGTGGTCACGCAGCGGCGTCTCCCACAGCGACGCCTGCTCCCGCTCCTCGTCGTTGAACGGGGCCGGCGGCGGCACCACACGCGGCGGGCGGGCGTTCATCACGGCCTGGAACTGCTGCTCCTCCTCGGAGAAGAACGCCTGCACCAGCTCGGGCTTGCCGCCGTAGGCGAACACGCCGTTGTAGAAGCCGAAGTCCTTCTGCAGGTGCTTGGGCGCGTTCGGATTGAGGCCGATCACGTTGACGTCCGGAGCCAGCTTGGGCTTGCCGGAGGCGTCCTTGACGAACGTGGTCCCCTCGACGCCCCACTTGGCGAACTCCTGCCCGGCGTCGGAGTACCAGAGCCAGTCGATGAACTGCATCATGGCCACGAAGTGCTTGCTGTCGCGGGCCTTCGACGAGATCATCACGCCGTTCTCCAGGCGGTCGGCGGGGTTGATCTCACCGGCCGGCCCGATCGGCAGCGGGATCTTGGTGATCTTCGCCTTCGGGTTGGTCTTCGCCAGGTCCGGCCGGTAGTCGTTGACGACGGCCTGCGCGTTGGCGCTGATCACGAAGGACTTGCTGTTGGCGAGCTTCTGCCGGGCCTGGTCGTCGGTCTGGGTGAAGCTCTCCGGGTCGAGCAGTCCCTCGCTGACGAGCTTGTTGAGGTACTGCAGCATCTCCTTGTACCGGTCGGTGGCGCCGGTGTACTCGAACTTCTTCGCGTCCGCGTTCCAGCTGGCGTGCTGGAAGTTCCAGCCCGCGCCCTGCAGCCCGTACGAGAAGGCCAGGATGTTGAGCAGGTTGCCGGCCGGGTTGGGCTTGCTCCACCGGTCCGAGAACGGGAACGTGTCCGGGTACTTCGCCTTCATCGCCTTCAGGACGGTGTACAGCTCGTCCCAGGTCTTCGGGACCGCCAGGCCCAGCTCGTCCAGGATGTCGGTCCGGACCGCGAGCGAGTAGTCGTGCCACGGCTTCTCGTGCACCCCGGGCAGCAGGTAGAACTTGCCGTCCTCCTGCCGGTGCTGGTTGATCTCGGGGTCGAGCTTCCACCGCGAGATCTTGTCCTTCAGGTTCGGCATCAGGTCGAGGTAGTCGCTGACCGGCAGGATCGCCCCCGACGAGACGTACGCGTCCTCCTGGTTCGGGTACGTCTTGGGGATGATGAAGGGCGCGTCACCGGCGCCGATGAGCAGGCTGCGCTTCTGCTCGTAGTCGCTCAACGGCACCGCGACCGGTTCGAGGGTGACGTTGGTCCGCGACTTCAACTCCGACCAGAACAGCCAGTCGTTCTTGAACGGGTAGTTCGGGTGGTTGTTGTACAGGATGGAGAAGGACACCGGTTCGGTGGCCTTGAACTGGGTCCCGACGGCGTACTCGGCCATCGCGCCGGCCCGGTTCTCCGACAGGTCCTGCGCGTCGGAGGGGTCGTCGCTACAGGCGGCGATGGTGGTGGCCGCGAGCAGGGCGGCGGCGGCCGTCGCCACCTGGCGCCACGGTCTGCGGAACATGGCGGGTCCTTTCGGTGTGGTGGTGGGGGGTGCGGACACGCTGGCTATCCCTTGACCGCGCCGAGCATCACGCCGCGGACGAAGTACCGCTGGACGAAGGGGTAGACCAGGAGGATGGGCAGGGTGGTGAGCACGATGGTCACGGCCTTGAGGGTCGCCTCGGCCTGCACCTCGTCGGCCTCGGCGATCGCGCCGACGTTCTCCGCCCCGGTGGCCCCGGCGATCAGGTTGCGCAGGTACACGGTGACCGGCCACAGCTCCTGCCGGTCCAGGTACAGGAACGCGGCGAACCAGGAGTTCCAGAAGGCCACGGCGTAGAAGAGCACCATCGTGGCGACGATCGCCTTGGACAGCGGCAGCACGATGCGCAGCAGGATGCCGTACGTGTTGAGCCCGTCGACCGCGGCGGCCTCCTCCAGTTCGCCCGGCAGGCTCTCGAAGAACGCCTTCATCACCAGCAGGTTGAACACGCTGATCGCGTTGGGGACGGCGATGGCCCAGACGGTGTTCTTCATGCCCAGGCTGGTGACCAGCACGTAGTTGGGGATCAGCCCGCCGCTGAAGAACATGGTGAACAGCGCGATGCCGACCAGCGCGGTCCGGCCCTTGAGGTGCTTCTTGGACAGCACGTACGCGTAGCTGGTGGTCAGCACGATCGAGATGGCGGTGGCGACGACGGTGTAGACCACCGTGTTGCGGTAGTTGGTCCAGAACAGCGGGTCCGACATGACCAGCCGGTAGGTGTCCAGGTTGAACCCGCGCGGCACGAGGTTCACCTGGCCGGCGATGATGTACGCCTCGTCGCTGAGCGAGCGGGCCAGGATGTTGACGAACGGGTACAGCGTCACCACCACGACGACGGTCAGGGCCACCGCGTTGACCACCTGGAACACCCGGTAACCGCGGGTCGGGCGGATGCCCCGGCGGTCGGCCGGCGGCCGGTCCGGGGCGGCCGGACGGGCGAGGTCGGTGGTCACCACAGGCTCGTCCCCACCGTGCGGCGGGCGATCAGGTTCGCCGACAGGACCAGGACCAGCCCGATCACGGCCTCGAAGAGCCCGATCGCGGCGGCGTAACTGAAGTTGCTGGACCCGAAGCCCATCCGGAACAGGTACGTCGAGATCACGTCGGCGGTCGGATAGGTCAGCGGGTTGTACAGCAGCAGGATCTTCTCGAACCCGACCGCCAGGAACGCCCCGATGTTGAGGATCAGCAGCGTCACCATCGTCGGCCGGATGCCCGGCAGCGTGACGTGCCAGGTCTGCCGCCACCGGTTGGCACCGTCGATCCGCGCCGCCTCGTAGAGGTCGTCGTCGATGGTGGTGAGGGCGGCCAGGTAGAGGATCGTGCCCCAGCCGACGGTCTGCCAGACCTCCGACGAGACGTAGATGGTCCGGAACCACTCGGGTCGCTGCAGGAACGGCACCGCCTCGCCGCCGAGGACCCGGACGAGCTGGTTGACCGTGCCGTCCACGGAGACCAGCTGCATCACCATCGCGGCGACGATCACGATGGACAGGAAGTGCGGCAGGTAGGACACCGACTGGACGAACTGCCGGAGCCGGCGTGCGCGTACCTCGTTGAGCAGCAGCGCCAGCACGATCGGCAGCGGGAAGCAGAACAGCAGGGTCAGCCCGCCCAGCACCAGGGTGTTGGTGAACACGTGCCAGAAGGTCGGGTCGGTGAGGAACATCCGGAAGTACCGCAGGCCGACCCAGTACTCGCCGAAGATGCTGCCGCCGGGCTGGAAGCGGCGGAAGGCGATGACGTTGCCCAGCATCGGCAGGTAGCGGAAGACGAGGAAGAACAGCAGCGGCAGGACGGCCAGGGAGTAGAGCTGCCAGTCCCGGCGCAGGGCCCGCCGCCAGGTGCGGTGCGACGACGACGCCGTGGCACGATTCCGACCCCGGCCGGTACGTCGTGCCGGCGGTGGTTGCGGGTCGGGCGCCCGCGCGGCGGCGTGGCGGGCCGCGCCGGTGTCGACGGGTAGACCACTTCTCATGCCGCACCCCTCAGCTCCGGCAGGGAGCCGATTTCAGGCCGGCTCGCGTACCGAAACTTTTCCGAAATTCGCTCGTCCTTTTTCGGCAACCTAGGGGTACCGTGATGGCGTGTCAAGGGTATCGATATGACCAGCGTCGATAGCTTCCACCGGCGGGCCGAGGAGCGGCGATGACCGGCCACGACGCGGCCGGCCCGCCCGCCTCCACCACCATCGCGACCATCGCCAGCGAGGTCGGCGTGTCGGTGGCGACGGTGTCCAAGGTCCTCAACGGGCACGCCGACGTCGCGCCCCGGACCAGGGCGCGGGTCGAGGAGAGCCTCGAACGCCACCAGTACCGGCGCCGGGGCCGGCGGCAACCGGCCGGCACCGGGCACGTCGACCTCGTCTTCCACGAGATCGACGTGGGGTGGGCCGTGGAGATCCTGCACGGCGTCGAGGCCGTCACCGCGTCCGCCGGGCTCGGCCTCACCGTGTCGCAGCTGGGCGGGGCGCACCGCCCGTCGTCCCGGTTCCTCGACGCGCTGCTCGCCCGCCGCCCGCTCGGCGTGCTGCTCGTCCTGTGTCATCCGACCCCCGCGCAACGACAGCAACTGCGACGCGAACACGTCCCGTTCGTGGTCGTCGACACCGACAGCGCGACGTCGGCCGCCGTGCCCACCGTCGGCTCGAACAACTGGAACGGCGGCCTGCTCGCCACCCGGCATCTGCTGGAATTGGGGCACCGGCGCATCGCGGTCATCTCCGGCCCGCGCGACGTGCTGTGCAGCCAGGCCCGGACCGCCGGCTTCCGGTCGGCGCACGAGGAGGCCGGCGTACCGGTCGACCCCGCCCTGGTCCGCTTCGGCACCTTCTCCGCCGACGCCGGCCGCCGGCACGGCCTGCACCTGCTCGGCCTGCCCGACCCGCCGACAGCGATCTTCGCGGGCTCGGACATGCAGGCCATCGGCGTGCTCCGGGCCGCGCGCCAGCGCGGCCTGCGGGTTCCCGGCGACCTCTCGGTGATCGGGTACGACAACCTGCCCCTGTCCGCCTGGACCGAGCCCGCCCTCACCACCGTCAACCAGCCGCTGCGCGACATGGCCGGGATCGCCACCCAGATGCTGCTCGACCTGGCCCGCGAGAACGAGCTGCCGACCAGCCGGATCGACCTGGTGACCGAACTGGTCGTCCGCGAGAGCACCGCACCACCCGCCCGTCCGGCCTGACCCCACCAGCGAGGAACCGTGCCCTTCTCCGACCCCGACCTCGACCGGCTTCAGCGCTACCAGCCCGCCGTCGTCGAGCCCGACGACTTCGACGAGTTCTGGCGCGGGACCCTCGCCGCCGCGCGGCCGGCGCTCGTCGACGTCCGCCCGGAGACCACCGACCTGCGCCTGGTGGACACCTGGGACGTCACCTTCGCCGGCTTCGGCGGGGACCCGGTACGGGCCTGGTACACGCGGCCCGCCGGTGTCACCTCGCCGCTGCCGGCCGTGGTCGAGTACGCCGGCTACGGGCGCGGGCGCGGCCTGCCGCACGAGCGGCTGACCTGGCCGGTGGCCGGGTACGCGCACCTGCTGATGGACAACCGGGGCCAGTCGGGGATGCACGCCGTCGGCGACACCGTGGACGGGCCCGCCGCTCCCGGCGGCCCCTGGCCCGCGACCTGGGGAATCCTCGACCCCCGCGACTACCACTACCGCCGCCTGATCACCGACGCGGTCCGGGCCGTCGACGCCGTCCGGGCCCTGCCGGGGGTCGACCCCGCCCGGGTCGCGGTGGTGGGCAACAGCCAGGGCGGCGGGCTCGCCCTGGCCGTGGCCGGTCTCGTCGACGGCCTGGCCGCGGTGCTGGTCAGCGCCCCGTTCCTCTGCGATGTGCAGCACGCCATCTCGCTCGTCGAACCCGTCCCCTACGGCCCGTACGGCGAGATCGGCCGTTACCTGGCGGTGCACCGGGAGGCCGAGTCGGCGGTGCGGCACACCCTGTCGTACGTGGACGGTGTCACCTTCGCCCGGCGGGCCACCGCTCCGGCGCACTTCGGGCTCGGCCTGCGCGACACCGCCTGCCCGCCGCGCACCGGCTTCGCGGCCTACAACCACTACGCGGCCGGCCGGGACACCGTGCCGGAGCGGGAACTGCACGTCTACCCGTTCAACGGCCACGAGCACGGGGAGGCCCTGCACGTCCGCCGGCAGATGCGTTGGCTCGCCGCGGTGCTGGGCTCGGGACCGGCCTAATCTGGCCCGGCCGCGCGGACCGCCGAAACTTCCGCTCGCCTTTGCGAGGCGGTCACCGCTGGTCAACCGGGTTGGTTCAGGTCCCTCGCAACGCATCGATGCGCTTGTATCTTCCGGAACATTCTCGGTAACATCGCCGTCACTCATCGGCTCCATCGCCTCAGCCGGAAGGGAGGTTCTGGTGGGCGACAGCAGCAAACCGCGTTCCAGAGGCCGTACGACGATCGTCGCGCTCGCGGTGGCGGCGCTGACCGTCGCGGGAGCGGCCAGGGCGGTAGCGGGGACCACCACGGCAGCGGCCACCGGCAACCTGGTGGCCGCGCCTCCCGTCGAGGACGACGGCGCTGACTGCCCGGTCACCGTCCCGGGCGCGTCGACGGCCAACCCCCGGCTCCCCGACCCGTTCCGGAAGCTGGACGGCACCCGCATCACCACCGTCTCCGACTGGCGGTGCCGCCGGGCCGAGATCCGGGAACTGGCGGAGCGGTACGTCTACGGCGACAAACCCGGCAAGCCGGCGAGCGTCACGGGCACCGTCTCCAGCACCGGGATCACCGTCAACGTGTCCCACAACGGCCGCAGCGCGAGTTTCTCGGCCGGCGTCCAGCTGCCCAGCGGTTCCGGCCCCTTCCCCGCGGTCGTCGTCGTGGGCGGGTTCGGCGCGGACACCGCCACGATCCGGTCCGCCGGCGCGGCCGTGATCAGCTACGACCCGCTCGCGGTCGGCCGGGAGGGCACCCCGCGCAACAACAAGCAGGGCGCCTTCTACAGCCTCTACGGCTCGTCGAGCGGCACCGGGCTGCTGGCCGCCTGGGCGTGGGGGGTGAGCCGGATCATCGACGTCATCGAGCAGTCGGGCGGCACCGTCCTGCGCGCGGACGCGACCGGCGTCACCGGCTGCTCCCGGTACGGCAAGGGCGCCCTCGTCGCCGGCGCGTTCGACCAGCGCATCGCGCTGACCATGCCGGTCGAGTCCGGCAGCGCCGGCGTTCCGATCTTCCGCGGGATACCTGGCGAGTCCGGCGCGCAACCGCTGAGCAGCGCGTACGGCGAGCAGCCGTGGCTGGGTGACGCCTTCGGCTCGTTCACCGGCAGCCCCACGACACTGCCGGTGGACACGCACCAGACCGTGGCCATGATCGCGCCCCGCGGGCTGTTCATCATGGAGAATCCCCACGTCGACTGGCTGGCCGCCCGGTCCGGCAGCGTCGCCGCCCTCGCCGGGGCGGAGGTCTACCAGGCCCTCGGCGCGGGTGACAACATCAGCTACTGGTCCGACGTCCAGGACGGCACGCACTGCGCGTCCAGGCCGGAGTGGCGCACTCCCCTACAGCAGAACATCCAGAAATTCCTGCTGGGCTCGGGCAGCACAGGCGGTGTCTTCCGGATCTCGAGCCGGAAGGCCGGCAGCCTCGCCGACTGGCGGGACTGGCAGACGCCCGTCCTCACCGCCGGCCCCACCACGCCACCGCCGACCACCCCGCCGCCCACGACCCCGCCACCGACCATTCCGCCACCGACCACCCCGCCGCCGACCACCCCGCCGCCCACGACTCCCCCACCGACCGGTGGTTGCTCGGCGTCGGTCTCGGTCAACCAGTGGACCGGTGGTTTCGTCGCGACGATCCGGGTGACCGCCGGCACCGCGCCGGTCACCGGCTGGACGGTCACCACGACCCTGCCCGCCGGCGCCACGGTCACCAACGCCTGGAACGCCACCCGGAGCGGCAGCGGCGGCGCCGTGCAGTTCACCAACGTCGCCTACAACGGCGCCCTCGCCCCCGGCCAGTCGACCGAGTTCGGCTTCCAGGGCACCGGCACCGGCTCGGGGATGACCCCCACCTGCTCCGCCCGGTAGGCCACCGGCCCTCGGGGCTGGTTCCAGATCTTGGACAGTTACCGTCAGCAGGAAACGGTAACTGTCCAAGATCTGGCGGCGGAAACAGTGCGGCTCGGCCATGCTCGGTCCGATGCGGACCCGCCTGCCGGCCGAGGATGCCGACGCACTGGAGTGGCTCACCTTCGAGCAGGCGGGAGTCGTCACCACCGCCCAGGCCAGCCGGCTGCTGACCGAGGGCACCGTACGCGGGCACGTCCGATCCGGCCGTTGGCGCTCGATCTGCCGGGGCATCCTGCTCACCGGCAACGGTCGGCTGACCCGGGACCAGCAGTTGTGGGTGGCGGTACTCGCTGCCGGGCCCGGTGCTGTGCTGGCGGGGGTGACCGCCGCCGCGGAGTCGGGTGTGCGAGGACTGCGCCCTGCGCCACTGCACGTCCTGGTTCCGGCGACCCGACGGGCGGCCCGTACCCTGCCACGCCGGCTCCCGATCGACATGCCCGGCGTCGTCGTGCACCGGACCTCGGTGCTGCCCGACGACCATCGTCAACTGGCCCGGCCACCACGGACGACGACAGCGCGAGCGCTGGTCGACGCCGCCGGCTGGGCGGCCCGGGACGAGGAGGCGCAGGCGCTCCTGGCCGCGGGATGCCAGCAGCGGCGGGTACGTCCGGAGGACCTGTCCGCCGTACTCGAGGTACTTCCCCGCGCACCACGGCGACAGCTGATCCGCCGGGCGGTCGACGACATCACCGGCGGCGCACAGGCGCTGTCCGAGATCGATTTCGTCCGGCTCTGCCGGCGCCACCGGTTGCCGGCGCCGAAACTCCAGGAACGCCGGGTCGACACGGCCGGTCGGGTGCGCTGGCTGGACGCGTACTGGCCGGAGTGGCGGTTGCACGTCGAGATCGACGGTGCACACCACATGGACGTACGCCAGTGGACGGCCGACATGCGCCGGCAGAACGACATCTGGACCAGCGGCGACCGGATCCTCCGCTTCCCGGCCTGGCTGGTCCGTGCCCGGCCGGACGAGGTGGCCGACGCCCTCCGCCGCGCCCTGACGGCAGCCGGATGGCGACCGCCGGAGTGAATCTTGGACAGTTACCGTCCGGTTCGAACGGTAACTGTCCAAGATCTACCGAGCGGTGGCGGTGTCAGCTCGCCGTGCAGGTGGGTGTGGGCGTGCTGTTGGTGCCCGCGGCCGACCCGAGGAAGCCGAACGTGGTGCTGGCCCCGGCGGCGAGCGCGCCGTTGTACGACACGTTGCGGGCGGTGACCGCTGCCCCCTGGCTCGTGACGGTCGCGTTCCACGCCTGGCTGACCGTCTGCCCGTTGGCGAACGTCCAGGTCACGGTCCAGCCGCGGATCGCCGCCGCGCCGGCGGTCACCCGTACCTCGGCCTGGAAGCCGCCGGACCACTGGTTGCTGACCGCGTACGTCGCGGTGCAGCCACCCCCGCCCGGCGGCGGGGTGGTCGGGCCTGGGGGTGGCGTGGTCGGGCCCGGGGGTGGCGTGGTCGGGCCCGGGGGTGGGGTCGTCGGGCCGGGCGGCGGCGTGGTCGGCGGCGGCGTCGTGGGCCCACCCCAGCCGGCGGTCGAGTCCAGCCACGCCGCCCGGCGCAGCATCCAGTCCCGCATGTGCTGGACCTGCCCCTGCCAGGTCGGTGCCGTGGGCGTGACGAAGAAGCCGATCATCGCCGTGGTCAGGTTCGGCCAGCGCTGGAAGTTGCGCTGCGCGCCGTTCGCCAGCGGGGCGGCGAGGGCGTTGATCCGGGCCTGCACCGACGCGTCGGAGAGCAGGCCGCGGCGCAGTGCCTGCCAGCGTACCCGGACCTGGTTGACGAACGCGGGGTCGCGCAGCAACTGCGTGTACCAGTCGTTGGCCAGCGGCTGGCGTACCTGCTGGTGCTGCCACCCGGCGGTCTGGTCGTTGCCGAAGAAGCCGCCCACTCCGAAGGAGAGGTCGTAGTCCCACAGCGGGCCGGCGAAGATCTTCGTGTCCCGGTCCTTGTAGAAGTAGGCGCTGCGCACGTACGAGTCCATCTCCCGGCTCAGCTCGTTGACGATCAACTGGTCGACGAACGAGTCGACGTCGATGTAGGCGCGGTAGCCGGTGGCCGGGTCGGCGAAGTTGGGTGCTCGCAGCACGTCGTGGAACGCCTGGAGGTGGTTGCGCAGCCAGTCCCGCTGCTCCGGTTGCAGCGGATCCGGATCGGCCACCTCCAGGTAGTTCCAGCAGGTCGCCGCCGGCCCGGTGCACGGGAGGATCGGCTCCTCGGCGGCCATCCACTCGAACTTCCAGATGTAGCCTCCGGTGATCCGGGGCAGGGTGCGGTCGTCCTCGCGCAGTTGCTTGAGATCGAGGCGGTTCTTGGAGTTCTTGATCGTCTCGACGATCATGTAGACGCCCATGTAGTCGTCGGCGCCGACCGGGCCCGCGTCGGTGTTGAGGTAGAACTCCGCGAACCGGTACCGCGGGGCCGGCAGGCCCATCTCCCGCCCGAGGTCGTAGACGAACGCCTCGCGGATCAGCGCCTTGTCCGTGAACGGCCCGCGCAGCACCCAGTCGGAGTCGGCCGGCATGCCGAGCACCGGATGGTCGGCGTCGTCGTCCTCGTTGTCCCGGAACTCCAGCCGGTACGGCGTCTTGTCGAACGTCGCCGACGACTGCCCGCGCAGGTGGAACCCCGCCCGGGTGGCCAGGGCGGGTGCGGCGGCCAACGACGTGGTCCCGCCGGCCGGGTCGAAGACCATGGCGGCCGCGTCGAGGTACTCCCGGCCGGGCCGGCCGGCGCCGTACGAGTCGAGCACGATCACCGGCAGGTCGTGGGCCGTGGCGGTGCCCCGTGCGACGTACATGGCGGTGCCGGGCGCCCCGGACGGGGTCTGCCCGGCGAAGGCCTGGGCCCGCAGCTGCGTGGTCCGGGTGAACCGGACCGGGCCCGAGTAGAGCGGTGACTGCGCCGTGGGCAGCCGCCCGTCGGTGGTGTAGCGGATCTGCGCACCGCTGATCGTGGTGCTCAGCGACACCGCCAGTTCGCCCTGGAAGGTGCCGCTGGGCACGGAGAAGGTGATGTCGCCGACCAGGTCGTCGGCCGCCGCCACACCGGCCGCGACGTCGGCGGTCGCGGCCCCGGCCCGGCCGGTCGACCGGTGACCGGCGGCGGTGCCGGCCAGCGGTTCGGTGCCGGCCGAGGTGCCGGCCGCCGGTTCGGCGCCGGCCGGTGGTGAGTGCGGGACGAGGAGCGCGGCGACCAGCACGGCGGCGGCCGTACCCCCCGCGATGCGGACGGTCGCCGCCGCGACACCGGTCCTGGTTGCGGTCAGACGCACGATGTCTCCTGTTCGGGTCGGTGGGTGGTGGTGAGCGCCGGTGCTACGGCGTCGCGGAAGTGGCGGCGCAGCGTCCGGCGCCACGGCCCGTCGGGCAGTTCCGGGCGCAGGGCGGCCAGGCCGGTGGCGTACTTCGAGATGCGGACGGGCCTGGTGCCCCGCCGCCACAGCATCCGGTCGACCGCCGCGGCCCCGGCAGCGGTCTTCGTCTCGACGACCGCGAGGCCGGGCAGCTGGAGGGTGGTGTCGCCGTCGCGCCAGCCGAGGCCGGTGTCGATGGTGATCCGGCTCGCGGTGACGGTCAGCAGCAGGGTGGCCCGCCGGTAGCCGGTGACCAGCACGGGTTCCAGGGCCGTCCCGCCGGCCGGGCGGATCGACTCGCGGCGCAGCGTCTCGTCGACGAAGGCGCGGCCCGGGTGCACGGTGGCGCGGTCCCCGGGCGGGTACGGCAGCCGGTGCTTGGTGATGCTCCCCCGCGCTCCGCTGATCTTCACTTCCAGCCAGCAGCGGTCGGAGTCGAGGTAGCTGCGGGTGCGGACCTTGAAGCGTCGCCGCCGCCGGTACGCCGCGCCGTGGTAGCTGGCCAGCCACGGGGTGTCGAAGTAGACCGACTCGTAGCGGAACGTGCGGTTCCCGTCGATGTCGAGCGCCCGGGCGTGCGGGGCGAGTTCGGTCAGCAGGGCGGGCAGTTCGTCGACCGGGACGAGGTACTTGCGGTCGACCCGGGTCTGCAGCGCGGCCCGGTCGACGAGTTCGGCCAGCCCGACCGGGGTCAGCTCCGCCAGTGCCGAGTCGATCGCCGGGGTGGTCATCCGCGTGCTCCCGCCCGGGTACGCGTGCCGGCTCCGGCGGCGGTGCCGCGCGCCGCCGACGAGTACCGCACGTCGACCACGGTCGTCTCGTTGACCAGGTCGAGCCGTTGCACGGTGGCGACGTGCACCCGGGCGCCGAGCAGTTGCTCCAGTTGGGCGACGAGCGCGACGTGGTCGGTGACGGCCGAGTCGAGCACCATGAGCTGGTGCCGGTAGTGGCGCAGCAGCCGGGGGTGGTCGCCCAGGAACATCACGACGATGATCAGCGCCATCAGGCCGGCGCTGAGCCAGACCGAGGTGGTGCTCAGCGCACCGAGGATGCCCAGGGCCAGGGCCGAGAAGTAGTACGCGACCTCGTGCTGGTCGAGTTCGGTGGACCGCAGGCGGATGATGGACAGCACGCCGAACAGCGCCAGCCCGAGCCCGAGGCCGGCGCCCACGTTGCTGGCGCTCAGGGCGCTGGCCACGGCGAGCACGCCGACGTTGACCCCGAGGTACGCGACCACGAGGTCCCGGCGGCGGTGCCGGGGGAAGTAGAGCCCGAAGACCAGCAGCACCACCGCGCAGATGTCGATCGCGAACAGCACGATCTGGGGCATCTTCCGCTCCTCCTTGTGTTGCGGCCGGGCGGTGCCGCCGGCGCCAGGAGCGCGATCCGTGGACGGCGACCGGACGTCGCAACATTTCCGGTAAACTCTCGGTAACTGTTCCGGAAACAGTAGTCCTTCGATCCATGGATGTCGATAGATGTCGATGACGTCTCGCCTGGTGGACAGATCAGCAGCCCGATATCCGGCTCCGAAACTTTCGGAACCGGCGTCAGCGGGAAAGCGTCACCCGAGGAGCCACTGGACGACGACCAGCACCGCGACCAGGTCCGGCCCCCGCAGGACCTGACGCACCAGGTCGACCGGGATCATCGTGAACGGCGTCACCACCACGACACCGTCGTAGCGCAGCGGCGGCCGGGTGGCGCCCCAGCAGACCGCCGCCACGACACCCGGCAGGAGCAGCAGGTCGAGAAGGCCGGCCGCGGGTCGCACCACGGGGAGTGCCGCCAGGTACCACACCGCCGCCCCGGCTGCCGGGACGACGAGGTGCGCCAGGCGCAGGAGGACGTCCGAACCGCCGATGGACCGGCGCAGGCCCGGCGAGCGGCTGATCCCCCGCAGCCCGCCGGCCAGCCGGCTCGTCGCAAGGTACGCGAGAACCACGTGCGCGGCGCCCTCGACCGACGGCACGGCCACCGCGACCGCGTACATCGCCAGGAGCAGCGCGGCCCACACCAGGACCGCGCTCGGATGCCGCGCCGTGCGGCGCAGGTCCGCCTGGACCAGCACCACGAACCGGCCGGCGGGACGGAAGCGCCGGCTGCGCACCCGCCCGATGGACCGCCAGCGCCGGTCCTCGACCAGGCCGGCGAGCACGGTCGGGTCGAGCAGCACGACCGCGTGCGCGGCGGCGCCGGCGATGGGCGCGCCGGACGTCAGCGAAGCCCGGTCGACGTCGCCGAGAACCCGCTGCGCCCACACCGCCAGCACCACCGCGACCGGCGGTGCCAGCAGCCCGGCCACGACGGACAACGGCACCGGCGGCCGGGCCACCGCGAACCCGCCGACGTGCCCCGCGACGACCAGCAGCGCGACGAGGACACCCGCGACGAGCAGGACCGGGCCGAGCAGCCGGGACCAGCGCGGCTCGCGGCGCGCGGCCTGGGCC
>JAEYGD010000341.1 GCA_023402505.1 Actinomycetes bacterium
CTCCGGGGCGCCGCGCGGCGCGAGACCCTGCCCGGCCTGGCCGGCGTGCCCGTCCTGGCCTCGGCGCTCGGGGCGGACGCCCCACTGCTCGGCGCCGCCTCGCTCGCCTGGCGGGTCTCGTCGTGAACCGGCTGGTCGAGCAGCTGCGCCAGCGCCTGGTGGTCTCGTGCCAGGCGTACCCCGGTGAACCGATGCGTGACCCGGACACGATGCGCCGGGTCGCCCTCGCCGTCGCCCGAGGTGGCGCCGCCGGCATCCGCGCACAGGGGCTGGCGGACATCACCGCCATCCGCGACGCCGTCGACCTCCCGCTGATCGGGCTCTGGAAGGACGGTGACGGCGACGTCTTCATCACGCCGACCCTCGACCACGCGCTGGCCGTCGCCCGCGCCGGAGCGCACGTCGTCGCACTCGACGCCACCTCCCGGCCGAGGCCCGACGGCCGGAGCCTCGGCGAGATCGTCGCGGCCGTGCACGAGCAGACCGGCGCGCTGGTGATGGCGGACTGCTCCACCCTGGAGGAGGGGGTGGCGGCTGCCGCGGCCGGCGCCGACCTGGTCGGCACCACCCTGGCCGGCTACACGCCGTACACCAGCAAACAGCCCGGCCCGGACCTGGCGCTGGTCGCCCGGCTCGCCGAGGCGGTCGACGTGCCGGTGGTCGCGGAGGGCCGGATCCACACTCCGGAGCAGGCGGCGCAGGCGCTGCGCGCCGGTGCGTGGACGGTGGTGGTGGGCACCGCGATCACCCACCCCACCACCATCACCGGGTGGTTCGCGTCCGCCGTGGAGGAGGCAGCGTCGTGCCATCGGGCGATCTGAGCCTCGCCGACTGCTGGTCGTACCGGCCCGACCTGTCGGTGCCGGCGGACCTGGACGCCTTCTGGGAGCGGACGCTGGCCGCCGACGAACCCGGCCCGGCGGCGTACGAGCCGGTCGACACGGGCCTGACCCAGATCCGGACCTTCTCCGTCACCGTCCCCGGGTACGGCGGTGAGCCCGTGCACGGCTGGCTGCACCTGCCCGCGCACCGCGGCGGGCCGCTGCCCTGTGTGGTCGAGTACCTGGGGTACGGCCGCGGCCGGGGCCTGCCCCACGAGAAGCTGTTCTGGGCCGCGGCGGGCTTCGCTCATTTGATCATGGACAGTCGCGGCCAGGGCTGGAGCGCCGCGTCCGGCCGCACCGCCGACCCGCACCCGTACCCGGCCGGCACCGTTCCGGGTTTCCTCACCCGCGGGATCGCCGACCCGGAGTCGTTCTACTACCGGCGGCTGATCACCGACGCGGTGCGGTTCGCCGGTGCCGCCCGGCAGCACCCCGCGGTCGACCCCGAACGCGTCGCGGTGACCGGCGTCAGCCAGGGCGGCGGCCTGGCGCTGGCGGTCGCCGCGCTGTTCCCGGGCGCGGCGGCGGTCATGCCGGACGTGCCGTTCCTGTGCGACATCCGGCGCGGCGTGCGGATCGCCGGTCGCGGCCCGTACGGCGAGGTGACCGAGTACCTCAAGCTGCACCGGGACCGGAGCGAACAGGTGTTCCGCACACTGTCGTACGTCGACGCCGCGGTGCTCGCCCCGCACGCGACCGCGCCCGCGCTGTTCTCCGTCGCGATGCTGGACGAGGTCTGCCCGCCCTCGACCTGCTTCGCCGCCTACCACCGCTACGGCGGCGCCAAGGAGCTGCGGGTCTACGAGTTCAACGACCACGAGGGTGGGGAGGCCGAGCACCAGCTCGAACAGCTCGCCTGGCTGCACCGGTTGTTCGGCCCGGCACCCGGTTGACCGGCGGTGGTCACGTCACGCCGAGGCCGGTGCAGTACGCGATCGACGCGTCGTCCGCCGGCACCGCGTGACGCGCCTCCGCCTCCCGGACCCGGCGGACGACCTCGGCCGGCCCGCCGGACGCCAGGACGGCCAGCAGCCCGGGCCAGTCGATGAGCCCGAACCGGTCCACTGCCCGGCTGGCTCCGTTGCTGAGCAGGACGGCACCGGCCAGCCCGGCGGCCGGGCAACTGCCGGTGACCGCCTCGTCCGCCGCGCGCGGGTCGTCCTTGGCCAGCCAGAAGCCGCCCGGCTGGTTCCGTCTGGCGCGCAGCTCCCGCAGCAGCCGGTGGTGCTCGGCGCCGCCCTCGTCGGTGGCCTCGATGGCCGACTGGTACGACCGGCTGACGACCACCTCGCGGGGGTCGGTCACGACGAGCGGCGTGCCGTCGGTCCGGTCGAGTACGACGAACGAGTCACCGAGCACCAGGTGCTCGACGAGGCCGCCGCGACGACGCAGCACGGCGACCGTCGCCGACGGGCTGATCGGGTTGGCGACGTCGCAGGTGTCCCGGTGACCGGCCGTCACCTGGTCGATGGCCTCGGCGAGCAGCGCCGCGAGGCCGCGGTCCGGGGCGAGGGACAGGAGCCCGAGGAGGGTGCCGCCGAGGCGGGTCGCGTACCAGGCCACGCCGTGGCGGCAGATCGACTCGGTGCCGGGGATGCCGGCGCCGTCGACCAGCACCGCGGCCGTCGGCACGGCTCCGGTGAAGTCCTCGTTCACCCGGCCGGCCCGCGCCGCGACGCTCGCCATCGTCACCCGCATGCCCGGTCCGTCCCTCCGACGATCGACGCCCCGACGCTAGCAACCGCCGGCCGCGCGGAGCACCGGTCATGATCCGAACTATCCTGCGGTCCATGACGTCGTTCGCACCCGACGGGAGTGGAGCCGGCTCCGCCCTGGACCTGTCCGCGGAGCAGATTCGGGACATCGGGGTCCGGGCGGTCGAGTGGGTCGCCGCGTACGCCGACTCGATCCGGGACCTGCCCGTCGCCCCGCACACCTCGGCCGCCGAGTTGCGGCGGTTGCTCGCCGAGCCGCTGCCGGTGGAGGGCCGCGACTTCGCCGACCTGCTCGCCGTCTTCCGGGACGTGATCGTGCCGAACACCCGGCACAACGGGCACCCCCGCTTCTTCGGGTACGTCTCGGCGCCGGGCACGCCGGTCGCCGCGGTGGCCGACCTCCTGGCCTCGGCGCTGAACCCCAACCTGACCGCGTGGCGCTCGGCACCGGCCCCGGTCGAGCTGGAGCACCTCGTGATCGACTGGATCAAGGAGGCTCTGGGCTGCGCCCCGGACGCCGGTGGCCTGCTGATGAGCGGCGGCTCGATGGCGAACCTCACCGCGCTCGCCGCCGCCCGGCACCGCCACTGCGGCGACGCCGTCGCCGACCGGGGCGCGTCCGCCCATCCGGCGCCGCTGCGGGTCTACGCCTCCACCGAGACGCACCACTCGATCCACAAGGCGGCGGCGCTGCTCGGTGTCGGGCGGGCGAACGTCCGTGCCGTACCGGTGGACGCGCGTTTCCGGATGCGGGTGGACGCCTTGGTCCGGGCCGTCGAGGAGGACCTGGCCGCCGGAGCGGAGCCGTTCTGTGTGGTCGCGAACGCCGGCACGGTCGTCACCGGCGCGGTCGACCCGCTCGCCGAGATCGCGGCGATCGCCCGGCGGTACGGGCTGTGGCTGCACGTCGACGCCTGCTACGGCGGGTTCGCCCGGCTCGCCCCCTCGGCCCGCCCGCTCTTCGACGGGCTGGCGGAGGCCGACTCGATCGCCCTCGACCCGCACAAGTGGCTGTACCTGCCGGCGGACTGCGGCTGTCTCATCTACCGCGACCCGGC
This sequence comes from Actinomycetes bacterium, assembly GCA_023402505.1. Classification (GTDB taxonomy): domain Bacteria; phylum Actinomycetota; class Actinomycetes; order Mycobacteriales; family Micromonosporaceae; genus Micromonospora. The sequence goes on from JAEYGD010000341.1 coordinate 3,658, forward strand.
GGCGGTGCGGCCCGCCTTCAGCCTCGACGCCGACTACACCCGGGTCGTGCAGACCGAGCCGGCCGAGGCCTTCGCCTTCTGGGACCACGGTCCGGACCTGACCCGGCGGTTCCGGGCGCTGAAGGTCTGGATGGGGTTGGCGCACGCCGGTTCCCGCGCTGTCGGCGACGCCATCGAGGGCAACCTCGACTGCGCCCGCCACCTGGCCGACCTCGTGGACGCCAGCGAGGACTTCGAGCTGCTCGCCCCGGTCGAACTGTCCATCTTCTGCTTCCGCTACCTGCCCCCGGAGGCGCGGTCCGGCGCGCGGTCGCCGGCCGACGAGGCGGCCCTCGACCGGCTCAACGAGCGCATCATGGTCGCGGTGCAGCGGGCCGGCGACTCGTACCTGTCGAACGCGACCGTCGACGGCCGCTTCGCGCTGCGTGGCTGCGTGCTCAACTACCGCACCACGCGCCGGGACATGGAGATCCTGCTCGACGACGTGCGCGCCGCCGCCGGGCAGGTCGCCCGGGAGACGCCCGCGGCTTGACCCCCGGGCCCGTCGCCACGTGGCCGGACCTGCGTGCCGGGTCCGGTCTCAGGCGGCCGTGCGGTCCCGGTGCCGGGCCGACCCCGGGTACGGCGGGGGCAGCAGCCGCAGGCCCGGTGCCGGCGGCTCGTCCTCGGCGGGGATGCGCCAGCGGGGCTCGTCGACGCGGTCCCGGGTGGACGGGCCGCCGGGACGCAGACCCGGCCGGGACATGGCGACCACGATCGCGTAGCCGGCGAGCAGGAACGCGTGACTGACCAGGCGGGCGGTGTCCACCCGGCCGGTGACCAGGTCGTTGACGGACAGCAGCACCAGCGTGCCGACGAACGCGCTCAGCATCGGCACCAACCCCGTGGACGGGGTGCGACGGGTCGCCACGAACAGGAAACCGGCGCCCACGGCGACGTTCCACGCCGCCGCCTCGTGCCACAGGTGCCCGGACGCCAGCGGGCCGCCGGCGTGGATGTGCGGGCCGGCCGCGCCGCGGCCGATCTGCACCAGACCGAGCACCACCTGCAACGCCCCGATCAGCCCGAGCGCCGTCCGCAGGGTCAGCGCCACGCGCTCCCGCCGGGGCCGCCGCGCTCGCTCGGGCAGCGCGGCCAGGACCGCGTCGGTGAGGTCGCGGCCCGGCACGCTGACCGACAGCCGGGCCCGCCGGGTGACCGCCGCCGCGCGGTCGAACCACGCCCGGCACTCGCCGCAGCCGGCCAGGTGGGCCTCGGCCGCCGTACGCTCCGCGGCGGTCTCCTCCCCGTCCAACTGCGCCGACAGCACCTCACGCCACTGCTCACAACCCATACACCGGTAGTCGGACGGGCGGCGGCGTTGGTTCCCGCGACCGGTGCGGAACTCGTCACGTCGGCGCAGGTCAGCCGGCGGCACCGCCCCGCGCGTGCAGACCGGGTCGGGCGTCGATGGCGGCGACCAGGTCCTCCCGGGCCCGCGCCACCCGGGACCTGATCGTCCCGACCGGGCAGCCGCACACCTGCGCCGCCTCGGCGTAGGACAGGCCGAGGACCTGGGTGGCGACGAACGCCTCCCGCCGGTCGGGCGGCAGTGCGGCGACCAGCCGTTCCAACGCGACCTGCCGGTCGAAGCCGCTGCGGTGGGTGTCGGCGACGTCGTACGAGTCGGACATCGGCACCGTGCGCGGGCGTGATGTCGCCGCCCGGACGTGGTCGACGGCGACCCGCCGGGCGATGCTGAGCAGCCAGGTCCGCGCCGAGGACCGGCCCGCGAACGACGGCAGTGACCGGGTCGCCCGCAGGTAGGTCTCCTGCGCCAGGTCGTCCGCCTCGGCGGGTGAGACGAGCGCGCCGAGGAAACGGCGGACCTGGTCCTGTGTCGCCCGGACGAGGGAGGTGGCGGCAGCGCGGTCACCGCGGCCCGCGGCGAGCGCCCACGCGGTGACCTGCGCGTCGTCCGTCACCTCGGGTACCTCCGTGTCGTCCGCTGGCTACTACTTTTAGTACTGCCTACTACTTCCAGTAGTAGTTCAACCGTAGCCTACGCTCCCGGCGCGGCCTCCGTACGCGCCGGGAGGGGGCTGCCGCTCGGCCCGGCCGGATCAGCCGGGTCGGTGCCGTCGTCGAGGTCGCCGGCCAGGGCGGCGGGCGCGCGCATCCGCCACGCGTCGGTGACCAGTTCGGTCAGGCGCTCGACGCCCACCCGCTCCAGCCGCAGCATGACCAGGGGCAGCCCGTCGTACGCGGCAGTGGTGAAGAACAGCTCCGGCTCACCGAGGAGCAGCGCCTGCTTCTCCGCCTCGTCGCCGACGTACAGGACGGCGACGTCGGTCCGGACGCGTCGCGGCTTACCGGGCACCCGCTCCGGATAGGACCAGACGAAGCCCTTGTCGGCGACCCGGAAGTCGAAGCCCTCGCTGTCGATCTCGACCACGTGCGGCAGCGCCAGCGCCAGGCGGCGGACGTCGTCGGCGTCAGCCATCCTGGGCCCGCCAGGACACCGTCCCTCGCATCCGCACAGCCTAACCGTGGCCACCGCGCCCGCGGTCCCGGCAGGCGACGGCCGATGACCGTCGTCGTGCCGCCGGACCTGGCGAGGGCCGGACCGTCCGCACGCGACCATCCACAAGCGACGGACAAGGGGCTCCGGGATTCCGTTGGTTCTGCTAGCGTCCATTGCCTGTCGGAGCCGGGCCGTGCGGCTCGACGGCGCCCGGCAGGCCGGTCCGGCCGGTCGACGCTCGGCCGGCATGAGCAGAGTCGATAGGGGCGTCGACGAGGAGGCGCAGATGCTCAAGAGGCTCCGGTCCGTTCTCGCTGTGGTCGTGACGGCGAACGTGGCGCTCCTGGCGCTCGGTTCGCCCGCGCAGGCGGCCGACACCGCGTACAACACGAAGATCCAGTGGCTCACCGCGAACCCGGACGGCTCGATGGCCACGTCGTGCCGGACGATCTCCATCAAGTTGGACCGCGGGCGGTACGGCTGGGGCAACGTGCGGGGCGCCGACAACTTCTGGATCCGCGACATCGACCTCGCCAGCGGGACGTACACGTGGCGGACGTGTCTCGACCCGCGCGACGGTGGGCTCTACTACTTCACCTCGACGCTGGAGGCGACGTCGGCCCCGGCCAACATCCACCTCTGGACCTCGATCCCGGCGGACGGTCACTGGCGTTGGGGCAGCTACCTCGACCCCTACTTCTAGGCCCGCGACGCGCCGCCCGCCGCCGGCGCCGGGTCGGCTCGACGGTCAGCCGGCGGCGGCGCGGTACGCGGCGAGCAGCGCCGCCACCCCACCGGTCCACGGCTCGCCGTGGCCCGGGATGACCCAGTCGACGTCGATGCCCTCCAGCCGGGCCAGCGCCCCGGTGGCGGCCGCCGGGTCGTCGGTGAACGGTGCGGGCTGTGGCCCGGTGGTCCCGGTGAGGACGTGCCGGGTGGTGAGGGCGTCGCCGACGAACAGGGCCCGCGCGGCCGGGGCGTGCACCGCGACGCTGCCGGGGGAGTGCCCTGGCAGGCTGATGACCCGTGGTGCGCCGGGCAGGGGGAGCGTGTCGCCGTCGCGGAAGACGGTGACCTCCGCCGGGTAACGGGTGCGCAGGCCGCCCTTGCCGGCCGCGTAGGCGAGGAACCGGGCGGTCGGTGCCAGCCGCATCCGGCCCCAGGAGGGTTTGGTGCTCTCCTCGCCGCGTGCCCGCGCGGCGTCGGCCTCGTGCACGTACACCGGGACGCCGTTCTCGGCGCGCAACCGCTCGGCGAACCCCAGGTGGTCGGTGTCGCCGTGGGTCAGGACGATGCCGCGCACGTCGTCGAGGTCGCGGCCGGCGGCGTGCAACTCGGCGCGCAGCTCCCGGTAGTGGCCGGCGAGGCCCGCGTCGATGATCGTGACGCCGTCGGGCGCGACGATCAGGTGGACGGCGACGATGTCGTTGCCGATGCGGTGCAGCCCTGGTGTAAGTTCCATGATGGCTACGATAGTTAGCCATCATGGCTATGGTCAATAGCCATGCCGAGGGGAGGAGGTGTCGGTGCCCACACCCGAGCGCACCACGACCGAGGCCGTCATCGCCGCGGGCCGGGCGATCGTCGAGGACGGGGGGTTGGACGCGCTCACCATGCAGGCCGTCGCGGCCCGGGTCGGCGTCCGCGCGCCGTCGCTCTACAAGCGCGTACGCGACCGGGACGAACTCGTCCGGCGGATCGTCGAGGCGACGGTCGAGGATCTGGGTGCCCGGCTCCGGGCCGCCGCCGCCCGCACCGGCGACGACCCGCGCTACGCCCTCGTCCGGCTCGCGCACGAGCTACGCGCGTTCGCCCACGAGCGACCCCACGGCTACCGGCTCGTGTTCGGTCCGATGCCGTCCGGCGCGCGACCCGAACCCGACCTGCTCGCCCGCGCGAGCGCCCCGGTGCTGGACGCCGCGCGGCAGCTCGCCGGTGACCAGAACGCGCTGGAGGCGGCGCGCACCGTGACCGCGTGGGCGAACGGCTTCCTGTTCATGGAACTCGCCGACGCGTTCCGGCTCGGCGGCGACGTGGACCGGGCGTACGCGTGGGGGGCCGCCAGGATCGTCGACGCGATAGCGCGCTGACACCCGGACGTCCGCTCAGGCCGGCGAGGTCAACCGGCCGGCGGCGGCGAGCCGCCGGACGACGGCCTCGTGCGGCACGGCGTGGCTGGTGCGCCCGCCCGCGCCCCGGGTGGTCGTGGCGGTGAGGAGCGAGTTGAGCAGCGCCTCCTCGACCGAGTCGAGGACCGCCGCGAAGATCGGGTCGAGCTGCGGGTCGGGGATCAGCGGCCGGCCCGGCGGGGCCGTGCTGAACGCGATCGCGTAGTCGCCGCTGCCGTTGCTGTACGACGCGCCGACCCGACCCATGGCGAAGATGGCCCGCCGGGCGAGGCGACCGAGCTGCCGGGCGTCCAGCGGCGCGTCGGTGGCCACCACGATCATGCAGGAGTTGCCGGCGGGCTCCGCCCGGTCGGCGGCCGGCACCAGCTCCCCGACCGGCAGCGGCACACCGAGGGCGGTCAGCACACCGCCGAAGTTGGACTGGGTGAGGGCGCCGACCGTCACCGGGCGGCCGGCGGCCGGCACCGTGCGGGACGCGGTGCCGATCCCGCCCTTGTAGCCGAGGGCCGTGGTGCCCGTCCCGGCGCCGACGCACCCCTCCGCCGGCGCGTCGGCCGAGGCGGTGGTCACCGCGTCGAGCACGTCCGTCTCGCTGATCGGGCGGCGGCGGATGTCCGAGAGGTGGCCGTCGTTGGTCTCGCCCACCAGCGGGTTGAACGAGATCCCGTCCGGCCGGCGGGCCATCAGCCAGGTGAGCAGCGCGTCCGCGGCCCGGAACACCGACAGCGTGGCGGTGAGCACGATCGGCGACTCGAGTACGCCGAGCTCGTCGACCTGGGTCGAGCCGACCAGCTTGCCGTAGCCGTTGCCGGCGTACACGGCCGCCGGCAGGGACCACCGCCCGGGGCCGAGCTGGGCCGGCACCACCGCCGTGACGCCGGTGTGCAGGTCGCGGCCGTCGTCGAGGGTCGTGTGCCCCACCAGGACACCGGGGACGTCGGTGATCGCGTTGTGCGGCCCGGTGGGTAGTGGCCCGACGACGATCCCCAGGTCGCGGGCGCGGATCGGTGGCGTCATCGTGCTCATGACGCCGGCCACCGCACGTCCAGGCGCAGCCACCGGGCGAGGTCCTCGACCTCGGCGCGGACCGCGGCGGCGACGGCCGGTGTGAAGGGGACGTCCTCGTGGACGGCGTTGACGACCAGTACGCCGGCCCGGCGGTCGGCGGCGGCGTCCAGCTTGCCGACGAGCCGGTCGTCATGGAGGACGGGGAGGGCGAAGTAGCCCCACCGGCGCTTGCCGGCGGGCTTGTACATCTCGAGGACGTACTCGAATCCGAAGAGCTGCTCGGCGCGGACCCGGTCGTGGATCAGCCGGTCGAAGGGCGACAGCAGCGCGGTGCGCCCCTGGAACGGCAGCCCGACGTACGCCGGGTGGACCCGCCAGGTGCCCGGCGTGTCCTCGACGGTGACCTCCTGCCCGGCGTCGCCGGCGTACGGCGACTCGCCGGGTATCTGCGGGCCGGTGGCCCGGGCGATGCCGAGCGCCGCGAGCCGGCGTTCGTTGCGGATCCGCGCCGCGACGTCACGGTCGAGGCTCGCCAGGCCGGCCGGGTGGACCCGCTCGGGAAGGTCCCAGTAGCGTTGCCGCCCCTTGCGGCCGGAAATGGCGACCTCTCCGCGCGACGCCATGGCCTCCAGCATCCTGGTGACGTTCCGGTTGTTGGTCCAGCCGGACGACGGCCAGGGCACCACACTCGTGTCGGGGATGTCCCGGGAGAGCAGCGGCCCGCCGCGTGCCAGCAGGGCCAGGACGTCCCGGCGGAAGGGCTCGTTCGCTTCGAGCCACGCGCGCGTGGACGGGTGCGCCGGGGTGCCGCGGGCCTCGGCGATCACGGCGGGCAGGTCGCGCGGGGACCGGATGTAGGCGACGGTCTCGACGAGGGTGCGGTCGGTCTCGACCGCCCTGGTCAGGTCGGCGGGATCGTAGCCGGAGCCGAGCCGGCTCCACAGGACGAGGTCGGCGCTCGGCGCGATGGCGGCGGTGGGGTCGATCTGCAGGAACGTCAGGCGTTCGACGACCTCGACGATGCCGGTCGGGCGGGGCACGTCGAGCAGCTGCGCGTGGATCGCGACGCGACGGGCCTCCTCCTTCGTCAGACGCGGGACGGCCATGCCGGCGACCCTAACGCCTCCCGACGACATCCGGCCGTCGCCGTCGTCGCTGCAGTCGTCGCCGTCGTCGCCGTCGTGGCCGTCGCCGTTCGGGTGCCGAGGTTTCCGGTTCCCGACCGCCGGGAAGCCAGCGCCATGGCCGAGACCTTCGCGGATCAGGACCTCGCGACGCTGCGGTCCATCGCACGCGGCGCCGGGATACCGGACACCGAGCGCATGCCGCACGACGAACTGGTGGACATGTTGCGCCGGGCCGGACTGGCCGAGCCGGACGCCCGGCCGGTCGACACCGAACTCGCCGAAACCGGCGGATCGGGTGACTACCACGCACGAGGTGTCGGGCGGCGCGAGTCGGCCGGCGGGCCGGGTGCCCAGACGGGCGCCGAGTACGTGGATCAGCCGACGCGGGATCCGGCCGGGCTGTCCGGGTTGCCCCGCAGCGACCTGGACCTGGGGGACCGGAGCACCGGCGGGCGGGCCGCCGAGGAGGCGGTCGGCGCCCGGCGCGGCGAGACGACGATCGACGACCGGGCCCAGGACGCGCGGGGCGTACAGGGCGAGAACCGGGATCCGGCCCGGCTGTCCGGGTTGCCCCGCAGCGACCTGGACCTGGGGGACCGGAGCACCGGCGGGCGGGCCGCCGAGGAGGCGATCGGCGCCCGGCCCGGCGAGTCCGGTACCGAGATCGACGATCGTACGGAGCGCTGACCGGAGCGGTTTTCTTCGTCGCCGGTGGTGTGACGCCCGGGGCGATCGGGGTACTGCTGGCCGCATCGGCCTTCTTCGTGCTCCGATCTGCGGGGGGTGATCGCATGGGCGACCGGGAACGCGTGCCCAGGCTGTGCTCGGTGGTGCTCGACTGCACCGACGCCCGGGCGCTCGCCGAGTTCTACCGGGCCCTGCTGGGCCTGGTCTACCGGCCGGGCGACGAGCCGCCCGAGTCGGGCCCGGACGAGCGCGGTCGCGACTGGCTCGTGCTGAGGAACCCGGACGGCGGTACCCAGCTGGCGTTCCAGCAGGTCGACGAGTTGCCCGAGGCGACCTGGCCGGAGCACCGGGTGCCGCAGCAGCTGCACCTGGACCTGACCGTGTCGTCGGTGGCCGAGCTGGACGAGCAGCACGAGCGGGTGCTGCGGCTCGGTGGTCGGCTGCGGTTGGACCGCAGCGACGACCCCGAGGAGCCGCTACGGGTGTACGCGGACCCGGCGGGCCACCCGTTCTGCGTGTTCGTCGCCTAGGCGGGGTCGCGCGGCTCAGGGCCGCAGCAGGATCTCGCCCCGCCCCACCGCCGGGTCGGCGGCCTGCTCCCAGATCGCCTTCATCTCGTCGAAGGCGTGCTCCATGATCTCCACCATGGCGCTGCGGGCGCGGTCGCCGTCGCGTCGCTGGATCGCCTGGGCCACGTCGGCGTGCAGCTGGAGCGCCTGCTCGTGCGGGTGGTGCGGCATCAGGTTGTAGTGGTGCCGGCCGCTGAGCACCTCGGCCACCAGGTCCTGGAGCTTGACGAACATCTCGTTGCCGGACGCGGCCAGCACCCGCCGGTGGAACTCGATGTCCAGGCGGAGGAACCGCTCCTCGTCGCCGGCCTTGCCGGCGGCCCACATCTTGGCGGCCAGACCGACGAGCTCACTGGCGTCGTCGTGGCCGATGCGTTCGGCGGCCAGCCAGGCGGCGTGCGGTTCGACCGCCGTCCGCAGCTCGGTGATCGAGCGGATCTGGCCGATGCGGCCGGCCGAGGCGAGCCGCCAGCGGATCACCTGCGGGTCGAAGACGTTCCACGCGTCCGGCGTGCGGATCATGACGCCGACGCGGCGGCGGGTCTCGATAAACCCGATCGACGCCAGCACCCGGAGCACCTCGCGGACCACCGAGCGGGAGACCGCGTACCGGTCGACCAGCTCGTCGATGTTGAGGATCGAGCCGGGCGGAAGCTCCCCGCCGCAGATGGCGGTGCCGAGGTCGTCGAGGACGCGTGCGTGCAGCCCGGCCTCGGCAGGGGCGTTCTGGGCGGCTGGGCCCCCGGGGGAGTACCGTTCCACGCCACGGAGCATATCAGTTAGATCAACCTCTTGAATAAATCTGCTTTTTCGACCTAGCATCCGGACGTTAAGCGGATGTAAACACTGAGGTAGCGCCCCACCCAGGGGCAGCGACCGGGACAGAAGGAGAGACAAGAGTGCGACGTCGAGCGATAATCGGCACTTCTGTGGCCGTGGTCGCCGCCATGGGCCTGGCCGCCTGTGGTGGTGGCGACGACAGCGGCAGCGGCTCCGACACCGTCCGCGTGACGCTGGTCAACCACGTCTGGACGGAGAACATCAAGAAGGCCCTGCCGGAGTTCGAGAAGCAGACCGGCCTGAAGGTCGAGGTCACCCAGCTCGGTGAGGACCAGCTGTCGGACCAGTACAACGTCAAGCTGAACGCCGGGTCCAGCGACCTGGACGTGATGATGTACCGGCCGCTGCAGGAGGGGAAGCTGTTCGCCAAGAACAAGTACCTCGCCGACCTGACCGACAAGGCCAAGTCGGACAGCGCCTTCGAGGTCGGTGACTTCCAGGCCGGCCCGGTCCAGGCGACCACGTACGAGGACAAGCTGGTCGGCGTGCCGATCATCACCGAGCAGGAGGTCCTCTACTACCGCAAGGACCTGCTGGAGAAGTCCGGCTTCACCGCCCCGCCGAAGACCCTCGACGAGCTGAAGGCGCAGGCGGCGAAGGTCGAGGCGGACAACCCGGGCGTGGCCGGCTTCGTGGCCCGCACCGGCAAGGCCGCCGCCGTCACCCAGTTCTCCAGCTTCCTCTACAGCTTCGGCGGCGACTTCGTCGACGCCAGCGGCAAGGCGTCGGTCAACACCGAGCAGGCAAAGCAGGCGTACGCCTACTACGGCGGTCTGCTGCGCGAGCACGGCCCGGACAACATCAGCACCGACATGAGCTGGTCCGAGGCCATGGCGATCTTCACCCAGGGCAAGGCCGCCTTCTACACCGAGGCCAACTCGCTCTACAAGAACGCCACCGACCCGGCCAAGTCCAAGGTCTCCGACACCGTCGGCTTCGCCACCTTCCCGGCCGGCCCCGCCGGCTCGAAGCCGTACAACATCCCGTCCTGGGCGCTGGCGGTCAACGACGCGTCCAAGAACAAGGACAACGCCTGGAAGTTCATCCAGTGGGCGGCCGGCAAGGAGCAGGCGCTGGAGCAGCAGAAGGCCGGCGTCCCCGGCGCCCGTACCTCCGTCTGGGCGAACCCGGAGGGCACCGCGACCTACCCGGCCGACCTGGCCGAGGCCACCAAGGTCAGCACCGCCAACGGCATCGGGCACGACCGTCCGCTGGTCGAGCGCGTCGCCCAGGCGCGGGAGATCGTCGGCCAGCCGATCGTCGACGCGATCACCGGCAAGGACCCGGCCGCCTCGGCGGACGCCGCGAACGAGGCGTTCCAGAAGTTCCTCGACGACGAGGCGAAGTAACCCGACCGCGGGTGGCGGGGC
>JAEYGD010000556.1 GCA_023402505.1 Actinomycetes bacterium
CGAGGGCGGGGCAGGGGCGAGGGCGGGGCGAGGGCGGGGCGGGGTGAGGGCGGGGTGGGTGCGACGGGGGGTGTTGGTGAGTGTGTCTGGGGTGTTGCACGGGTGTGAAGGATCAAGCTCGGGTGAATCCGGACGAAACCAGGTCTTGCCAAGGATCTTAAGTATGTGAATACTTCGGTGCAGCCCGGCAGATTCCCCCAGGTCGGCCGGGTTGCCCAGCGGTCCTCGCTGCCCCGGCGAGGTCCGTCGTCCCCCTCTCAGGAGGTTGTTGCATGCGACCCACGAGGTCCACGTTCCGCCGCGCCGCCACCATCGTCGCGGCCGGAACCCTGGTCGCCGGAACGCTCATGAGCGCCCCGGCACAGGCCGCCCCCGCCGCCTCACCGGAATCCGCCGCCACCCTCGCCGAGCGGCTCGGTGACCGCGCCGCCGGCACGTACGCCGGTGCCAACGGCAAGATGGTCGTCGCCGTGACCGACGCCCTCGCCGCCCGCCAGGTCGCCGCTTCCGGCGCCACCCCGAAGATCGTCAAGCGCGGTGCCGCCGAGCTGAACCGCGCCACCGCCGAGCTGGAGCGCACGGCCAAGATCCCCGGCACCGCGTGGTGGGTCGACCCGGCCACCAACCAGGTCGTCGTCTCCGTCGACCCCACCGTCACCGGCGCCAAGCTGGAGCGGGTCAAGGCCGCCGCCGCCCGGGCCAACGGCGCGGTGCGCATCGAGGCCGAGGCCGGCGTGCTGAGCCTGCGCATCTCCGGTGGCCAGGCCATCTACGCCGGTGGCGGCGGACGCTGCTCGCTCGGCTTCAACGTCCGCAGCGGCAGCACCTACTACTTCCTCACCGCCGGCCACTGCACGAACATCTCCTCGAGCTGGTACTCCAACTCCGGCCAGACCGCGCTGCTGGGCACCCGCACCGGCACCAGCTTCCCGGGCAACGACTACGGCATCGTGCGGCACAACAACTCCGCCAACGCGGCCGGCAACGTGTCGCTCTACAACGGCAGCTTCCGGGACATCACCAGCGCCGCCAACCCGTACGTGGGCCAGTCGGCGCAGCGTTCCGGCAGCACCACCGGCCTGCGCAGCGGCTCAGTCACCGCGCTCAACGCCACCGTCAACTACGCCGAGGGCTCCGTCTCCGGCCTGATCCGTACCAACATCTGCGCCCAGCCCGGCGACAGCGGCGGCTCGTTGTTCAGCGGCTCGGTGGCCCTCGGCCTGACCTCGGGCGGCAGCGGCAACTGCAGCACCGGCGGCACCACCTACTTCCAGCCGGTCGTCGAGGCGCTGAACCGCTACGGCGTCAGCGTCTTCTGATCCACGTCCTCTGATCCGCGCAACCGAGCGGGCCGCCGGATTCCTCCTCCGGCGGCCCGCCCGCGTGCGGGACGGGCCCCCTCTCGACACCCGCGCGTCGAGCGGGGGCCTTTCCTCGCCCTTCCGCGCACCCGTGGAACGCGGCAGCGGCTGCCCTGACAGAATGCCGGGGCAGACACATTCCGCAGACGAGGGAGACGCACGTCGTGATCCGTACCCATGACGCCGGCAGCCTGCGCGCGACGGACGCCGGCACCACGGTGACGCTCGCCGGGTGGGTGGCCCGCCGGCGCGACCACGGCGGTGTCATCTTCGTCGACCTGCGCGACGGCTCCGGTGTCGTCCAGGTCGTCCTCCGCGAGGAGGACGCCCACGCGCTGCGCAACGAGTTCTGCGTGCGGGTCACCGGCGAGGTGACGCGGCGGCCGGAGGGCAACGAGAACCCGGACCTCGCGACCGGCGAGGTCGAGGTGACCGCCGCCGAGCTGGAGGTGCTGTCCGAGGCGGCGCCGCTGCCGCTGCCGGTCGACGACCAGGTGGAGGCCGGCGACGACGTCCGGCTCCGCTACCGCTACCTGGACCTGCGCCGCAGCGGCCCGGCGACGGCCATGCGGCTGCGTTCGCGCGCCAACCAGATCGCCCGGACGGTGCTGCACGAGCGGGACTTCCTGGAGATCGAGACGCCGACGCTGACCCGGTCGACGCCCGAGGGCGCGCGCGACTTCCTGGTGCCGGTGCGGCTGCAGCCCGGCACGTGGTACGCGCTGCCACAGTCGCCGCAGCTGTTCAAGCAGCTGCTCATGGTCGGCGGAATGGAGCGGTACTACCAGATCGCCCGCTGCTACCGCGACGAGGACTTCCGCGCCGACCGGCAGCCGGAGTTCACGCAGCTCGACATCGAGATGTCCTTCGTCACCCAGGACGACGTGATCGACCTCGGCGAGGCGATCGTGTCGGCACTCTGGAGGGAGCTGGCCGGCCACGAGATCGCCCGGCCGATCCCGCGGATCACCTGGCACGACGCGATGGCCCGGTACGGCTCGGACAAGCCGGACCTGCGCTACGGCGTCGAGCTGACCGAGCTGACCGACTACCTGCGCGGCACCCAGTTCCGGGTGTTCGCCGGCGCGATCGACGCGGGCGGCTACGTCGGCGCGGTCGTCATGCCGGGCGGCGCGGCGCAGTCCCGCAAGGAGCTGGACGGCTGGCAGGACTGGGCGAAGGCGCGCGGCGCGAAGGGCCTCGCGTACGTGGTGCTGGACGCCGAGACCGGCGAGGCGCGCGGTCCGGTGGCCAAGAACCTGTCCGAGGAGCACCTGGCCGGGCTGGCCGACGCGGTCGGCGCGAAGCCCGGTGACGCGATCTTCTTCGCCGCCGGCGCGAACGCCCGGGAGGCGCAGGAACTGCTCGGCGCCGCCCGGGTCGAGATCGCCAAGCGGGCCAACCTGGTCGACGAGAGCGCGTGGGCGTTCTGCTGGGTGGTCGACGCGCCGATGTTCGAACGCACGGAAGAGGGTGGCTGGACCGCCGTGCACCACCCGTTCACCTCGCCGAACGCCGAGTGGGTGGGCCGTTTCGAGGAGGCGCCGGACCGGGCGCTCGCCTACGCGTACGACATCGTCTGCAACGGCAACGAGATCGGCGGCGGCTCGATCCGTATCCACCGCGGCGACGTGCAGCGCCGGGTGTTCGACCTGCTCGGCATCACGCCCGAGGAGGCGCAGGACAAGTTCGGTTTCCTGCTGGAGGCGTTCAAGTACGGCCCGCCGCCGCACGGCGGCATCGCGTTCGGCTGGGACCGGGTGTGCATGCTGCTCGCCGGCGCCGACTCGATCCGCGAGGTCATCGCGTTCCCGAAGACGCGTGGCGGGTTCGACCCGCTGACCGGCGCGCCGACGCCGATCACGGCGCAGCAGCGGGCCGAGGCCGGCATCGACGCCAAGCCGAAGCCGCAGGTGGCGGCGCACACCGGCACGGCCGGCCCGGCCGCCCCGGTGGCCGACCCGACCTGAGCCGTACCCGCCTGACAGTGAGGTTTCCGCCATGATGGCGGGGACCTCGCGGTTTTCTCGACGAAGGGGGTACGCGATGACGCTGCTCGTGGTGGGGGCCAGCGGTTTCCTCGGCGCGGAGGTGTGCCGGCAGGCGGTCGCGGCGGGGGACCGGGTGGTCGGGACGTACCACGCCCGCCCCGTCGCCGTGCCGGGCGTCGCGGCGCGCCGGCTCGACGTCACCGACCGCTCCGCCGTGCGCGCGCTCCTGGCGGAGGTGCGCCCCGACGCGGTGGTCGCCACCCCCTACCGGTACGACGACTGGGCGGTCACCGCCGACGGGGCGGCCCACGTCGCGTACGCGGCGGCCGAGGTGGGGGCCCGGCTGGTGCACCTGTCCAGTGACGCCCTGCACGCCGGGCGCTCGACGCCGTACCTGGACGACGAGCCGCCCACCCCGATCTTCCCGTACGGCGCGGCGAAGGCTGCGGCGGAGACGGCGGTCCGGGCGATCGACCCGACCGCGGTGCTGGTGCGGACCTCCCTGATCGTGGGGGAGGGGAGCAAGCAGATCCAGCTCTGCCTGGACGCCCTCGCGGGGCGGGCGACCCTGTTCACCGACGAACTGCGCTGCCCGGTCGACGTGACCGACCTGGCGGCCGCCGTACGGGAGTTGGTCGGTTCCGAGGTCGCCGGTCCGTTGAACGTCGCCGGTCCGGACGCGGTGAGCCGTGCCGAGATGGGGTTGCTGGTGGCGGCGAAGCTCGGCCTGGACCCGGCGGGCCTGAAGACCGGCACGAGCAGCGGCGCCGGCCTGCACCGCCCCACCGAGGTGCGCCTGGACTCCACCCGGGCCGCCGGGCTGCTGCGTACCCGTCTGCGCGGCATCACCGAGCTTCTCGCCGGCTGACGATCTACCCCCGGGCCCGGCTCTCCTCTTGCACAACTTCTGTGCAAAGAACTTGTGCATAGGAACTGTGCACAGATATTCTGCACGCATGGCTGACGACGACCAGGACACCCGGCCGGCCCCACGCGCGGTCCGCGTCGACCACCGGCAGGTCCGCGTGCTGGCGCATCCGCTGCGGATCCGGTTGCTCGGCGCACTGCGGGTGCACGGGGCGGCCACCGCCACCGCCCTGGCCGAGCTGCTCGGCACCAACAGCGGCGCGACCAGCTACCACCTGCGCCAGCTCGCCGAGGTGGGGCTCGTCGTGGAGGACCCCGACCGGGGCCGTGGCCGGCAGCGCTGGTGGCGGGCCGCGCACGACGTCACCAGCTTCGAGCCCACCGACTTCGACGACGACCCGGACGCCCGGGCCGCCATCGACTGGATCCAGGGCAACCAGGTCCGCCTCCTGGCGGAGCACGCCGAGCGGTGGTTCGCCGTGCAGCACGAGTGGTCGCCGGCCTGGCGGGACGCCTTCGGCATGGGTGACGCCTTCCTGACCATCCCGGCGGAGCGCCTCCAGGCCCTCGAGGCGGAGCTGTGGCAGGTCCTCGAGCGCTACCGGACCGAGGCCGATCCGGCCGAGCCGGGCGCCGAGCGGGTGCAGGTGTTCCTCGCCGCCTATCCGCTGCTGGAGGGGAAGTGATGAGCGCGCTGTCCGTACGCCAGGTCCGCTTCCGCTACCTCGTCCTGCACGGGCTGCGCTGGCTGCCGGTCGGCCTGCTGATCCCGGTGATCATCCTGCTGATGCAGGAGCGGGGCCTCACCCTCACCCAGATCGGCCTGGCCGCCGCGGCCCAGGGCTTCGTCGTCCTGGCCCTGGAACTGCCGACCGCCGGACTCGCCGACGCGCTGGGCCGCAAGCCCGTGCTGGTGCTCGCCTCGCTGGTCAATCTCGCCTCCGGCGTGCTGCTCGTGGTGGCCGACTCGTTCGCCCTGCTGGTCGCCGTCTGGGCGTTGCAGGGCGTGTACCGGGCGCTGGACAGCGGCCCGCTCGAGTCCTGGTACGTCGACAGCACCCTCGCCGCCGACCCCGACGCCGAGTACGAGCGGGGGCTGGGCCACGGCGGCACCGTGCTCGGCGTGTCGATCGCCGCCGGGGCGCTGCTCAGCGGTGGCCTGGTCGCGCTCGGCCCGGTCGGTCCGGTCAGCGCCCTCACCACGCCGGTGGTGGTCGCGATCGGGCTGCACCTGGTGTCCCTGGTCGCGCTGCTGGCGCTGCTGCGGGAGACCCGCCCGGCCGCCGGGCCGGTCGCGCTGCGCGCGTCGGTGGCCCAGGCGCCGCGGATGATCGGCCAGGCCGTCGGGCTGCTGCGCCGGTCCCCGGTGCTGCTCGCGCTGGTGGCGGTCGAGCTGTTCTGGGGTTTCGGCATGGTCACCTTCGAGAGCCTGCTGCCGGTCCGCCTCGCCGAGGTGCTCGGTGACGCCGACCGGGCGGCGGCGGTGCTCGGCCCGGTCAGCACGGTGGCCTGGCTCGCCTCCGCCGGCGGCGCGGCCCTGACCCCGCTGCTCATCCGGTGGTTCGGCGCCGCGCCGGGTGCCGCGTTGCTGCGGATCGTGCAGGGCGCCACCGTGGTCGGGATGGGCCTGCTGGCCGGGCCGGTCGGCGTGCTGGTCGCGTTCGTCGCCTGCTACGCCGTGCACGGCGCGTCCAACCCGCTGCACATGGGTCTGGTGCACCGGCAGGTCGACGGGCCGTACCGGACCAGCGTGGTGTCGCTGAACTCGATGGTGGCCATGCCGGCCGGCGCTCTGGGCGGGATCGTGCTCGGCATGATCGCCGACCGGGCCGGCGTGAGTACGGCGATGCTGGTCGGCGCGGTCGTGCTCGCCGTCGCCGCCCCGCTCTACCTGCCCGCCTGGCGGGCGGCCGGCGGCGACCGGTCGCCGGACGGACCGTCCGAGGCCGAACCGTCCGAGGCCGATCCGTCCGGCCTCGCGCCGGCCGGCGAGGCCAGGTCCGCCAACCACTGAGCCGTTCCGCGCGGCGTCCGCCCCGGTCGCCCCACGAGGTCCACGCGACGTCGCGGGGCGCGGCCACACCGAGGCGGCGCCTGCCCCCGATGCCCGTGCCGCTCCACGCGGGAAGCCGTCAGGCCAGGTGGACGGAGCTTCGGGGAAGGCGGCCGGTGTAGCCGAGGCGGCGGTACAGCCGGATCGCGCCGACGTTGTCGGTGTAGACGCCCAGCGCCACCGTGTCGTGCCGGGCGAGCAGGGCCCGGGTCATGCCGGCGGTGAGCGCGGCGCCCAGGCCGCGCCCCCGCCGGTCCGGCGCGACGGTCAGCCCGGCGACGAAGCCGATGTCGCCGCGGCTCCGGTCGGCCCCGCAGGCGACGATCCGGTCGCCGTCACGGATGCCGTACCAGGCGGCGATCCGGGGGTCGCCGGGGCGCGAGGTGGTGCTCGGAAACGCCTCGTCGATCAGCGCGCCGAGGGCGGGGTGGTCGGCCTCGGTGAGGCGGACCACCCGCTCCTCCTCGGGCTGCCGGGCCGGGGACGCCGTGCTCCACAGGAAGTCCCACTCGTCGTGCCGGGTGACGGTGAGCCGGCCGGTGAGCAACTCGGCGTCGAGGCGCGGCAGGTGCAGCCACTGTCCCGGGGCGAGCGTGCCGTCCGCGACGAGACCAGCGAAGACCTCGACCGCCGGCCCGGGTTCGCCGAGCGCCCCGCCCGCCGGACCCTGCCCGGTGGGCAGCAGCCAGCCGACCGTGCCGTCCCGCCGCCAGCCGCGCGGCGTCGTGTCCCGCCACAGCGCGTGCCGCGCGTACGGGTGGTGACCGGCCGCCGCGAGGATGACCTCGCGCCCCACCAGGGCCTCGTCCGCGACGATCATGGCTCCAGCCTAGAACGTCGGGGGACCCGCCACCCGCGTGGACCGGCCGATCCAGGGTGGAGATTGACGGTCGGACCGATTGGGTACATCCCGGCCGACCTACTGGGACCCCCCTTACCGGAGGAACGCCATGCTCGCCATCCTCGCGGCGATCGTTTTCGGGTTCGCCCTGCTTCTCGATCTGATGGGCAGCGACCTCGGCGCGCCCGACCTGTTCAACTGGAACACTCTGGTGCTCATCGGCCTGCTGCTGCTCGCCCTGTACCTGGCCGGGGTCGGCCGGGGCCCGGGCGGCGGTGGCCGGGGCCGCTGGTACTACGGCCGGCGGCCGGGCCGGGGCTGACCGGAACGGATCAGGACGGGCCCGTCCGGCGGCGCTGATTCCGGCGTCATCGGCCGGGCCCGGTACTGTTCCCGTGATGGAGCCCGACGCCCTCTTCCCCATCGGGGAACCCGCCGCCGCGCCCGCCGCGCCCGCGGGTCCCGCAGGCGTGGACGGCTTCACGCCGGTCGGGGAGGATTCGCCCCTGGCTGTCCGGATGCGCCCGACCGGCCTCGACGAGCTGGTCGGGCAGGACCACCTGCTGGCACCCGGCGCCCCGCTGCGCCAGCTCGTCTCCGGCGCCGCACCGATGTCGGTGATCCTGTGGGGGCCGCCGGGCAGCGGCAAGACCACCATCGCGCACCTGGTGGCCCGGGCCACCGACCGCCGCTTCGTGGCGATGTCGGCGTTGAACGCGGGCGTCAAGGATGTCCGCGCCGTCATCGAGACCGCCCGCCGGCAACGCCGCGCCGGCGGCCCGCCGACCGTGCTGTTCATCGACGAGGTACACCGCTTCAGCAAGACCCAGCAGGATTCGCTCCTGGCCGCGGTGGAGGACCGGACCGTCACGCTGCTCGCGGCGACGACGGAGAACCCGTACTTCTCGGTCATCTCGCCGCTGCTGTCGCGGTGCGTGCTGCTCACCCTCCAACCGCTCGACGAGGCCGCGGTGCGCGGCCTGCTCCGCCGCGCGGTCACCGACGAGCGGGGCCTGGGTGGCGCGCCCACCCTCGACCCCGAGGCCGAGGACCACCTCGTCCGGCTCGCCGCCGGTGACGTCCGCAAGGCGCTCACCGCGCTGGAGGCCGCCGCGGCCTCGGCCACCGCCGTCGGCGCCGACCGGATCGACCTGGCCACCGCCGAGCAGGCGGTGGACACGGCCGCCGTGCGCTACGACCGTGCCGGCGACGCCCACTACGACGTGATCAGCGCGTTCATCAAGAGCATGCGCGGCTCGGATGTGGACGCCGCGCTGCACTGGCTGGCCCGCATGCTGGTCGCCGGTGAGGACGCCCGGTTCATCGCCCGACGACTGGTGATCTTCGCCAGTGAGGACGTCGGCATGGCCGACCCCGGCGCGCTCGGTGTCGCCACCGCCGCCGCTCACGCGGTGGAGTACGTCGGCCTGCCGGAGGCCCAGCTCAACCTCGCCCAGGCCGTGATCCACCTGGCCACGGCGCCGAAGTCCAACTCGGCGACCACGGCGATCGGGGCCGCCCTGGCCGACGTGCGGGCCGGCCGGGGCGGGCCGGTGCCGCGCGGGTTGCGCGACGCGCACTACGCCGGCGCGAAGGGCCTCGGCCACGGGACCGGGTACCGGTACCCGCACGACGACCAGCGCGGTGTGGTCACCCAGCAGTACGTGCCCGACGACCTCGCCGGCGTCGACTACTACCGGCCCAGCCAGCACGGTGCCGAGCGGGCGGTGGCCGAGAGGTTGCCGCTGCTGCGCCGGATCGTCCGCGGGCTGCCGGCCCCGGCGGTCCGCCAGCAGGTGGCGGCGGGCGTCGGCGGCACGGCGGGCAACGGCCGGCACCCCGGGGGGTCGGGCGACGGCGGGGCGCACGAGGGCGGCACGGACGCCGCCGAGGAGGATCACCAGTGAAGTCGCGTGGGCCGGAGCGACCCGAGGACGGCGCCGACGAGCGGCGGACCAAGGGGCGCCGCTGGGGGCGGGGCAAGGCCGAGGCCGCGCCCGAGGAGCCGATCAGCGGCGAGGAGTTCGGCTGGATCGACGACCTGCGCACGGCCAAGGCGCAGCGTACCGAGCTGGGCCCCGGTGACGGTCCCGGCCCTGCGGCACCGCCGCCCGGCCCCGACCCGGCGGGGGCGGCCACCCCACCGGTGCGCCGCGGCGACGCCGAACCACCACGGGGG
>JAEYGD010000566.1 GCA_023402505.1 Actinomycetes bacterium
GACGCGGCGGCCACCGGCCACGGCGTGCCGGTACGGATCAGCCGCAGGATGGCGACCGCGCCCGGACCGTAGCCGCGGTGCGGCCGGTGGCGCTCGGCGAACGCGAGGGCGAGGGCGTCCCGGTCGATCCGGCCGGTCTCGGCGAGGGCGGCGACAACCGAGCAGGCCATCTCGGTGTCGTCGGTCCACGCCCAGGGCGGCGGGGGCAACCGCCCGGCGGCCAGGTCGGCCGGGCGCCGGCCGGGGACGGAGAACTGGGCGCCGAGCGCGTCACCGACCGACAGGCCGGCCAGGGAGTCCCGGGCGAGCGCGAGTCGGGTGTCGGCGAAGAGGGTGAAGGACATCGTTGTACCAGCTTGCCGGGTTTGCGGGGGTGCCGCAACGCGATCAACTTGCCATGACGAGTACCGTCTTGGCGTGGCCACCGTGCTCCTGGTCGAAGACGACCACGTCGTCCGCGGCGCGATGCTGAGGTCTCTCGCCGACCGGGGGCACGCCGTGCACGCCGTCGGCACCGCACTGGACGCCCTGCGCCGGGTCGCGGCGGAGACCCCGGATCTCGTGGTGCTCGACCTCGGCCTGCCCGACCTCGACGGCTCGGACGCGCTGCGGATGCTGCGGGGCATCACCGACGTGCCGATCATCATCGCCACCGCCCGGGACGACGAACAGTCGGTGGTCCGGCTGCTGCGGGCGGGCGCCGACGACTACATGGTCAAGCCGTTCACCGGCGCCCACCTGGACGCCCGGATCACCACCGTGCTGCGTCGCGCCGGCCGGGCCAGCCGGTCGGTCCAGCCGGCCGTGCACGCGGTCGGCGGCCTGCGGGTGGACGTCGGGGAGCGCAGCGCCCACCTCGACGGGGAACCGCTGGCGCTGACCCGCAAGGAGTTCGACCTGCTGGCGTACCTCGCCGCACGGCCGGGCCGGGTAGTGTCCCGCCGGGAGCTCTTGGAGGAGGTATGGCGGCAACCGTCGGTCGGCGAGGACCAGACCATCGACGTTCACCTGTACTGGCTACGGCGCAAAATGGGCGAGTCCGCGGCGAAGCCGCGCTACCTGCGCACCGTGCGGGGGGTGGGCTTCCGGCTGGTGGCTCCGGACTGAGGCGTGCGCTGGCCCTGCTCACGGCCGGCATGTGCACCCTGGTCGCGCTCGCGTTCCTGGTGCCACTCGGGGCCAACCTCGGTGACGGCGCCCGCGAGGAGGCGATCGCCGACGCGGCCCGTCGCAGCGCGCTGGTCACCGGCGCCCTCGCCGTGAGCACCGTGCCGGAGGTGGTGGAGCGGGCGGTCGCCGCCAGCGGGGACGATCCCGCCACCCGGCCGGTGGTGCACGGGCTGACCGGCGAGACGTCCGGTGGCCGGGCCGCCGCGGCGGACCTGGAGCAGGCCCGCGCGGAGGGCCGGTCGCTGGTCGTCGACGTCGACGGTGGCGTCGTCCGGCTCGACCCGGTGGTGCTGGGCGACCGGACGGCGGTGGTCGAGGTCTTCGTGCCCGAGTCCGCGTTCGCCGAGGGCGGCGGCAACCGCTGGCTGCTGCTGCTCGGCGTGGCGGTCGCCCTGGTGGGCGCGGCGGTGCTGCTGGTCGACCGGGTCGCGGCCCGGACGGTCGACGCGGCCCGCGGTCTGGTCAAGGGGGCGCTGGCCCTCGGCGACGGCGACCTCAACGTCCGGGTGGAGCCGAGCGGCCCGCGGGAGCTGGCCGAGGCCGGGTACGCGTTCAACCGCATGGTCGATCGTCTGGTCGCCGCCCGGGCCGACGAGCGTGAGCTGGTCGCCGACCTGTCGCACCGGTTGCGGACGCCGCTGACCGCGCTCCGCCTCGACGCGGAGGCGCTGGACCCGGACGACACCAGCATCGGGACGTTCAGTGAGGCGGAGCTGGACCGCCGGCGGGGGATCCGGCGGATCCGCCAGGCGATCGCCACCCTCGAGGGCGAGGTCGACCAGCTGATCAAGACGACCCGCAAGGCGGTCACCCAGGAGACCGCGCCCGCCAGCTGCGACGTGAGCGAGGTGGTCCGGGAGCGGATGGTGTTCTGGTCCGCGCTGGCCGGGGACCAGAACCGGCCGCACCGGGTCACCGGGGCCCAGCTGCGGATCCCGGCGCCGGTGCCGCGCGCCGAGCTGGCCGCCGCGCTGGACGCGGTGATCGGCAACGTGTTCCGGTACACCCCGCAGGGGACCGCTTTCGAGGTGGCGGTCTCCCGTCGGGACGGGTACGTGGCGATCCGCATCGACGACGCCGGGCCGGGCATCGCGGACCCGGACCGGGCGCTGCGCCGGGGTGCGAGCGACCGTGGTTCGACCGGCCTCGGCCTCGACATCGCGAAACGGGTGGCGCTCCAGGCCAACGGTTCGGTCAGCATCGACCGGGCCCGGCTGGGCGGGGCGAGCGTGGTGATGCTGCTGGCCGACCCGGACGCGACGCCGCGTCAGGTGAGCCGCTTCGGCCTGGTGGGCCGCATGGCGCGGGACGTCCGCGACCAGAAGAGCGGGGGCCGCCGGTGGCCCCGGCAGCGCTCGACCGACGGCTGACCAGCACCGACTGTGGACCGGCGCAAGTTCTCCTTAGATCCGGGTTAACACCGGCCACGGGCCGCCGGTTACCTGCCAGGATCGAGACACGAACCCATCAGTTCCACCGGCCACCTGCCCCGCGCACCCACGGCCGGTGGGGCCGTGCGCGCGGCGGGAGAATCGGTCCCCCCACACCTCCTCCCGCCGCGCGCCACTCCCTTCGGCGCGCCGCCGTGGCACGTGCGGCCGACGCCACCCCGCGTGAGCACGAACGACGGTGGCCTTCCCGTGGCGGGGAGGCCACCGTCGTCTCGGCACGCTGACTCCGGCTGGCCGGGGCGGCCGGCGTCAGCGCGTCGCCGCCGCCAGGTACGCGTCGATCTCGTCGCTGATGCGCCGCTTCGCCGCCGGGTCGAGGAACGACGCGGTCACCGCGTTGCGGGCCAGCCCGGCGACGCCCTCCGGGCCGAGGCCGAGCAGCCGGGCGGCCACCGCGTACTCGTCGTCGAGGGTGGTGCCGAACATCGGCGGGTCGTCGGAGTTGACGGTGACCAGCACGCCGGCCTCGACCAGCCGGGGCAGCGGGTGGTCCTCGATCCGGGCCACCGCCCGGGTACGCACGTTGGAGGTCGGGCAGACCTCCAGGGCGATCTGCCGCTCCGCCAGGAACGCGAGCAGCTGCGGATCCTCGGCCGCCGCGATGCCGTGCCCGATCCGCTCGGCGCCGAGGTCGCGCAGCGCGTCCCAGACGGTCTGCGGCCCGGTCGTCTCCCCCGCGTGCGGCACCGACCGCAGGCCGGCCGCGCGGGCCTGGTCGAAGTACGGCTTGAACTGCGGCCGGGGCACCCCGATCTCGGGGCCGCCGAGCCCGAAGCTGACCAGGCCGTCGGGGCGCTCCTCCAGGCAGATCCGCAGGGTCTCCTCGGCCGACGGCAGGCCGGCCTCGCCCGGGATGTCGAAGCACCAGCGCAGCTCGATGCCGAAGTCCGCCTCGGCGCGCTTGCGGGCGTCCTCGATCGCCTCGCAGAACGCCGGCGCCGGGATGCCCCGGTGCACGTGCGAGTACGGCGTGACGGTGAGCTCGGCGTAGCGGACCTGCTGGCGGGCCAGCTCGCGGGCCACCTCGTGGGTGAGGATCCAGACGTCCTCGGGATCCCGGACGAGGTCCACGACGCTCAGGTAGACCTCGACGAAATGGGCGAAGTCGCGGAACTCGAAGTAGTCGGCGAGGGCGGCCGGGTCGGCCGGCACCGGGCTGCGTCCCTCGTGCCGGGCGGCCAGCTCGGCGACGATGCGCGGCGAGGCGGAGCCGACGTGGTGCACGTGCAGCTCCACCTTGGGCAGGCCGGCGATGAAGGTGGGCAGGTCGGTCACGGGTTCTCCTCTGTACGGGCGCCGGTGCGGGCCACGAAGAAGACGCGTCGGAACGGGAAGTACACCTGACCCTGCCGTACCGGGTACGCCTCGGCGAGCCGTACCCCCAGCTCGGCCCGGAAGTCGGCCCAGCCGGCGGCGGTGAGCGTGGCGCGCACCGGGCGCAGCGCCGTCCCCTCCATCCAGCTCAGCACGGGGTGGTCGGCGTCGGCCGGAGCCGGGAGCAGGTGCACGTAGGTAGTCTCCCAGGCGTCCACCGCGCAGCCCGCGCCGGCCAGCAGCCGCGCATAGCCGACGGGGTCGTCGACGGGCGCCTCCCGCAGCAGCGGGCCGAGCACATCGCGCCAGGTGGGACGGGCGGCCACCGCCCTCAGCGCCCGGTGTGCGGGGGCGTCGAAGTTGCCCGGCACCTGCACGGCGACGACGGCGCCGGTGGGCAGCTCCCGGGCCCAGCGGGTCAGCAGGTCCAGGTGGCCGGGCACCCACTGCAGCACGGCGTTGCTGACGACGACGTCGGTGTCCGGGCCGGGACGCCAGTGCCGGACGTCGGCGACGGCGAACTCGGCGGGGGTGTCCAGGGTGGCGGCCCGGGCGACCATCTCCGGGGAGGAGTCCAGGCCGCTCACCCGGCTGCCGGGCCAGCGCTCGGCGAGGACGGCGGTCAGTGTGCCGGGCCCGCAGCCGAGGTCGACCACGGCGCGGGGTCGGGTGGCCGGCACGCGGGCGAGGAGGTCGTGGAACGGCCGGGACCGCTCGTCGCCGTAGCGCAGGTACGCCGTCGGATCCCACATACGCTCCCCCAAACCGTACGTCCGTCTTTTTTACGGTACGGCCCGCCGGGCGGCCCGGCAACCGGATCACTAGGCTCGGGGCATGCAGCAGCGCAGCTTCCCCCGGCTGGGGCGGACCGTCGGCGTGATCGGCCTGGGCGCCTGGCAGCTCGGCGCCGACTGGGGCACGGTCACCGAGGACGACGCGATGGGCGTGCTGGCCGCCGCCGTCGACTCGGGTGTCTCCTTCCTGGACACCGCCGACGTCTACGGCGACGGCCGCAGCGAGGAGCTGATCGGCCGGTTCCTGCGCTCCCGCCCCGACGCCGCGCTCACCGTGGCGACCAAGATGGGCCGACGGGTGCAGCAGCGGCCCGAGGCGTACACCCTCGCCAACTTCCGGGCGTGGACCGACCGGTCGCGGCGCAACCTCGGCGTGGAACGCCTCGACCTGGTGCAGTTGCACTGCCCGCCGACGCCCGTCTTCGCCGACGACGCCGTCTTCGACGCCCTCGACACGCTGGTCACCGAGGAGCGCATCGCCGGCTACGGCGTGAGCGTGGAGACCTGCGACGAGGCGCTCACCGCCATCGCCCGGCCCGGGGTGGCCAGCGTCCAGATCATCCTCAACGCGCTGCGGCACAAGCCCCTGGAGCGGGTGCTGCCGGCGGCGGCCGCCGCCGGGGTGGGCATCGTCGCGCGGGTCCCGCTGGCCAGCGGGCTGCTCTCCGGCCGGTACGACGAGCACACCACCTTCGCGCCCGACGACCACCGCAGCTTCAACCGTCACGGGGAGGCCTTCGACGTCGGCGAGACCTTCTCCGGTGTCGACTTCGCCCAGGGGCTGGCGGCCGTCCGGCGGCTCGCGCCGCTGGTCGGGCCGGACCGGACGATGGCGCAGTTCGCGCTGCGCTGGATCGTCGACCAACCCGGCGTGACCGTGGTGATCCCCGGCGCGCGGGACGCGGCACAGGCCCGCGCGAACGCCGCCGTGGCCGGGCAGCCCGCACTGTCCGACCAGGAACGTGCCGTCGTCGCCGAGGTGTACGACGAGCTGATCCGGCCGCAGGTGCACGACCGGTGGTGAACACGACGGGCGGCCCGGACGGCCGGGGACGGGAGAGCGTGATGAAGGGTTGGCTGCCGCTGGCGCTCGGCCTGCTGGCTCTGGTCGTCGGTGCGTTGTGGACGGTCCAGGGGCTCGGGCACGTCGAGGGCAGCGTGATGACCGGCGTACGGCTCTGGGCCGTCGCCGGCCCGGTCGTCGCGCTCGCCGGTTTGGTCGTACTCGCGCTCGGCCTGCGCGCCCGCAACCGCCGCCGCGCCGACACCGACACGGCACCGCCCCACGACCCGCGCTGAACCGACCCCGACCCGGCCGAAATCACCAGCCGGCGCCCCGCAACGAAAAGCCCCGCATCCCGGAACGGGATGCGGGGCTTCGCACGCGATCGGTGTGGCCGGACCGCCCACTGGCCGGTGGTCGCCGGCCGGCACCACTCAGAGGGGGCGGACCTGCTCGGCCTGCGGACCCTTCTGACCCTGGGCGATCTCGAACTCCACCCGCTGGTTCTCCTCCAGCGTGCGGTAGCCGCTGGTCTGGATGGCCGAGAAGTGGACGAACACGTCAGCA
>JAEYGD010000006.1 GCA_023402505.1 Actinomycetes bacterium
GTCGCGTACGCGTCGAGGGCCGCGACCGCAGCCCCGTGCACCTGCGCGGCCAGCCCGGCCGGGGCGACCACGGTCACGTCCGGGCCCAGCCCCAGCACGAAGCGGCGCGCCCAGCCCAGGTCGGCGACCCGCAGCGAGACCAGCCACCGGTCCCCGCCGCCCTCCTCGACCCGCTCGCACGGGTAGTACTCGGTGATCCACCGCTCGCCCCGGCCGATCCGCAGGGTGACCAGCGGCAGGTCCGGCGACGGCCGGAACGCGCCGGCGCTGAGGTCGTGCGGGACGGCCTGCGCCGGCACCCGGGCCGGCTCGTCCAGCGGTGTCACCGCGTCGATCCGGTCGGCCCGGAACAGGCGCGTCCCCTCGGCCCGCCGGCACCACGCCTCCACGTACGCCCGGCCGCCCACCATCAGCATCCGCAGCGGGTCGACGACCCGTTCGGTGGTCTCGTCCCGCGCGGCCGTGTAGTAGGTGATCCGCAGCGCCCGGCCGCTCTCCACCGCCGCCCGCAGCTCGGCGACGCGGCGGGTGTCCGCCGGGAGCCGCACCGCCACCGGGGCGCCCACCAGGTCGCCCGCCGCGCTCTCGATCTTGGCCAGGGCCCGCTCCACGGCCTCCCGGTTGGCCACCCCCGGCGTCTCGGCGAGCATCCGCAGCGCCACCACCAGGGCGAGGGCCTCGTCCGGGGTGAGCCGCAGCGGGCGGTCGATGCCGGCGTCGTAGGTGATCGTCACCCGGTCGCCGTCGAACGCCATGTCGATCAGGTCGCCCGGCCCGTAGCCGGGCAGGCCGCACACCCACAGCAGCTCCAGGTCCTCCCGCAGCTGCCGTTCGGTGACACCCAGGTCGGCCGCCGCCTCGGCGATCTCGATGCCGGGACGGGCCAGCAGGTAGGGAACGAGGTTGAGCAGCCGGGCCAGCCGGTCGGCGGAGGTCCGCGAGCCGCCGCGGGTGGCGGGCCGGGTCACCGGGCACCCCCGGGCACGGCGAGGTCGTCGTGGCGGGCGGCGATCTCCTTGAGCCGCTGGATGACCGCCTCCCGTACCTCCGGCGGGTCGAGCACCCGCACGTCCGGCCCGTACCCGACGAGGTGGCTGGCGAGGGACTCCGGGTCGGCGTACGGCAGGACCAGCCGGTCGCCGTGCGGCCCGCCGCTGACCTCCACGGCCCAGCGGCGCAGCCCGGCGGCCCGGCCCGGCGCGGCGAGCACCGTCGCGCGTCCGGTGTGCTGCGCCGGCCCGGACCAGCGGGCGACGTGGCTGATCAGGTCCACGCCGGCGGGCGGCTCGAACGCTTGCGGCCGCCCGGTCACCCGGACCGCGCCCACGACCCGGGACAGCCGGAAGCAGCGGGTCGCCGCCCGGTCCAGGTCGTGCCCGACCACGTACCACCGGCCCCGCCAGCAGACCACGCCCCACGGCTGGAGCCGCCGGCGGGACGGCTCGTCGCGGTCCGGGACCCGGTAGTCGAAGGTCACCTCGCGGCGGTCCCGGGCGGCGGCCGTCAGCGGAGCGAAGGCCGGATCGACGGTGACCATCGGCTCCAGCCCGAGGGTGGCCTGCGGGTCCACGTCGACACCGGCGGCGCGCAGCTTGGCCAGCCCGGAGGAGGCGGCGGCGGCCAGGCCGGCGTGCTGCCACAACCGGGCGGCGATGCCGACGGCCGCCGCCTCGTCCGGTTCCAGGGGGATCTCGGGCAGCGCGTACTCCCGCCGGGCGATCCGGTAGCCCGGCTCGACGTCGAACGCGCTGGCCGTCCCCGTCTCCAGCGGGACACCGAGCTCGCGCAACTCGGCCTTGTCCCGTTCGAACTTGCGCTGGAACGCCTCGTGGTCACGCGCGTCCTGCGGGTCGTGCTCGTAACCGGGCACGGTCGCGGCGATCTGCGCGGCGGTCAGGAACCGTCGCGTGGACAGCAGGCAGATCACCAGGTTGACCAGGCGTTCGGTGCGGGTCCGCGACACGGTACGACGCTAGCAGCCGCCGGCCCGAACATGTGTACCCACGCGCCGCGCGTCGCCGCGGTCACCCGGTGGGTAACCGTGCCCGGCCGTTGGGTGACCGGACGGCGGCTCACCGCCCGCTGCCCGGGGATCCGGTACGTCTTCCTGGACCCCACCCCGGCCGCCGGGCGCGACGACCGCGACCGCTAGCGTCCGACGCATGGTGCGATGGCGGGCGGGGACCGTGACGGCGGTGCGGCGGGAGTGGACCGGTGCGGTCGAGCTGGACGTCGCCCTCGGCGACGGCACCGCGATGCGCGCCCTCGCGTACCCGGAGCTGGTCGGGCGGCCACAGGCCGGCGACCGGGTGCTGCTCAACGCCGGTGCCCTGCTGATGGGCCTCGGCACCGGAGGGTACGCCCTGGTGGTGGCGCTGCCGGACCGGCTGCCGCCGGACCCGCCCGCGCCGGCCGACAACCGCGACGCCGGTCACCTGGTCAAGGCCCGCTACACCCCGTTGCAGCCGATCCTGCTCGGCGTCGACGAGGAGGCCTCCCCGCACCGGGCGGTCCTCGCCGACGCCGACGACCTGGCCGGGCTGCCGGTCGTCACCGCCGACCTGCACTCCGCGCTGCCGGCGGTCCTCGCCGGGATCCGCGCCGACGCCCCCGACGCCCGGGTGGCGTACCTGCTCACCGACGGCGGCGCCCTGCCCGCCTGGTTCTCCCGCACCCTGGCCGGGCTGCGGGAGCATCTCGCCGGCACGGTCAGCGTCGGCCAGGCCTTCGGCGGCGACCTGGAGGCGAGCACCCTGCACACCGGCCTGCTCGCCGCCCGGCACGTCCTGCGCGCCGACGTCGCCGTCGTCGCCCAGGGCCCCGGCAACCTCGGCACCGGCACCCGCTGGGGCTTCTCCGGCGTGGCGGTCGGCGAGGCGGTCAACGCGGTGGCCACGCTGGGCGGGCGGCCGGTCGGGTCGCTGCGGATCTCCGGCGCCGACCCGCGCCCCCGGCACCACGG
>JAEYGD010000041.1 GCA_023402505.1 Actinomycetes bacterium
GCGGCGCCCAAACCCGGGTCACCGGGTGCAGCGCCGAGGCCGCCCGCACGACCGGGGCGGGCGGGTCGCCGCCGAGGAGCGCGGCGATCCGCTCGGTGTCCGGGGTGGCCGACATCCCGAGCAGCCACAGGTCGGGGCGCAGCGCGGCGCGGGCCTCCACCGTGAAGGCGAGCGCCAGGTCGGCGTCGAGGTGCCGCTCGTGGATCTCGTCGAGCAGGACGGCGGCGGTGCCGGCCAGCTCGGGGTCGCGGTGCAGCCGCCGGACCAGCAGGCCGGTGGTCACCACCTCCACCCGGGTCCGTGGCCCGGCCCGGCGGTCACCGCGCACCGCGTACCCGACCCGCTCACCGACGCGCTCGCCGAGCAGCGTGGCCATCCGGCGGGCGGCGGCCCGGGCGGCCACCCGGCGCGGCTGGGCCACCAGCACCCGGCCGGCCACGTCGTCGGCCACGGCGAGCGGGACGAGGGTGGTCTTGCCGGTGCCGGGCGGTGCCACCAGCACCCCGGTGCCGGTGGCGCGCAACGCCGCCAGCACCGCGGGCAGGGCCGGCCGGACCGGCAGGTCGAGGGGTACGTCGGAGAGCACGGCTGGAGTGTCGCACCGCCACCGGGCGGGTGGTCAGCCGGCGCGTACCCCGTCGATGCCGGACACGAAGGCGTGCCAGGCCGACGGTGCGAACGCCAGCACCGGGCCGCGTCGGTCCTTGCTGTCCCGGACCGCGACCCGACCGTCCACTGTGGCCACCTCGACGCAGTTGCCGTTGCCCACACTGCGGCTGCTGGTGCGCCACTCCGTCCGGCCGGGTGCCGTCATCGCGTACCTCTCGTCTGTGCCGGCGTGCCGCCCCAGCGGTCACGCAAAGTTACGAGAAGCCTCCGCAAGACGTGCCTGAGACGCCTCCGGATCGAGCGCCAGACGGCGCAGCTCCTCGTGCACAAGGCTATACCCGGCCACGTGCCCGGCCTCCTCCAGTGCCAGGCCTGTCGTGAGATTTTCCAGGTAGACGACGGTGGCGTCGGCGGCGTCGGCGAACGTCAGGATCACGTAGGGCGCACCCATCGCCGGGTGCCCGCCGGCCGAGAACGGTAGTACCTGCACGGTGACGTTCGGTAACTGAGCGACCTTCGCGATGTGTGCCAGCTGGTCCGCCATCACCGCGCTGCCGCCCACCGGCCGGTGCAGCACCGACTCGTTGAGCACGACCGACAGTCGCACCGGGCGGTCGTGGTGCAGCACCTCCTGGCGGCGCAGCCGCGCGGCGACCTTCCGTTCGATACCCTCCTCGCCGGCCGTGCGCCGGAAGACCTCCCGGGCGTACGCCTCGGTCTGCAGGAGGCCGGGCACCGCCTCGGCCTCGTACGTGCGCAGCGTCGCCGCCTCCGCCTCCAGTCCGACGTAGAACTCGAACCACTCCGGCAGCACGTCGCTGTAGTTCTGCCACCAGCCGCGCTGCTGGGCGCCACGGGCGATCTCGATCAGGGCCTCGGCGTCCGCGCCGGTCACCTGGTAGAGAGCCAGGGCGGCGCGCACGTCGCGCGGCTTGATGCCGATCTGCGCGTTCTCGATGCGGGACAGGTTGCTCTTGGACATGTCCAGCTGCCGTGCGGCGACATCCAGGGTCATGCCCGCCCGCTCGCGGAGCTGGCGGAGTTCACGGGCGATACGGCGGCGGCGGACGGTCGGGCTCGCGGTCACCCTCCGAGTCTGTCACGGCAAGATCCGCAGGTCGCATAAACACGTACTGCAACTTCCGCAGACGGGAGTTGCGTTGCAGTTCCGCTCGGTGCATCCTTGGCCGGTTGCGATCACTGTGGACTATGCGAGGTGGAGGGACCTGTTGCTGATCGCCGACGAGTTCTTCCTGATCGCCCACAATGACATCCGGGGCAAGGCGAAGCTGCACCCGAGCGCGACCGGCCTGGGGCTCGCCGGTGGCCTGCTCGGCGAGCTCGTGCTCTACGGGCACGTCACGGTGTCCGGCGGCGTCGTGTCGGTCGTCAACCGCCGGCCGCCCGCGGACGCGCTCGCCCACACCGTGCTCGACCAGCTCCTGGCCGAGCAGCAGCACCGGTCGGTACGCACCTGGCTGAGCTTCCTCGCCCAGAACTCCACCACCTCGGTGGGGGAGCGGCTGGCGCGGGCGGGCGTGCTGCGCCGCCAGGAGAACCGGCGGCTGCTGCGGACCAGCATCACCTACGTCCCGATCGATCCCAACACGGCGGCCTGGCCGGCCACCCGCCTGCGGGTGCTGCTGGAGCGCTCGGAACCCCCACCCACCCTCGCCGACGCCGTGGTGCTCGGTCTGATCACGGCGGCGGGCCTCAGCCGGGAGGTGCTGTGGTCCGCCGGGCCCCGGGCCCACCACCGGCTCGCCGGGCTGGTGGCCGCCCTGCCTCCACCGCTGAAGGAGCTGGTCGCGCACACCGAGGCCGCCGTCGGCGCCGCGGTGCTGCGCGGCGTCCCGTGACGCCGGAACTCCCCTCATCCCCTCCCCTCCAACCGGAGCCGCGCATGTCCTCGTCAGCAACGATCGAACGACCGAGCAACGTGTCCGAGGCGCTGGCCCGTGGCCGGCTCGGCGTTCCATCGGTGATCTTCTTCGTCCTGTCCGCGGCCGCGCCGCTGACGGTCGTCGCCGGTGTGGTCACCACCGGCTACGGCGTCGTCGGCGTCCTCGGCATCCCGCTGGCCTTCCTGGCGGTCGCCGCCGTCCTCGCCCTCTTCTCCGTGGGGTACGTGGCGATGGCGCGCCGGCTCGCCAACGCCGGCGCGTTCTACTCGTACGTCTCCCGCGGCCTGGGCCGGCCGGCCGGTGTCGGCGCGGCGTGGGTGGCGCTGATCGCGTACAACGCCCTCCAGGTCGGGCTGTACGGCGCCATCGGCGCCGCCGCCGAGCCCGTGCTGGACCGCCTCTTCGGCGTGACCGTGCAGTGGTGGCTGGTCGCGCTCGCCGCCTGGGCGATCGTCGCCGTGCTGGGTCTGCTCCGGGTCGACATCAACGGTCTCGTCCTCGCCGCGCTGCTGATCGCGGAGATCGCGGTGATCCTCGTGTTCGACCTCGGCCAGCTCGGCAACCCCGCCGGCGGGCAGGTCAGTTTCGCGGCGCTCGCCCCGGACAACCTGTTCGTCCCCGGCGTCGGCGCGGTGCTGGTGCTGGCGATCCTCGGGTTCGTCGGGTTCGAGTCGGCCGTCGTGTTCAGCGAGGAGAGCAAGGACCCACGCCGGACGGTGCCGATGGCCACCTACCTGTCCATCGCCATCATCGCCGCGGTCTACGCGCTCTCCTCGTGGAGCATGACGGTCGCGGTGGGGCCGGACCGGATCGCCGAGGAGGCCGGCGAGCAGAGCGTCGCGCTGATCTTCAACCTGGCCGGCGAGCACCTCGGCGACACCGTCGTGACGATCGGCCAGGCGCTGTTCCTGACGTCGGTGGTGGCCGCGATGATCTCGTTCCACAACACCACCGCCCGGTACACGTTCGCCCTGGGCCGGGAGCGGGTGCTGCCGGCTGTCTTCGGGCGGACCTCGCCGCGCACCGGCGCGCCCCGGGCGGCGTCGCTCGCGCAGAGCGTGCTCGGCCTGCTGGTGATCGTGCTGTACGCGGTCAACGGGTGGGACCCGGTCGTGCAGCTCTTCTACTGGTGCGGCACCAGTGGCGGCCTCGGCGTGCTGCTGCTGATCGCCACCACGTCCGTCGCGGTGATCGTCTACTTCGCCCGCCAGGGCGGAGAGGAGACGCTGTGGCGGCGGGCGGTCGCGCCCGGTCTCGCCGCGCTGGCGCTGGCCGGTGTGGTGACCCTCGCCGTGGTCAACTTCGCCGACCTGCTCGGCATCCCGCCGGACCACACGCTGCGCTGGGCGGTCCCGGTCGCGTTCCCGGTGGCCGCGCTGCTCGGTGCGGCCTGGGCCTTGGTGCTGCGCTCCACCCGACCGGACACGTACGCCCGGATCGGCCTCGGCGCGGAGAGCTCGGCCGCCTCGGTGCTGCCCGAGTCGGCGCTGGGGGCGGAGCGGGCGGAGGTGCGGCGGTGAGCGACATCCCGGTCGAGCGCCTGGGCCCGCCGGAGACGCGGCTGGTCGCCGAGCGCATCGCCGAGGCGTTCCTGGTGCTCGACGCGCCCCGGTGGCTGGTGCCCGACGAGGACCAGCGGGAGAAGGTGCTCGCCGGGCAGTTCGAGATCCTGGTCGACCACGCCATGCGGCACGGCCTGGTGTTCGGCACCGCCGACCGGGACGGGGTCGCCGTCTGGTTCCCCTCAGTGGGCGACGCGGTCCCGCCGCCGGAGGACTACGACGCCCGGCTCGCCGCGGCCTGCGGCGAGTACACCGAGCGGTTCGCCCACCTCGACGAGCTGTTCGCCGCCAACCATCCGCACCCCGACCACCACCACCTGGCCCTGCTCGCCGTCCGGCCGGACCGGCAGGGCCGGGGGTTGGGCAGTGCCCTGCTGCGGCACCACCATGCCTGGCTGGACGCCAACGGGGTGCCGGGTTACCTGGAGGCGGCGAGCAAGATCAGTGTCGAGTTGTACACCCGGCACGGTTACCAGGTCCGCGAGCCGTTCCGGCTGCCCGACGGCACGCCGTTCTGGCCGATGTGGCGCGAACCCGCACGATGAACCAAGGGCCCCTGCCGCGACGGCTCGCGCCGGGGCAGGGGCCCTTGTCAGGGCGTCGGCCGGGTGACACGACGGTGGCCGGGTCCGCCGACCCGGCCACCGTCACGCCACGGACTCAGTAGGTGCCGTCCAGCTGGCCACGCAGCTTGGTCAGCGCCCGGGCCAGCAGCCGGGACACGTGCATCTGGGAGACGCCGATCTGCTCGGCGATCTGCGACTGCGTCAGGTTGCCGTAGAAGCGCAGGGTGAGGATCTTCTGCTCGCGCTCGTCGAGGGTGGCCAGCGCCGGGCCGAGCGCGACCCGCAGCTCCGCCAGCTCGAACTCGCCGTCCTCGCCGCCGAGCAGGTCGCCGAGCTCGGTGGCGCGGTCGCCGTCGCCGGTCGGCGTGGACAGGGACACCGCGTTGTAGGCGCGGGCGCCCTCCAGGCCCTCCAGGACCTCTTCCTCGGTGAGCTTGAGGTGGGCGGCGATGTCGGCGACCGTCGGCGAGCGGCCGAGCGTCTGGAGCAGGGTGCTGTTGGCGTCGGAGATCGCCAGCCGCAGCTCCTGGAGGCGGCGGGGGACCCGGATGTCCCAGGTGCGGTCCCGGAAGTGCCGCTTGAGCTCACCGATGATGGTGGGGATCGCGTAGCCCGCGAAGTCGACCCCGCGGGAGGGGTCGAACTTGTCGATCGCCTTGATGAGCCCCACGGCGGCGGTCTGGGCCAGGTCGTCGGTGGGCTCGCCGCGCCCGCTGTAGCGGTGCGCCAGGTGATTGGCGAGCGGCAACCAGGCCTCGATGGCCCGGTCGCGAAGGGCGGCGCGCGACGGGTGGTTGGCGGGCAGCGCGGCCATCGCGTTGAGCAGGTCGGCGGCGCTGTCGGTGAGTGCCCGCGGGTCGAGCTTCTCGGTGGTGCTCGGTACTGCCGTCGTCGCGTGGTCGCTGATCGTTGGCGCGGTCATGGGTGGTCCTCCCTGCACCTCGTCCGCGGATAAAAAAGACGTGACGCTTTGGTTTAGCTTCAGGTGTCCGTTCGGAAGTCACCTTAGCCCGATCGTCTCGCCAAAATCTAGCCGAACGGCTGATGTACTTAAGTGATTTTAAGGAAGGAAACCGACATAACCGGGTGTAACCTCCTCGGATTGTGAGTCTGATCATCTGGTTCTTCGGCCGATCGCCTCTGGCCGGAGGTCCACACAGTGCCGACCATCGGGTCGCCGGCGGCGTCGAGCGGCCCATCCGGGCAGGTGAACCGCCGTCCGCTGTCGGCTTTCCGTCCTTGTTCCGCTGACCGGACCAGTCGTAGCGTCGCGGGTGAGAAGAAGTCGTTCGGAGGCATCGTGCTGGACCCGTCCGCCCCGCAGCTTGTGGTCAACACCCGCACGCTCTACTTCAGCTGGCTGCCGGCGGACCCCGAGGCGGTGGCGGCGCTGGTGCCCGCCGGGCTCCGGCCCCGCCCGGACCGGCAGGTCTTCATGAACCAGTACGTCGTCGACGACGCCAGCCAGACCTCCGGCTTCGGGGCGTACACGCTGACCTACCTCGGCGTCTCGCTCGTCGGCGTGGACGCACCCGGCGGGGAGAGCCCGGGCGGCTGGTGGACGCACTACGTCGCGTCCAGCGAGCGCGTGCGGCGGTACGCCGTCGCCCGGGGCGCGCCGGCCGTCCCCGGCCGGACCGTCATCGGCCACGAGGACGGGCTCCTCGTGGCCGAGACCGAGATCGACGGCGTACCGGTGATCCGGGCCCGCTGCCAGACCGGTGAGGCCGGCCGGATGGTGAGCAGCGGCCACCACCGCTACTTCACCTCCCGCGACGGCCGGCTGATCAGCTCCGTCTACCCGTACGTCGCCGAGCCGGTCACCCCCTTCGTGATCGAGTCGGTGGAGTTCCTGGAACCGGCCCACCCGATCTACGCGCTCCGCCCGGAGAACCCGCTCACCATCGGGTTCGGCTTCTACGCCCCACGCGCGTCGTTCGCGTACCCGGGCGGGTTCACCGAGTACGCCGCCGAGCCCGAGACGGTCGGCGCGGGCGCTACCCACCGGGGCCCGACCCGGGTCTGATCCGCCCCTCGGGGTCGACTCATCCGCGCCGCGATTCACGGCCGGGCAAGGTTTCCGCTGGCCCAGACCGGTTACTCAGACCTCGGGTCGGCGCGTCCGCCGGCGGGGCGGAACCCCCGGTGGGGTCACGGTTGCGCCCTGCCCGGTCGGACGTCGGGAACCTCCGCCGAGGTCCCGACCGATCGGCGCCCGGCCCATGGCGGACCAATCGTGACGCGCGAACCGAGGAGGCCACACCATGCCCGGCGAGACGACGAACCCCGTGACCGACTACCGCGAGCAGGCGGTCGAGAGCGAGCGGGGGGCGCTGGTGGCCGTGTTGGTGATGGTGATCCTCGGCGTCGCCGGCATATTCGCCGTGTCCTGAGGGCCGACGTGACCACGGGCGCCCCGACCGGAGGTCGGGGCGCCCGGTGTGTCGGCCCGGCGCCGGGTCAGGGGCGCGGACCCTGGCCGTCGGTGTGCGGAACCCGCTCGGCGGGGATCACACCGAGCCGGCCCGCCTGGAAGTCCTCGAACGCCTGGATCAACTCGTCGCGGGTGTTCATGACGAACGGGCCGTAGTGCGCCACCGGCTCGCGGATGGGCTTGCCGCCCATGATGTACAGGTCCA
This sequence comes from Actinomycetes bacterium, assembly GCA_023402505.1. Classification (GTDB taxonomy): domain Bacteria; phylum Actinomycetota; class Actinomycetes; order Mycobacteriales; family Micromonosporaceae; genus Micromonospora. The sequence goes on from JAEYGD010000041.1 coordinate 7,281, forward strand.
GCGCCGGAGTGTGGGAGTCCTGGCGCGCGCCCGCGGCGAACCGCAGGGCGTCACCCGGCCCGTGCACGGCCAGCTGGCCGGTGTGGACGGGCCGGCGCTCGGCGCCGACCGTCCCACGGCCGCCCAGCACGTACACCAGGGCGTTGAAGTCCGGCCGCGGACGACGCACCCCGGCCGCGAC
>JAEYGD010000384.1 GCA_023402505.1 Actinomycetes bacterium
GCGTGTCCCCGTCCCTCGCCGGTCCGGCGGCGCCCGTCTCGACGGGTCCGGCGGCGGTGTCGCCTGTCTCGGCGGGTCCGGCGGTGTCGCCTGTCTCGGTGGGCCCGGCGGTGTCGCCTGTCTCGGCGGGCCCGGCGGCGGTGACGACCGCGCCGCCGGCCCCACCGCTCGACGCCGGCTTCGCTCCACCCCTCCCGCCGGCTCCGCCCCCGCCGCTGCGACCGGTTGACGACTCACCGATCGTCACACCGGAGACGCCGCGCCCCCGCACCCCCGAGTGGTACGCCGCGCGGTGGGCCACCGACCAGGACGCCTTCGAGCGGCGCCGCTACCGGGGGCACTTCGAGTTCCAACGCAACAACCACGAGGAGAACCGTCGCCGCGACCACGCCGCGCACCTGCGCTACGCGGCGGACCGCGCCTACGACGAGGCCCGATGGTTGGTCGGCGAGAGCCGGCGGCTGGGCCGGGCCGGGCACCCGGCCGTGTCCGACCAGCTCCTCGCCGAGGGCCGCGACCGCGAGCGCTGGTGCCACCGCCAACGGGACCTGGCGGAGGCCGTCCTGGCCGGCACGGCGGCTCCCTCCGTCGTGACCGTGACCGGCGAGGACTTCGAGCGGATCAACGACGACGTGGGGGACCTGGCCCGGGGACCCGTCCGGACCGGCAACCGGTCGGCGTTGACCGGCGACGACCACCCGCCACCGATCGACCGGTCCCGGCCCTACCACCGCCGGGGTGGGCTGCGACCCCCGCTGGCGCTGCACCAGCGGGACGTCGAACGGCAGGTGCCACGCCGGCCCGACGGGACGGTGACCCGTACGCCCGACCCGCGCGTCGGCAGGTGGTTCGGGCTGCTCAACGACGGTGGCCCACAGGCCGACCCCACCCGTGGCATCAACTGTGTCGACTGCACCCTGTCCCTCTTCGAGACGTGGGTGCACGGCCGTCCCCGGGTGTCGGCTCCCCGCACCTTCGACGCGTACGCCCTCGGCGATGTCACCCGCCCACTGAACGGCGAGGCCAGCGGCCCCGGGCGCATCGAGGACGTCACCGGCGGGCGCTTCCAGCGGTTGTGCGCGCCACCGACCGGGACGTCGTCGACCGAACGGGCCCGGGTCCTGGACACCGGGTACCGCAACCTGCGCGACCAACTGCTCGTCGGCGGCCACGGCAGTTTCGCGTTCGTCATCAACCAGTGGGAGGGCGGCGGCTCCCACATCTGGGTGGCCCTCAACCAGAACGGCACCATCCTCTACGTGGACCCGCAGTCCGGCGAGATCGCCGACCGGCCGCTGGGCCATCACCGAGGCGTCCCGCACCCGTTCAACGCCGTGGACGCCGACGTTCTCGTCATCGGCGGCGACGGCGCACCGATGCCGCTGGCCGGCCTGCGGCGCGGGCTGTTCAGCCAACGACCGGACCTGCCGGCGTACCCGCACGCGACCGAACACCAGGGGTACGGCGAGCCGTACCTCAACCGTCTCCACCTGCTCGCCACCCCCGGCTCCGCGGAGCCGGGCGGGCTTCGACCGGAACCGGATCGTGAACGAGAGCAGCCGGTCGGCGACGGGGTCCAACTGTCCGAATCGGAGCGCGCCGCACTCGATGGTCTGCGAGAACGAGCGCTGGCCGTGGCTGATCGAGTCGAGATCGCCCTCGCACAACTTGGCCGGGAGGTTTCGAACCGACTAGGTCTTCGCAGCCCAATTCAGCTGCGGGACCAGGAGCATCGCGTGAAGAGCGCTGAATCTCTTGCCCGAAAGTTTGCGGATGAGGCGCAAATCGAGGGCCTCGACGCAGAGGATTTCGCTGCTGAGGTCAACGACGTTCTTCGGTTCTGCTACGTTCTGCCGCCCCGTGAAGGCTATCGGGACTCGGTTGTCGCAATTCTCGCCGGGCTCTCTGATGCTGGCTTTCGCGTTGTTGAGGGCTCTCTCAAGAATTTCTGGCGAGTGGGAAATAGATTCTATGGCTTCAATTGCTCAATAGTAGAGCCCGGCGGGTTCATTTTCGAACTGCAGATGCACACCAGATTGTCGCGAGTCGTCTGGCATCAGACTCACGAAGCGTACGAGATTGTTCGTCGTAGCGCGGAGCCGCCGGAGCGGCGGGTGCATGCGTTCCTGGACATGTTGGCAGCGAATCAGCAGGCCGGCATGTCGAGAGAGGTTCCGCCCGAGCTGAGCGAGTTGTACCGACCGAAGGATGCCACCTTCGCCAAGTGGATCTTGGCGAACGCCGCCGTATGGCAGACTTACCGAAACGCTTTGATTGCGCGTGGCGAGACATTCCGCGCAGTCGTTGAGATGCACGGGCTGCGAGCCTCAGATTTTCCTGTTAGTCGGGACGTATACGCACGGTTGGACAAGACTGATGTTGACTTACTACGTCATCTACCGCAGTGACGACAAGGTGGAACCCCGCGGCCTCTTCGTGATGGATGCTGAGCGAGGTGCCGCCCTGCTATGGAATCACCGTCGAGGTGAATGGTCCTACGACCCTTCGCTTGTGGTGCGGTTCCTTGACGATTATCGGAATTTCGATCGATATGAGGAGGTTGCGAGGGGCGACGCAGATGCCGTGTCGGTTCAGGTAACGGGATCCTCCATGCCGGACGAACAGTCCTTGGCAGCGCTATTGGAGAGTGGATTACGGGCTGAGCGCTAGAAGGGGATGGGCTCCTCGCTGGTTCCGTCGTTGCGGTGCGTCAAAAAGCACTTGGGTCTGAGGTGCGGAATCAGAGATTGTGGCTCGCATGGCTGATTCCTCTCCCGCCCGCTCCTTCGCCTGGTCGAACATGTTCGTCACGCCCGAGGACGATCCCCGCTCCGAGGGCGGCTTCGCCGACGAGCGGAGCGTGCTTGTCGGCTATCTCCGCGATCAGCGCCTCACCTTGGAGTTGAAGTGTTCCGGGCTGGACGCCGAGGCGCTGGCGCGCCCGGCCGTACCTCCCTCGACGATGTCCCTGCTCGGCCTGGTGCGGCACATGTCCGAGGTGGAGCGCGGCTGGTTCCGGCGGACGATGGCCGGCCAGGACGCGCCGAAGATCTACTGCACGGCGGACGACCCGGACGGTGACTTCGACGGCGCGGTGGGGGATCCGGAGGTCGTGGCGGAGGCGTGGCGTACCTGGCGGTCGGAGGTCGGGTTCGCCGAGCGGTTCGTCACCGGGACGCCCGACCTCGGCCTTCGGAGGAGTACGCACCACGGCGAGATCTCGCTGCGGGAGCTGCTGGTGCACATGATCGAGGAGTACGCCCGGCACAACGGTCATGCCGACCTGCTCCGCGAGCGGATCGACGGCCGCATCGGCCAGTAAGGTTGATCATGAAGTTACCGGAGTCGTCGTCGGCGTGTCGCCCCGGCAACTTCATGATCACCGGGCGGGCGGGCGGGCGGAGTGGGCGGGGGGCGGAGGGCCGGGCGGCGGTGGCACTCCGAAGGAGTGTCGTCGGCCGGGCGATTGCGGGGTAATGCTCGGCACATCCGGGGCGCTCTATGACCAGGGACCATTCGGGCCCGGTAGTAGCCTGACCGGCGAACCCCGATCGGGGAGAAACGGCGAGGTGATCATGGCGGTACGGCGGCTCACGGCACGGCTGGCGACGGTTTGCGCGGTCGTCGGCGCGCTGGTGGCGTTCGGCGCGTCGCCGGCGCTGGCCGAGGAGGACGCGGTGCGCGTCGGCGCGGCCGGGCGGTTCACCGCCGGCGGGTCGGCCGAGGGCGTCGCCGTGGCGGTGCGCAAGCGTACGGAGGGCTGCGTGCTGCTGCGCACCGCGCTCGCCCTGCGCCTCGACGGGCTCCGGGCGGATCAGGTCCGGGTGCAGGTCAACGCGGGTGGCACCTGGTTCCCGGTGGCGCTGTCCGCTGCCGCGGGCGGGGTGACCACTGCGGTGACCTCGCCGGCGAACCCGCGCCTGTGCAAGGGCAAGAGCATCACCGTGCGGTACCGGGTGGCGTTCGCCGCCGACACCCCGGAAGGCCGGCTGGCGCTCGTCGGCGAGGCCACCAACGCCGTCGGCCAGGTGCTCGGCCGGGGCTCCGACAACTCCCGGGTGACCGGTGGACGCGCCTCCGCCTCGCCGACGCCGTCCCGGTCGCGGACCCCGTCGCCGACGCCGAGCGCCGAGGCGGTCGCCGCCGAGGACGGTACGTCGGTGGGGGCTTTCGCCGTGCCGGCCGCTGGTGCGGTCAGCCCGGCGGCGGCCCAGTCGTCGGGAGGCTCGAAGATCATGTTCTTCGGGTTGGCGATGGTCGCCGTCGGCGTCGTCCTGATCGTCCTGCTGATCCGTCGTTTCCGCGAGGACAAGAAGGCCGGCCCCCGTACCCCGCCGGCCCCCGGCACCTACCGCTCCGCGCAGGGGCCGCCGCCCGTGCCCGGCCAGCCCGGCCAGGTGTACGGGCAGCCGGTGACCGGCCGCCCGACCACGCCGACGGTGTACGGCACCCCGCCCGCGCAGCGCCCTACCCCGGGTCTCTACGGCGCTCCGCCCGAGGCCACCCAGGCGATGCCGCCCGGGTCGACGCCTCCGGATGCGCAGCCCGCTCCACCGCCGCCACCGGCCCCACCCGTCCCCGGTCAGTACGGCATGCCGGCGGCACGCCCACCGGTCGAGGACGACCGCACGCAGTACATGCCCCGGCTGCCGGACTAGCCTGCGGTCACCGGTTCGCGGCCGGGGCCACGGCACCGGTCCTGACCGTTCACCTGCCGGCTCCGCGTCTGAGCCGGAGCGCCGGGCAGCCCTCCGATACGCTCAGGCCGATGACGACCAGCGGTGCGAGGAGCGGAACCGGTGACTGATCTGTCCCAGATCGTGAAGGCCTACGACGTCCGTGGGACGGTGCCGGACCAGTGGGACGAGGTCGCGGCGGAGGCGCTCGGCGCGGCCTTCGCCCAGGTCCTCAACGCCGCCGGCGAGACCGGTGACGCGGTCCTGATCGCGCACGACATGCGCGCCAGCGGTCCCGGCCTGGCCACCGCCTTCGCCGCCGGTGTCCGGTCGGAGGGGCGCACCGTCGTCGAGCTGGGCCTCGCCTCGACCGACATGCTCTACTACGCCTCCGGCTCGCTCGACCTGCCCGGCGCGATGTTCACGGCCAGCCACAACCCGGCTCAGTACAACGGCATCAAGCTGTGCCGCTCCGGTGCCCGCCCGATCGGGCAGGACAGCGGCCTGGCGGAGATCCGGGACCGGGCGCAGGCGCTGCTGGACTCGGGTGACCCGCGTCCGGCCGGCGAGCCGACGGCTCCGGTGCAGCGGCGTGACCTGCTCGCCGACTACGCGGCGTACCTGCGCAAGCTGGTCGACCTCTCCCGGATCCGGCCGTTGAAGGTCGTGGTGGACGCCGGCAACGGCATGGGCGGCTACACCGTCCCGACCGTGCTCGGCGACGCGGCGCTGCCGGCGCTGCCGCTGGAGATCGTGCCGCTCTACTTCGACCTGGACGGCACGTTCCCCAACCACGAGGCGAACCCGCTGGACCCGAAGAACCTCGTCGACCTCCAGCGGGCGGTCCGCCAGCACGGTGCCGAGATCGGTCTGGCCTTCGACGGCGACGCCGACCGCTGCTTCGTCGTCGACGAGCGCGGCGAGCCGGTCTCGCCGTCCGCGATCACCGCGCTGGTCGCCGCCCGCGAGCTGGCGAAACACCCGGGCTCCACGGTGATCCACAACCTGATCACGTCCAGCGCCGTCCCGGAGATCATCCGGGAGAACGGCGGCGAGCCGGTCGTGGCCCGGGTGGGGCACTCGTTCATCAAGGCGGAGATGGCCCGGACCAACGCCATCTTCGGCGGCGAGCACTCCGCCCACTACTACTTCCGGGACTTCTGGTTCGCCGACACCGGGATGCTCGCCGCGATGCACACCCTGGCCGCGCTGGGCGAGCAGTCGCTCCCGCTGTCGGTGCTGGCCAGCGAGTACGAGCGGTACGTCGCCTCCGGTGAGATCAACTCCACGGTCGACGACCAGGCGGCGAAGGTGGCCGAGGTGCGGGCCGCGTACCCCGAGGCGGAGGCCGACGAGCTGGACGGCCTCACCCTGCGCTTCCCCGACGGCGCCTGGTTCAACCTGCGGGCCTCCAACACCGAGCCGCTGCTGCGGCTCAACGTCGAGGCACCGACCCGGGAACGGATGACCTCGCTCCGCGACGAGGTGCTCGACCGGGTTCGCCGATAAGATCCCGTGCGCCGGTCGGCACCGCCGACCGGATAAGCCACCGAGGTGGAAGGAGCCGCGCCGTGGCCCTGGATCCGCAGTTGCTGGAGATCCTCGCCTGCCCGGACACGCACCACGCCCCGCTCGACTACGACGCCGATGAGCAGACACTGACCTGCACGGAGTGCGGCCGGATCTTCGAGGTCCGCGACGACGTGCCGGTGCTGCTGCTCGACGAGGCGCGCGGCGGCCCGGCGGAGCCGTCGTGATCGACGGTACGGCCGGGGTCAGCGGGCACCGCGAAGCCGACGAGACCCTGCTCGACAACCCGGACGCGCTCGCCGAGCGGGATCCGGGCGGGATGCTGCGGCACACCGCGTCGGCGGGGGCGCAGGTCCGTGAGTCGGCGGCCCTCGCCGCGGAGGCCAACCTGTCGGTGCTGGCCGACGAGGGGCGCCCGCGGGCGGTCGTCATCGCCGGCATCGGCACCGCCGGGCGTACCGGCGACGTGCTGGCGACGGTCGCCGGGCCGCGCTGTCCGGTGCCGGTGATCCCGCATCGCAGCGCCGGGGTTCCGGGCTGGGTGGGTGCCGCCGACGTGGTCATCGCGGTCAGCGCGTCCGGGCGTAGCCCCGAGGCGCTCGGTGCGGCCGAGGCGGCCCACCGGCGCGGCGCCCGCCTCGTCGCGGTCGGCGCGCCGGACTCGCAGTTGCAGTCGGTGGCGGAACGCGCCCGGGCGCCGTTCATCCCGGTGCCCCGGCGTGCCCCGGCCCGGGCCAGCCTCTGGGCGCTGACCGTGCCGGTGCTGCTCGCTGCTCGTACGCTCGGCCTCGTGAAGGTCAACGAGGCGGACCTGGCGGAGACCGCCGCGCGGTTGGACGCCGACGCCGACCGGAGCCGGCCGTCCGCGGAGTCCTTCGTCAACCCGGCGAAGTCGTTGGCGCTGGGCCTGGCGGGCTCGGTCCCGATCGTCTGGGGTTCGTCGCCGCTGGCCACCGTCGCGGCCCGCCGGTTCGGCGACACGCTGTCGGCGAACGCCCGCTACCCGGTGGTCTCGGGCGCGCTCGGTGAGGCCGGTCGTGGCCGGGTCGGCCTGCTCGACGGCGTGTTCGGCGGCCTGGCCGAGGGGGAGCGGGACATCTTCGCCGACCCGGAGGAGGAGACGCCAACGGGCACCCGGCTGCGGCTGGTGCTGCTGCGCGACGGCGGTCTCAACCCGGAGGACGACGCCGACGAGCCGCTCGCGGTGGAGGAGCGGCGCGCCGAGGCCGTCCAGACCCTCGCCGAGCGGCGGGGCGTGCGCTGCGACGTGGTGACCGCCGAGGGCGGCTCCGCGCTGGAACGGCTCGCCTCGCTGGTCGCGGTTCCGGATTTCGCCTCGATCTACCTCGCCCTGGCCCACGGCCTGGACCCGATGGCCGTCCCGGCCATCACGGAGATGAAGGAGCTGGCAAACCAGTGAGCGAGCGAGCCATCTGGTTCAGCGCCGCCGCCGCCGAGCAGGGCGAGGGGGCGGCGTGAGCGCCAACGGTGGGACGAAGGCGATCGTCGCCGCCCTGCTGGCCAACGTCGGCATCGCCGTCACGAAGTTCATCGCGTTCGCGCTGACCGGCTCGTCGTCGATGCTGGCCGAGGCGATCCACTCGGTCGCCGACTCCGGCAACCAGGGCCTGCTGCTGCTCGGCGGCCGGCGGGCCAAGCGCGCGGCCACCCCGCAGCACCCCTTCGGGTACGGCCGGGAGCGCTACATCTACGCGTTCATCGTCGCGATCGTGCTGTTCAGCGTGGGTGGTCTCTTCGCGCTCTACGAGGCGTGGCACAAGTATTCCGAGCCGCACCCGATCGAGACCTGGCAGTGGGTTCCGGTCACCGTCCTGGTGGTCGCCATCATCATGGAGTCGTTCTCGTTCCGGACGGCGATCAAGGAGTCGAACCTCGTCCGGGGCAAGCAGTCCTGGGTGCGGTTCGTCCGGCGGGCCAAGGCACCCGAGCTGCCGGTGGTGCTGCTGGAGGACCTGGGCGCTCTGGTCGGTCTGATCTTCGCGCTGTTCGGCGTGAGCATGACGCTGATCACCCACGACGGTCGCTGGGACGCTCTCGGTACCGCGATGATCGGCGTCCTGCTGGTCGCCATCGCGATCGTCCTCGCGATCGAGACGAAGAGCCTGCTGCTCGGTGAGGGCGCCGAGGCGCACGAGGTCGAGGCCATCGAGAAGGCGGTGACCGGCGGCCCGGAGGTCGAGCGGATCATCCACATGAAGACGCTCTACCTCGGCCCCGAGGAGCTGATGGTGGCGGCGAAGATCGGTGTGCCGGCGTGGGAGACCGCCGAGGCCCTGGCCCGCGACATCAACGCCGTGGAGGCGCGGATCCGCGCCGCCGTTCCGACCGCCCGGATCATCTACCTGGAGCCCGACATCTACAACGCCGCCGCGGGGCGGGCCGTCTCCGGCGACGCCGCGCACACCGACGCGACCGAGCCGGGAGAGGTCGCGGGGCGGTCCGGAGTCTGACTGGTGGAACTGCTGTACGGGCCGATCCGGAACTACGCCTGGGGCTCCCGCTCGGCGATCGCCACCCTGCAGGGACGGCCGGCCCCGAGCGACGAGCCGGAGGCGGAGCTGTGGCTGGGCGCGCACCCGGGCGCGCCGGCCGCGGTGGACCGGGAGGGTGCCCGGGTCAGCCTGGTGGACCTGCTCCTCGCCGAGCCGGGGCACTGGCTGGGCGAGCAGGTGGTAGACCGGTTCGGCACCCGGCTGCCGTTCCTGCTCAAGGTCCTCGCCGCCGACGCGCCGCTCAGCCTCCAGGCACACCCGGATCCGGAGCAGGCCCGTGCCGGCCACGCCGCCGACGCGGCGCTGCCGGAGGCGCAGCGCAACTACGTCGACCCGCACCACAAACCGGAGCTCCTGGTGGCGCTCTCGCCGATGGAGGCGCTCTGCGGGTTCCGGGATCCGGCGGTGTCGGCGCAGGTGCTGGCCGGGTTCGGCGTACCGTCGCTGGAGCCGGTGCTGGCGGCGTTGCGGACCGGGCCGGCGGGCCTGGCCGAGGCCGTACGCCGGCTGTTGACCTGGCCGGCCGCCGAGCGGGGCCGGATGGTGTCGGCGGTCGCGTCGGCACCGGTCGACGGCCCGGACGCGGAACTGGCGCGGGAGCTGGCGGTCGCCTACCCGGGCGATCCGGGGGTGCTGGTGGCGTTGCTGCTGAACCGGGTGCGGATCGAACCCGGTGAGGCGATCTGGATGCCGGCGGGCAACCTGCACGCCTACCTGCGGGGGATGGGTGTGGAGATCATGGCCGCGAGCGACAACGTGCTGCGCGGCGGCCTGACCCCGAAGCGGGTGGACGTGGACGAGCTGCTGCGGGTGCTGCGGTTCGAGGTGCTGCACGATCCGGTGGTACGGGCGACCACCGTCGCGCCGGGGATCGCCTGCTGGCCGGTGCCGGTGGACGACTTCGCGCTGCACCGGGTACGGGTGGACGCGGAGTGCCCCGAGGTGACGTTGCCGGTCGCCGGGCCCCGGGTGGTGTTGTGCTGCTCCGGGCGCCTCAACGTGGACGACGGCACCGGCAAGGTGGTGCTCGGGCCGGGGCAGGCGGCGGTCGGCCCGGCCGCGGCCGGTGACCTGCACGTCGCCGGTACGGGCGAGGCGTACGTCGGGAGTTGCGGGCCGCTGCGCTGAGCCGGCCGGCCCTGTCACCGAAGGAACAAGTCCGACTTTCCCGGAATCGCTTGACGCCATGCTGGCTCAGTGTGACTCTATGGGTACGCAGCGTTATCGTGACGTCGGTCCCGAGAGCGCGCGGGGAACCAAACCGGGGGGATGCACGGGGCGGCCGGAGCGTGGACGGAAAGTCTGTCCATCACCGACCGCCCCGTGCGCTGTCCTGGACCGGGCGGTTGCTCCGCCGGGGCGCGAGCGTAAGGTGGATGGTCGCGCTGCACATCGTCCGACAGGAGCTTTCATGACCAGCACCCTCCCGGCGTCCGCCAGCGGTACGCCCCAGCCGAGCACCCTGGCCGAGGGCGACTTCAAGGTGGCGGATTTGTCGCTTGCTGAGTTTGGGCGTAAGGAGATTCGGCTTGCGGAGCATGAGATGCCGGGGTTGATGGCGATTCGTGCTGAGTTTGCGGGGTCGCGGCCGTTGGCGGGGG
>JAEYGD010000388.1 GCA_023402505.1 Actinomycetes bacterium
ACCCACCCCACCCCCGCCCCACCCCACCCCGCCCCGCGATCTTGCGATTACTGCCCCGACAAAGTGCGCAAGAGGGACGTAACGAGGGCCGAAAGTGCAAGATCGCGAGGGTCGGTGGGTGGGGTCAGAAGGCGGGGAGGGCCGGGGAAATGGGCGAGGTGCCGGCGGTGTTGAACCGATACGATGGGAGCAACGTCAGCACGCCGCGCCACCCGGCCCGGCGCCGAGATCGAGAGCAGGTGGCTCAGGGCCGCTCGGCCCGACCTATGACCGGCACCCCACCTCCCGGCCCGCCCCGGGCGCAGACCAGGATCACCGTCCCGGATCCGAAGATCATGGTCAATCTGCTCGGCGCGGGTGACGAGATCCTGCGACTGGTCGAGCGCTCTCTGAACAGCGACGTGCACGTCCGGGGCAACGAGATCACGATCACCGGCGCTCCCGCCGACAACGCCCTCGCCGAGCGGCTCTTCGGCGAGTTGCTCGAGCTCATCGAGAAAGGCGAGACCCTGACCACTGACGCCGTCCGGCGTACCGTCGGCATGCTCGAGCAGGGCAGCGCCGAGCGGCCCGCCGAGGTCCTGACGCTCAACATCCTCTCCCGGCGCGGGCGCACCATCCGCCCCAAGACGCTCGGGCAGAAGCGCTACGTCGACGCGATCGACGCGCACACCATCGTCTTCGGCATCGGCCCGGCCGGCACCGGCAAGACCTACCTCGCCATGGCGAAGGCGGTCCAGGCGCTCCAGGCCAAGCAGGTCAATCGGATCATCCTCACCCGCCCGGCGGTCGAGGCGGGGGAGCGGCTGGGCTTCCTGCCCGGCACCCTGAACGAGAAGATCGACCCCTACCTGCGACCGCTGTACGACGCGCTGCACGACATGCTCGACCCGGACTCCATCCCCAAGCTGATGGCGGCCGGCACGATCGAGGTGGCGCCGCTGGCCTACATGCGGGGCCGCACGTTGAACGACGCGTTCATCATCCTGGACGAGGCGCAGAACACCACGCCCGAGCAGATGAAGATGTTCCTCACCCGGCTAGGCTTCGGTTCCAAGATCGTCGTGACCGGTGACGTCACCCAGGTCGACCTGCCCGGTGGGACGACCAGCGGCCTGCGGGTCGTCCGGGAGATCCTCAGCAACGTGGAGGACGTGCACTTCGCCCAGCTCTCCAGCTCGGACGTGGTGCGCCACCGGTTGGTGGGGGAGATCGTCGACGCGTACGCCCGCTGGGACGAGAACCAGCAGGCGCAGAGCGTGCACGCCGTGCCCGGGCGGACCGCCCAGGGCGGCCGGGCCGGCCGGCGCCGCTAACGACTGCGAAGGAAGACAGTGTCCATCGAGATCGCCAACGAGTCCGGGGTCGACGTCGACACCGACGCGGTCCTCGCCGTCGCCCGGCACGCCCTCGACGAGATGGGGGTCAACCCCCTCGCCGAGCTGTCCGTGCTGCTCGTCGACATCGACTACATGTCCGAGCTGAACCACCGCTGGATGGGTGGGGACGGCCCCACCGACGTGCTCGCCTTCCCCATGGACGAGGGCAGCGTCGACCACGGGCCGGGCGAGAACGCGGCGGCCGGTGCCGAGCCGGCCCTGCTCGGCGACATCGTGCTCTGCCCCGAGGTGGCGGCCAAGCAGGCGGCCACCGCCGGGCACGCCGCCGCCGACGAGCTGCACCTGCTCACCGTGCACGGCGTGCTGCACCTGCTCGGCTACGACCACGCCGAGCCGGAGGAGGAGCGTGAGATGTTCGCGCTCCAAGCCCGGCTGCTGGCCAGCTGGCGGTCGACCCGGTCCCGGTGATGTCCGCCTCCGCGACAGTGGCGGCCGGCGCGGCCGGCCTGCCCGACCTGCAACTGATCTTCTTCGCCGCCGGGCTGGTGGTGCTCGCCGGCCTGATCGCGATGACCGAGGCGGCGCTGACCGCCGTCTCGCCCGCGCGCGCCGCCGAGCTGGCGCGGGACGGGGCCCGTGGTGCCCGTGCCCTGCAGGCCCTCGCCGGTGACGTGGTCCGTCACCTCAACCTGCTCCTGCTGCTGCGGCTGCTCGCGGAGTTGACCGCCACCACCCTGGTGGCGCTGGTCGCGGTCGACACGTTCGGCGCCGGCTGGCGGGCCGCGCTGGTCACGGCGGGCGCGATGACCGTGGTGAGCTTCGTCGTGGTCGGGGTGGGTCCGCGTACCCTCGGCCGGCAGCACGCGTACGCGGTGGGCCGCGTGGTCGCGCCCCTGGTGCGCTGGCTGGGGCGGGCGCTCAACCCACTGGCCTCGCTGCTGATCCTCATCGGCAACGCGGTCACGCCGGGGCGCGGCTTCCGGGAGGGCCCGTTCGCCACCCAGGTGGAGCTGCGGGAGCTGGTGGACCTGGCCGAGCAGCGCGGTGTGGTCGAGCACGGCGAACGGCAGATGATCCACTCGGTCTTCGCGCTCGGTGACACCATCGCCCGCGAGGTGATGGTGCCGCGTACCGAGATGGTGTGGATCGAGCGGCACAAGACACTGTCCCAGGCGCTGGCGCTGTTCCTGCGTTCCGGCTTCTCCCGCATCCCGGTGATCGGGGAGAGCGTCGACGACGTGCTCGGCGTGCTCTACCTGAAGGACCTGATCCGGCGTACGCAGGGCGGCGCCGCGGAGGACCGGCAGCTCCCGGTGGCCGAGCTGATGCGCCCGGCCACCTTCGTGCCGGAGTCCAAGCCGGTCGACGACCTGCTCTCCGAGATGCAGGCCGCCCGCAACCACCTGGTCATCGTCGTCGACGAGTACGGCGGCACCGGCGGCCTGGTCACCATCGAGGACATCCTGGAGGAGATCGTCGGCGAGATCACCGACGAGTACGATGTCGAGCGCCCACCGGTCGAGCACCTGGACGACGGCGCGGTCCGGGTCACGGCGCGGCTGCCCGTGGAGGATCTCGGCGAGCTGTTCGACACGGACCTGCCCACCGACGAGGTGGAGACCGTGGGCGGCCTGCTCGCCCAGTCCCTGGGCCGGGTCCCGATCCCCGGCGCGCAGGTCGAGGTGGCCGGTCTCCGGCTGCTCGCCGAGGGCACCACCGGCCGGCGCAACCGGATCGACACCGTGCTGGTGCGCCGGGTGGAGCCGGCCGACAGCGACAAGCAGGACAGCCCGGGTCGCGGCGCGCCCGCCGAGACCCGGGGCAGCACCGATCGAACCGAGGAGAGGCAACCCGCCGATGCCTGAGTCACCCGCCGCGCCGGCCACCCCGTCCACACCGGCGGCGTTGAGCGCCGAGGACACGAAGCTGGTCGTGCTGGCGCGGGGCGCGCGGGGCCGCGTCGGCGCGGTCGAGGGCGCCGCCGTCCGGGACCAGGACGGGCGCACGTACGCCGCGGCCAGCGTATCGCTGCCCTCGCTGGCGCTCACCGCGCTGCAGCTCGCGGTCGCCTCGGCGGCGGCCGCCGGCGCGACCCGGCTGGAGGCCGCCGCCGTGGTGACCGAGGCGTCGACGCTGGACGGTGCCGGTCACGCCGCGGTGCGCGACCTGGCCGCGGACGCGCCGATCCACGTGGCCGCCCCGGACGGCACGGTTCTCGGCACGGTGGTCGAGTGAGCCCGGAGGAGCTGGAGCGGCGGCCGTACCGGGCGGGCTTCGCCTGCTTCGTGGGTCGGCCGAACGCGGGCAAGTCGACGCTGACGAACGCGATCGTCGGGCAGAAGATCGCCATCACGTCGAACAAGCCGCAGACGACCCGCCACGTCATCCGGGCGGTGCTGCACCGGCCCGACTCGCAGCTCGTGCTCGTCGACACCCCCGGCCTGCACCGGCCGCGTACGCTCCTCGGCGAGCGCCTCAACGACCTGGTGCGGCAGACCTGGAGCGAGGTCGACGTGATCGGCCTCTGCGTCCCGGCCGACGAGCCGGTCGGCCGGGGCGACCGGTTCATCTCCGGTGAGCTGGCGGAGCTGAAGGCGACCGTGATCGCGGTGGTCACCAAGACCGACCTGGTCGACCGGAAGCGCCTGGCCGAGCAGCTGCTCGCGGTGAGCGAGCTGGCCGCCTTCGCCGACGTCGTGCCGGTCAGCGCGGTCTCCGGGCACCAGGTCGACACGCTGGTCGAGGTGATGACCCGCTACCTGCCGGAGTCGCCGCAGCTCTACCCGGACGACATGCTCACCGAAGACCCGGAGCAGGTGCTGGTGGCGGAGCTGATCCGGGAGGCGGCGCTGGAGGGCGTACGCGACGAACTGCCCCACTCCATCGCCGTGGTGGTGGAGGAGATGATCCCCGAGGGTCAACTCACCAAGATCTACGCCGACGTGTACGTCGAGCGGCCGAGCCAGAAGGCGATCGTGCTCGGGCACCGGGCCAGCCGTCTCAAGGACGTCGGCATCCGCGCGCGGCGGCAGATCGAGGAACTGCTGGGCACACGGGTCTACCTGGACCTGCACGTACGGGTGGCGAAGGACTGGCAGCGCGACCCGAAGCAGCTCCGTAAGCTCGGCTTCTGAGCCGCCGGCGCGTCTGAGCCGCCGGCGCGTCGGCGCCGTCCCATGCCCCGGCCCGGCACTGATCGTCTTCGGCCAGGCCGATGGAGTTTGTCACTATCCGTCCGGCTTACTCGCGGTTTCGTGTCCGTCCGTCGCAGGGTAGGGAACGGTACGCCCCGTCTTGCCCCCGGACACAGATGCAGGCTGATGCGAAACCGATACCTGGACCTGCTGCGCTTCCTCGCGATCGTGCGGGTGGTCGTCTACCACGTGACCGGATGGGCCACCCTGACGCTCGTCTTCCCGGCGATGTCGGTGATGTTCGCGCTGGCCGGTTCACTGATGGCGGCGTCGCTGCGGCGGACCGGGGTGCCGGCGGTCGGCCGGCGGCTGCGGCGCCTGCTGCCGTCACTGTGGGTGCTCGCCGCGGTCTTCGTGCCGGCCATGCTGCTGACCGGGCTGCCGTTCACCCCGAAGGTCCTGCTCTGGCTCTTCCCGGTGGCCGACCCGCCCGCCAATTACTGGGGCGCCCTGGCGCTCAGCCCGATCTGGTACCTGCGCGACTACCTCTGGTTCGTCCTCGCGTCGCCGGTGGCGCTGTGGCTGTTCCGGCGCGCCCCACTGCCCACCATCGTCGCCCCGTACGCCCTGCTCCTGGCGATCGAGTCGGGGGTGTACCAGAACCCGCCGGTGGTGCTCCGGGAGTTCGCCCTGTACTTCGGGGCCTGGCTGCTCGGCTTCGCCCACCAGGACGGGGCGCTGCGCCGGCTCGCCAACCGGGTCCTGTGGCCGGCCGCGGCGGCGCTGCTCGCGACGGGCGGGGCCTGGGCCGTCACCCATCCCGGACCGCGCGGCTTCGACCTCAACGACATCCCGCTCGGCAACGCCCTCTGGTCGGCCGGCTTCATCCTGGTCCTGCTCGGCCGGGGGCCGGTCAGCGCGGCCTGGGTGGACCGCAACGCCGTGTTCGGCCGGGCCGTCACGGTGCTCAACCGGCGGGCGTTGACCGTCTACCTGTGGCACATGGCCTTCGTCGTCGCGCTCACCCCGCTGGTCGACGTGGTCGGCTGGTCGCACCAGGACCTGGTCGGCCTGGCCATCCGGGTCCTCCTGGTCTTCGCCCTGGTCGGTGTCGTCACGCTCCTCGTCGGCTGGGTGGAGGACGTCGCCGCCCGGCGGCGGCCGGAGCTGGTTCCCGGCGGCCGGCGACCGGCGCCACCCGCGCCGGTGTCGCC
>JAEYGD010000241.1 GCA_023402505.1 Actinomycetes bacterium
CCGTGCGTCCGCGGCGGCCTGCCCCTCGTCGTCGCCGGCGGCCTCGCAGATTGCGGCCGCGTCCACCCAGTGCGCCCGCGCCTCCTCCGGGTCGCCGAGCGCGTCGGCCGCGTCGCCCAGGTACAGCAGCGTGCGCCCCAGCCCGGCGGTCGGCCGCCCGCCCTCGCGCAGCCGCCGGCTCTCGGCCAGCATCCGGTACGCCTGCCGGGCCTGCCCGGGTGCGCTGGCCAGCAGCGTCGCACCCGCGTTGAGCAGCGCGACGGCCCGGTTCGTCGCGTCCGCGACCGCGTCGTACTCCCGCAGCGCCGCCCGCCACGCCTGCGCCGCGTCGAGGTGCTCGCCCAGTTCCGCGTGCACCAGCACCAGGTTGGTCAGCGCGGCGGCGTAGCCCCGGGCGTCACCGAGCGAGCGGAACGTGTTGGCCGCCCGCACCAGGTGGTGGTGGGCGGTCTCGAACTCGTCGCGGGCCAGCCGGGCGGCGCCGAGGCCGAGATCGGTCAGCGCGTGCCCGGCCCGGTCGGCGCCGGACCGGTGCCGCCGCGACAGCTCCAGGTGCTCCACGGCGTCGTCGAGCTGTCCCAGGTCGAGCAGGACCAGGCCGAGGTTCATGCGGGCCTGCGCGATGCCCCGCCGGCTCCGCTCGGCCACCGCGAGACTCAGCGCGGTCACCGCCCCCTGCGGGTCGTGCCGGCGTCGGCGCAGCACGCCCAGCTCGTTGTGCGCCCAGCCGGCGATCTCCGGCCGGTCACCGGCGGTGGGGGTGGCCAGCACCGTCCGGCACACCTCCTCCCACTCGGGGAGGCGCTCCACGTGCGCCAGCCATCCGCACAGGGCCACGGCCAGCCGGAACCACCAGCGGCGTACCCGGCGGGGCAGCGACTCCACCGCGCCCGCCGGCACCCTGACCACCGCCAGCAGCAGCTCCTGGTGCAGGTCGAACCAGCCGTACGGGTCGTCGTCGAGGGACAGCGGCCGGTCCCGGTCCAGGGCGGCGGCGGCCACCACCAGGTTGGCGGCGTGCCGTTCGGCCCGGCGGGCCAGGTGCCGGGTGAGCCGGGTCTGCGCGGCCACCCGCCGCCGCACCGACTCGTCCTCGCGCAGGTGCAGGCGGGCGTACGGGGCGAGCAGCGGGCGGACCTCGTACCGGTCGCCGTCGGCGCCCACCACGAACCCGCCGGTGGCCAGCTCGTGCAGCAGCGGCATCACGCGGTCCGGGCGGCGGGCCGCGAGTGCGGCGATCGCCGGCCGGTCCAGCGGCGCCGGGCTGAGCGACATCAGCCGCCACAGCCGCCGCGCCTCCGGGGCCAGCGCGTGGTACGCGGTGTCCCGCGCGGTGACCAGCAGTGTCGCGGGGGAGCCGGCCACCTGCTGGTGCGGGGCGGTCCCGGCGGCGCGGCGCAACGCGTCGAGCACGTCGGTGTGCCGCCAGCCGTGCTGGGCGGTACGCCGCCCCAGCTCCGCCACCGTGCGCGGCTGCCGGCCGCACAGCTCGACGACGGCGCGTACCGAGGGGTCGGTGCGGGGGTCCGGCCGGTGCGGGCGGGCGACCGGCGCGGCGGCACCGGCGGCGGCGAAGATGTCCACCGCCCCGTCGGTGTCCGGCTCGAAGAGCCGGTGCGCGGTGACCCCCTCCTGGGCCTCCAGCGCCCCGGTGCCGGCGAACAGCAGCCGGGCGGTCCGGGCGGTCGGCGGCAGCAGGGCGCGGACCTGAGCCGGATCGTCCACGTTGTCCAGCACCAGCAGGATCCGCTGGCCGTCCAGCTTGCCGCGCAGGCCGTCGGCCGCCTCGACGAGGTCGTCGGGCCGGCCGCCGGCCGGCGGCCGGGTGCTCAGGATCCGGGCCAGCGCGGCCAGCACCTGGTGCGCCGACCGCGGCCGGCCACGGTGGCGCAGGTCCAGGTAGTAACAGCCGTCCGGGAAGTCCTCCCGGCACAGGTTCGCGGCCTGGATCGCGCACGAGGAGGTGCCGACCGCGCGCCGGCCCACCACGGCCACGGCGTGCTCGCGGCCCACCGCGTCGACGACTGCGGCCACGTCGTCGGAGCGGCCGGTGAGACCCGTCGGCCACGGGAGGGTCGGTGCCCCGACCGACGCGGCGGCCTCGTCGTGCTCCGGCGCGACCGCGTGTTCCCGCTGGTAGCGCCGCCACTCGACGAGGACCGCGGCGGCCAGACCGAGCACGATCACCGCGGCGCTCGCCGAGCCGAGCTGGGTCACCGACAACTCGGAGAGCAGGTTGCCGGTGACGTTGCCGAGCACCGCGCTCACCGTGCCGCCGAGCACCCCGCCGACGGCGAGCAGCAGGCTCAGCCGCCGCGGGCGGCGGGACCGGCGCACCGGCGGCGGCCCGGTCACCGGACACCCCCGCCGGCCGGCGTGCCGGTCACCGCACACCCCCGGCGACCAGCCCCGCGACGAGCTGCCGGCGGGCCAGCACCACCAGCAGCACCGGCAGCACCGAGGCGAGCACCGAGCCGGCGGCGAGCAGGCCGCTGCCGGCGACGAACCCCCGGGTCTGCCCGGCCAGGAACAACCCCAACGGCACCGTGCCCGGCCCGCTGAACAGCAGCCCCACCGCCAGGTCGTTCCACACCTGCACGAACTCCAGGACCGCCACCGCCACCACCGCGGGCCGGCTGTGCCGCACCAGCAGCCGCAGCGTGCCCCACCAGTGCCGCCCGCCCACCCGGGCGGCCCGCACCTGCTCGGCCGGCAGGTCGGCGAACGCGTTGCGCAGCACCAGCACCGCGAACGGCAGCCCGAGCGCGACGTGCACCAGCGCGAGACCCCGGGAGGTGCCCGAGGACAGCACCACGCCGAGCACCTCGTTGACCGGCCCGGCGATGACCTGCACCGGCACCACGCTGGCGGCCATCAGCAGCAGCCCGGTCGCCTGCGCGGCCGGCCCGGTGAGCCACGCCAGCGGGTACGCGGCGAGCAGCGCCACCCCGAGC
Source organism: Actinomycetes bacterium (assembly GCA_023402505.1). Classification (GTDB taxonomy): domain Bacteria; phylum Actinomycetota; class Actinomycetes; order Mycobacteriales; family Micromonosporaceae; genus Micromonospora. The sequence continues at coordinate 2,955 of JAEYGD010000241.1, forward strand.
ACCGCGGCGGTGACCACCGTGGCCAGCACGAGGGTGAACCCGAGGGTGCGCCACAGCTCGCCGCCGGCGACCAGGTCCCGGTAGGAGTCGAGGCTGGGCGAGCTGGACCACCAGGCGCGGGTCGCCGCGTCGACCGGCCGCTGCAACGACGTCGCCACCAGGACGCCCAGCGGCAGCAGCCAGGCGACGACGGCCCCCGCCGTGAGCAGTCGCGCCACCCGGCGCGGCGCGGGCGCCCCCGGGGCGGCCTCCACCGGCCCGGACTGGTCCGGCGGCGGCCACGCCTGCCGGACGAACAGCGCCGCGACCAGCATCCCGGCGGCCACCGCCACCAGCCACACCACACCGAGGGCCGCGCTCTCACCGGTCGTCCCGCCGCCGGAGGTCTGCCACACCCGCAGCGCGAGCACCGACGCCTCGTCGCGTACCGAGCCGGGGGTCATCACCAGGATCAGGTCGAACGTCCGGCTGGTGGCGAGCGCGACCAGGGCGAAGACCACCGCGACCGTACGCAGCAGCAGGGGCCGCCACTGCGCGTCCCAGAGCACGTCGCGGCGGCTGCCGCCGTGGGCGCGTACCGCGTCGGCGAGGCTCGTCGGGACCGCGTCCAGAGCGGCCCGGAACACCAGCACGGCGAGCCCGACCCAGGCCCACACGAACGCCGACATCAGCGCCACCGTGACCAGCCCGGGGCCGAGCAGCTGCGGCACCTCCTCCGCCGGCCGGCCGGTGAGCCGCGCCAGCAGTGACGTGACCAGGCCGCGTTGCGGGTCCGGGTCGTACATGAGCCGGAAGGTCACACCGGTGACCACCAGCGGCAACGCGGTCGGCACCACCAGGACCAGGCGGAGCAGCCAGCCCTCCCGGGAACGGCGCGACGCGGCGGCGAGGAGGTAGCCGAGCCCGGTCACGACGGTGGGGACCAGCAACGCCCACAGGATCGTGCGGCCCACCACGGCGCCGGTGCCGGGCGCGGCGAGCGCGGCCCGGAAATGCTCGGCGCCCACCCACCGGCCGTCGGTGGTGACGCTGGCGTGGGCCGTCCGCAGCACCGGCCAGGCCACCAGGCCGCCGAGCAGCAGCAGCGCGGGCAGCAGCAGCGCCGACGTGGCGCCGGCCGCCGGGTAGGCGCGCCCGCGCCGGGGCGGCCCGACGTCGTCGAGGACGGCCAGCTCGCCCAGCAGGGGGGTCCGGTTCACCGGCCGCGCTCCGCCGCCCGGGCCGCCGCCGCCAGCTGGCCGGTGGCCCGCCGTACCGCCTCGGCGGCCGGGACCCCGCCGGTGACGTCGGCGAAGAAGTCCTGCATGATCCGCCAGATGCCGACGCCGTCGGTGCCGGTGAACGGCCCGGGCAGCCGGTCGGACAGGTCGAACCGGACGGCGCCAGCGGTCTGCAACTCGGCGGCGAACCGCCGGCGCACCGGATCCGGGTACGCGTCCAGCGGCACCGTGACGTTGGGGGAGAGGTAGCCACCGGCGCGCAGCCACGGCGTGAACGCGGAACCGTCGCTGAGCCAGCGCACCAGCTCCTCCCCGCGGGCGGAGCCGGCGAAGGCGACCGCCGCGTCGCCGCCGACGATCAGCGGGCGGGTCGCGTGCCCCGAGCCGGGGAACCGGAAGGTGGCCGGCGGCTCGTCACCGGCCCGGAACCCCGCGTCGACCCCGTCGACGAAGTCGCCCTCGAACACCATCGTCGCCCGCCGGTGGTGGACCACCTGGATCACCGACTCCTCGAACTGCGTGAGCAGGGCCTGCCGGCCTCCGCCGGGGAACGCGCCCTCGATGCTCCACAGCTCGGCGAGCCGGTCCAGGGCGTCGCGCACCGGTCGGCCCCGCCAGTCCGCGGCGGCGCGGGCCAGCCTCTCGTACTCGCCGGGTGCGGCCACGTCGGCGAGGACGTTCTCGAACCAGTCGGTGAGCACCCAGCCGTCGGCCGCGCCGATCGCCAGCGGCGCCGGGCCGGCTCCGGCCCGGGCCCGGGCGCCGAGCCGGCGGGTGGTGACGACCAGCTCCTCCCAGGTGCCCGGCGGCTCGGGAAGCGACGACGGGAAATACCAGAACAGCGACTTGTGCGCGGCCTTGACCCACACGCCGTACCGCCGCCCGTCCACGGAGAGCAGGTCGGTCATCCCGGTGGGCACCGCGTAGCTGTCGGCGGGCGTCACTTCCCGTAGCCAGCCGCGCCGGGCGTACTCGGTGACCAGGCCGGAGCGGGGCAGGATCGCCACGTCCGGGCTGGTGCCGGCGAGCCGCCGGGCGGCCAGGAAGGCGTCGATGTCGTTGCCCACCCCGAGGACCTGGACCGGCGGGCCGTAGCCGGCCACCACCGCGCGGAACCGGGCCAGCTCGTCGGCGCTCCACACCACGACCACCTGCACCGCCCGCTCCGGCCCGGCACAGGAGGTCGCGGCCGTCACGGTCGCCGTCGCGGCGGCGGCCCGCAGGAGCGTACGGCGGCGCAGCCGGGCCGCTGCCGTCACGGGCGTGCCCCCGCACCGGCCGTCCCCTCGACGCGCAGCCGGTCGGGGATCTCGGCCAGCACCTCCTCGTCGCCGGAGCAGACCAGCACGGCGATGCCGGGGGAGTCGGGCGGGGACAGCCGGTCGAGCAGGTCGCCGAGCCGCCCACCGCCGGTCACCCCGGCGGGCAGGTCGACCACCAGCGCCTCGGGCAGGCAGGCCACCGCCCGGGCCAGGGCGACCCGGAACCGCTGGGCGTCGGAGAGCAGGTGCGGCCGCAACTCGAGGGTCGGGGCCAGCTCCAGCCGGTCGACCACGGTGGCCGCCCAGTCGTCGGCCACCTCACGCACGAGCTCCCGCTTGCGCTGCCCGTACGTGATGTTGCGCCGGACGGTCAGGTGGGGCAGCAGGGCGCCGCCGGCCGGGACGTATCCGATCCGGCGGCGCGGCGGCGGCAGGCCGGTGACGTCACGGTCGCCGGCCAGGACGCGGCCGGCCACCGGCGCCGCCAGCCCGGCGACCACCCGCGCGATCGCGGTGCCCAGCCGGGGGGCCGCCACCAGGGCGGTGGTCGCGCCGGGGGCCACCCGCACGGTCACCGGCGGGGCGGCGGGGACCGCGACGAGTTCGCACAGGCGCAACACGGACATCACCTCCGGTGACCGGACCGTCGCTCCCAGCCTGTCACATCCGGACGACCCCGTGGGGAGGTCAACCCTCCGCTGTGGACGGCCCGGTGCGGCCCGGGGCCACTCCGGGACCGGCGGCGTCGACGTCCCGGTAGATGGCGGCCAGCCAGACGTCGAGCAGCACGTCCACCACGTCCGGCTCGGCCACCGCCGGCCCGTCACCGGCGAAGGTCGCGTACCAGACCCGTTCGTTCATCGAGTTCAGCGCGATCGCGAGGTCCCGGGCCGGCAGGCCGTCCGGTGCCGCGCCCCGGTGGCGCTCGGCCTCGATCGCGCCCTCGATGGCCCGTACCCAGTGCTCCATGACGGCGGCCCAGAGCCGGCGTACCTCGGCGTTGGTGCCCCGCACCTCCGCGCACGCCAGCACCACGGCCCGGTGGGCGCCGAACGTCTCGTGGAACCGGTCGATCAGCTCCCGCCAGCGGGCCCGGGGATCGTCGGCGAGCCGGTCCAGGACGTGCCCGGCGGCGGCGTTGGCCTCCTCCACCACCCGGTCGAGCAGGGTCAGCAGGACCGCGTCCTTGCCGGGGAAGTAGAAGTAGAACGTCGGTCGCGAGATCCCGACGCCCCGCGCCAGGTCGTCGATGGAGATGTCGGCGAACCGGCGGCGGGCCAGCAGCCGCTCGGCCGTGGCCAGGATGGCCGACTCGCGTTCGTCCCCGGAGGACCGGGCCGCGCGCCGGCCCCGCGACGACGAGGCCGCGACGGATGTCATGACCGTGGATGTTACACCCGCTCGACAGCGTGTCGATCGTTCTCGACAGAGTGTTGACTGCCGTCGACGGTGGTGGATAGGGTCCGGCATCACCGCCTCGTCCCGGGAGACGACATGGCCACCAGCGACCACGTCGACGTGCTCATCGTCGGTGCCGGCCTGTCCGGCGTCGGCGCGGCGTGCCACCTGCGCCGCGACTGCCCGGACAAGACGTACGCGGTGCTGGAGGCCCGCGACGCGATCGGCGGCACCTGGGACCTGTTCCGCTATCCGGGCATCCGGTCCGACTCCGACATGTTCACCCTCGGCTACTCGTTCAAGCCGTGGACCGACCCCAAGGCGATCGCCGACGGCCCGTCGATCCGGGAGTACGTCCGGGAGACCGCCCGCGAGTACGGCGTCACCGAGCACATCCGCTTCCAGCACCGGGTCGTGCGCGCCGACTGGGACAGCCGCACCGCCCGCTGGACGGTCCACGCCCACCGCGGCGACACCGGCGAGGACGTCACCCTCACCTGCTCCTTCCTGCACACCTGCTCCGGTTACTACCGCTACGACGAGGGCCACACCCCGGACTTCCCCGGCGTCGAGCGGTTCACCGGCAGGGTGGTGCACCCGCAGCACTGGCCGGAGGACCTCGACCACACCGGCGCGCGGGTCGTGGTGATCGGCAGCGGCGCGACGGCGGTGACCCTGGTGCCGGCGCTGGCCGAACGCGCCGCGCACGTGACCATGCTCCAGCGCTCGCCCACGTACGTCCTGTCGCTGCCGTCCCGCGACGCGCTCGCCGGCGCGCTGCGCCGCGTACTGCCGGACCGGGCCGTCTACCCGGTGGTCCGCTGGAAGAACGTCCTGCTGGCCACCGCCAACTACCAGCTCAGCCGGCGCGCCCCGAACCTGGTGCGGCGCCTGTTGCGGCGGGCCGCGCGGGGCCGGCTCCCCGCCGGGTACGACGTGGACCGGCACTTCTCGCCCCGGTACGACCCGTGGGACCAGCGCCTGTGCGTGGTGCCCGACGGCGACCTGTTCACCGCGATCAGGCGCGGCCGGGCCGCCGTCGTCACCGGCACCCTGGCGACCTTCACCGAGACCGGGCTGCGACTCGACTCCGGCGAGGAGTTGGCCGCCGACGTCGTCGTCACCGCCACCGGCCTCAACCTGCTGGCCCTGGGCGGCGCCACGCTCACCGTCGACGGCGAGCCCGTCGACCTCGCCGGCACCGTCGCCTACAAGGGCATGATGCTCTCCGGCGTCCCCAACTTCGCGATGACCATCGGCTACACCAACGCCTCCTGGACCCTCAAGGCCGACCTGGTCGCCGGCTACGTGTGCCGGCTGCTCACCCACCTCGACCGCACCGGGGCGCAGGTCGTCACTCCCGTGCCGCCGCCTGACGGCGAGCGGCGACCGCTGATCGACCTGACCGCCGGCTACGTGCTGCGCAGCCTCGGGACGCTGCCCCGCCAGGGTGCGCGGGCACCCTGGCGGCTGCACCAGAACTACCCCCGGGACGTGCTGCTGATGCGGTACGGCCGGCTCACCGACGAGGGCGTGCGGTTCTCCCGCGCCGGCACGCCGGAGAGGAGCACCGTCCGTGCGTAGGTTCGACTTCACCGACGCGACGGCCGTGGTCACCGGCGCCGCCAGCGGCATCGGCGAGGCCCTGGCCCACGCGCTGGCCCGGCGCGGCAGCGACCTGGTCCTGCTCGACCGCGACGCCCCGCGCCTGGACACCGTGGTGACCGCGGTCCGCGCCGCCCACCCCGACCGGCGGGTCGACACGTACGTCGTCGACCTCGCCGACGCGACCGCCACCGCGCAGGTCGCCGAGGAGATCCGCACCCGCCACCCCCGGATCCGGCTGCTGGTCAACAACGCCGGCGTGGCCCTCGGCGGACGGTTCGACCAGGTGACGCTGGCCGAGTTCCAGTGGGTCGTCGAGATCAACTTCCGGGCGGTCGTACAGCTCACCCACGCGTTGCTGCCCACCCTGAAAGCGGAGCCCGGCTCCCACCTGGTCAACGTCTCCAGCCTCTTCGGGCTGATCGCCCCGCCCGGGCAGGCCGCCTACTCGGCGACCAAGTTCGCCGTCCGCGGCTTCACCGAGGTGCTGCGCAACGAACTGGCCGACGACGGCATCGGGGTCACCTGCGTCCACCCGGGCGGCATCGCGACCCGGATCACCGAGAACGCCCGCGTCGGCGCCGGCGTCTCCCGGGAGGAGTACGAGGAGGGCCGGCGGCAGTTCGACAAGCTGCTGAGCATCCCACCCGCCCGGGCGGCCGAGGTGATCCTGCGCGGCGTCGAGCGGCGCCGGGGCCGGGTGCTCATCGGCTGGTCGGCGAAACTGCCGGACCTGCTGGCCCGGATCGCGCCCGCCTCCTACGGGAAGCTCCTGCGGGTGGGTCTCAACCGCGCGGCCGGGGACCCCGCCCGCCGGCTGACCACCGGAGCGGCCCCGCCGGCGGCACCGGAGACGACGGCCGACCCGGCGGGCGGTGCGGCGTGAGCGGCCACGGTTCCCCCGGCGCGACGCCGAGC
>JAEYGD010000402.1 GCA_023402505.1 Actinomycetes bacterium
CGGAGTTGTGTATAACCCACTGGGCCGGAGCGGGGCCGGCCGGGCGGCCGGCCACGCCCGCCGACTTAGCCGCGCGGCCACCGCCGCCGGCTCGGCGCGCAGCAGCCAGTCGCGCAGCGCCTCCACCGTCTCGGTCAGCTCGGGTTCGATCGCGTCCGGGTCGGCGACGTCCACCCCGAACGGCAGGGTGGCGCGCAGCCGCTGGTCCTCGGCGGCGAGGGCGAGCAGTTCCTCGACCAGCGCGTACCGGGTCAGCGCCCGGACGCCCACGGTCAGGTGCAGCGAGCTGGACTCCTGCGCCTGGGCGCTGTGCAGCCAGCCGCGCGGCAGGTAGAGCGCGTCACCGGGGGCGAGCACCACGTCGAGCGCCGGCGCGCCCTCGGCGGAGGCCGACACCTCGTCGGCCCGGCCGCCCCACGGCTGCTTCTCCAGCGGGTCGGGCAGCACCGGCGGGTGGATCCGCCAGTGCTTGCGGCCGTCGACCTGCAGGACGAACACGTCGTGGGTGTCGTAGTGGGTGGCGAAGCCCTGGCTGCCGGCCGGCGTCAGGTAAGCGTTCACCTGCAGCGGCTGCCCCACGGCCAGGCCGAGGTCGCGGGTGAAGTCGACGAGCGCCGGCCAGGTGCGGTGCAGGCCCTGCAACACCAGGGTGGCGCCGCCGGCGTACAGGTCGAGGACCTTCTCGTCGAGGACCTGGTCGCCGATCTCGGCGCCGGCGCCGCCGCCGCCGGTGTACCGCGCCGCCGGCACCAGCGCGCCGTCCTTGGCCACCCGCAGGAACGGGGTACGCAGACCGCGCCGGCTGAGCAGCTCGTCGGCGTCGGCGGGGCTGAGCAGGTCGGTGAAACCGCTCGGGTTGGGCAGCTCGTCGGCGCGGGACAGCAGCGGCGTGTGTCCCCAGTGGGCGGCGGCGAACTTCGCCGGCTCGACCGAGACGCAGCGGGCCAACGCGGCGGTGGCGGTGGACGGAACCGCCGGGCGGCCGTGGCCACCCGGCGGGTCGGTGTGCGTCATGGCGTGCCGCTCAGGCGCTGCCGTCGGCGCCGCCGTCGTGCTGGCCCGGGGTCGCACCGCCGTCGGCGGGACCCTCGGCGCCGCCGTCCGCGCCACCGTCCTGCTGACCCGGCGTGGCACCGCCGTCAGCCGGGCCCTCGAGGCCGCCGCCACCGGCGGTCGTCATGTCGTCGTCGTTGAGTGCCATGGGTGCTCCCTCGGATGTGCCGCCCCGCCGTACGCCGGGGTCCGTCGTGCAGCGGGTGGTACCCCACGCCCGATCTTCTCTAACCACACGGTAGACGCCGGGAGTGTCCGACACGGGCGGTTCGCCCGCTAGCCCGCCGTCGCGGTGCGGGCCGGTCGACACGGCGGGCGACCGGCGACGGTGACAGGATGGGCGGGACGCGACCGACGGAGGTGCCGATGACCGACCCGACCGCCGTGCCGGCGCTGGAGCCGCTCGACGAGCAGTGGGAGCGGGCGCTGGCGATCGTGGCCCACCCCGACGACCTGGAGTTCGGCGCCGCCGCGGCGGTGGCGCGGTGGACCGGCCAGGGCAAGCGGATCGTCTACTGCCTGGTCACCAGCGGCGAGGCCGGCATCGACGGGATGCCGCCCGAGCGCGCCCGGGTGGTTCGCGAGGAGGAGCAGCGGCACTCGGCCGCCCTGGTCGGGGTGGACACCGTGGAGTTCCTCGGGCTGCCCGACGGCGTCCTCGAGTACGGCGTGCCGCTGCGCCGGGAACTGACCACGGTGATCCGGGCGCACCGCCCCGAGATCGTCCTCACCAACAACTTCCGCGACACCTGGGACGGCGCGTACGCGCTGAACCAGGCCGACCACATCGCGACCGGGCGGGCGGTGCTGGACGCGGTCCGGGACGCCGGCAACCGGTGGGTCTTCCCCGAGCAGCTGACCGACGGCGGGCAGCCGTGGAACGGCGTCCGGCAGGTGTGGGCGGCGGCCTCGCCGCTGGCCGCGCACGGGGTGGACGTCACCGACACCTTCGAGCGGGGCGTCGCATCGCTCCAGGCCCACGCGGAGTATCTCAACGGGTTGGGCGACGGCCGCTTCGACGCCGAGGAGTTCCTGGAGGGGCTGAGCCGGCCGACCGGCACCCGGCTCGGCGTCCGGTACGGTGCCGCGTTCGAGGTGTTCCGCTTCGACCCCTGGTAGCGGCGGCGATGATCCTGGTCGGGACGTCCGGCTGGCAGTACCGGGACTGGCGGGGCCGCCTCTACCCCACCGGGCTGCCGCAGCGACGCTGGCTGGAGCACTTCGCCGGATGCTTCGCCACCGTCGAGGTGAACAACGCCTTCTACCGGCTGCCCGAGCGCGACACCTTCGCCGCCTGGCGGGCGCGTACGCCGGACGACTTCTGCGTGGCGGTGAAGATGAGCCGCTACCTGACCCACGTCAAGCGGCTGCGCGAGCCGGCCGAGCCGGTCGCCCGGTTCCTCGGCCGGGCCACCGCCCTCGGCGACCGCCTCGGGCCGGTGCTGCTCCAGCTCCCGCCGACCCTGCCGGCCGACCCGGAGGCGTTGGACGCCACGCTGCGGCTGTTCCCCGGCGACGTACGGGTCGCCGTGGAGCCGCGGCACCCGTCGTGGTGGACCGCCGCCACGCGTACCGTGCTGGAGCGGCGGGGGGCGGCGCTGGTGTGGGCCGACCGGCTCAGCCGGCCGGTGGCTCCGCTGTGGCGCACCGCCGACTTCGGTTACCTGCGGCTGCACGAGGGCCGGGCACGACCCTGGCCCCGCTACGGCCGGGCCGCCCTCGCCTCGTGGGTACGCCGGCTGGCCGGCGCCTACGGCGAACACGAGCCGGCGTACGTGTACTTCAACAACGACCCCGGCGGGGCGGCGGTGGTCGACGCCGTCGCCTTCGCCGGCCTTGCCGTACGGGCCGGGCGGCGGGTGACCCGGGTGCCCACGGAGACCGAGGCGGCCGGCTCCTGAACACGCGCGGCGGCCCGCCCCAACGGATGGGGGCGAGCCGTCGTCGCGGCACCGGTCAGGGAATCATCCGGGCCAGGTCCTTGGGCATGGTGTCCTTGACGTCCTGCCATTCGCCCTGGGTCACGTGCCGGCGCAGGGTGTCCAGGACCACCTGCACGACCCGTTCCACGCCGCCCTCGACGTCGTACGGGAAACGCTGCCGGACCTCGAGCAGGAAGTCGTCCCGGTTCAGCTTGACCGGCACGTCCATCGGCTTCCAGCCGTCGAAGTAGATGCCGCGCACCACCAGCGGCAACTGCGCGGCGAAGTGCACGCTCTCCTGCACCGGCATCCGGTCGCGCAGCAGGTGCAGCACGGTGCGCAGCGCGCAGTAGGACTGGTTGCGCTGCTCCTTCGGCCAGCCGTACGCGTTCTCGATGTCCTTGAGGATCAGGTTCGTCTTCTCCGTCGAGGAGTCGATCGCGGATTGCAGCTGCTCAGCCATCTGTCCACCCCCGTGTGTCGGTTTCCCACCGTCGGTCGTCGGCGCGCCGTGGCGGCCCCGCCGGGCCCCGCCACTGCCGGACCGGACTCGACCGGCCGGGCCGCGGCGGACGCCGGGCGCCGCCGGTCGCACCGATGACGTGCAGGACGGCTCCACGTCGCCGGTCGGGTACCGCCCGTGTGGTCATGAAGCCACCTCCGTGTCGGATCCGCGGTCGCCCAGGCCGACGACCACGAGGCGTCTCCCATGCTTCCGCCGGCCGGGGTGAGGCCGGCTCACCCGGTGCGGATGATTCAGGCGTCCAGGAGCCGGGCGAGGGTGGCGGCGTTGGTCTGCGCGTAGTCGCGGTAGCAGTTGTTCATGAGCACGTGGGTCTGCCCGGTCTCGCCGGCCAGTTCGCGCAGCTTCGGGGCCCAGTCCTTCAACTCCCGGTCGGAGTAGCGGTAGCCGAACTTCTCGTGGATGTCCTTGCTGGTCCACTTGTCGCTGTGGCCGTGGAAGCGCACGACGGCGAGGTCCGCGGTGGCGGCCAGCACCGGCGGCACCGACGAGCGGTGCCCCTGCGGCATGTCCACGCAGACGAACGGCAGCCGGTGCTGGCGCAGGAAGGCGAGCGTCTCGTCGGCGTTGGCGCCGTCGAACCAGGAGGCGTGCCGGAACTCGAACACCGGCCGCAGCGGAGCGCAGCGCGCGGCCACCTCCCGCAGGTACTGCTTGTTGTCCCGCTTGATGGTGAACCACGGCGGGAACTGGAACAGCAGGGCGCCGAGCTTGCCCGCCTCCACCAGCGGGTCCAGCGCGCTGAGGAACCGGGTCCAGACCTCCTCGTACGCCTGCGGGGCGAGGTCGTCGGGGTAGACGTTGCGCTTCTCCGTCTGTGGCCGCAGGTCCTTGTAGAGCGCGCTCACCTTCGTCGGGTGCCCGGTGAGCAGGCTGAACGCCTTGACGTTGAAGGTGAAGCCGGCCGGGGTGCGCTCGGCCCACAGGCGGGCGGTGCGCTCGGCCGGCGGCGAGTAGTACGTGGCGTCGACCTCGACGAGCGGGAACTGCTTGGCGTAGTACGCCAGGCGCTTCTCCGGGTTGTCCGCGGTCTGCGGGTACCAGCCGGAGTCGAGCAGCGTGCGGTCGGTCCAGGAGGCGGTGCCCACCTTGATGTCACCCATGGGTGGAGTCCACCGCGACCCGGACCGGCCGGCAACCGCTGTCAGGCCGCCCGGCGCTCCCGGGTCTGCTTGCAGGTCACGCAGGTCGTCGCCGCCGGGAAGATCTCCAGCCGCTCGACCGGGATCGGCGCGGAGCAGCCCTCGCAGAACCCGTACGTGCCCTCCGCCAGCCGGGTGAGGGCGTGCTCGTACTGGGCCCGGCGGTCCAGGATCGTGCGCAGCAGGGACTGCGCGGTGTCCCGCTCCGCGGTCTTGGTGCCGCTGTCGGCCTGGTCGTCGCCGGCGGTGTCGCCCACCTCGACGAGGCGCAGCACCTGGCTCTGGACGACGGCCTGCTCGTACTCCGCGGAGAGCTCGTCGTAGCGGGCCTGCAGGGACTGCCGGATCTGGTCGACCTCCACCTGGGATCGGGCCGTGCCGACCGTGTCGTGGACGAGCATCGCTGCCTGCCTTTCTGAGGGCCTCGCGGTCCACCGGGGCCGTCGGCCCCGGCGCGTGGTCGTCGTCGGTGGCGCGGGCGATCACCCGCGCTCTGTGAGCCGGGCGATTACCCCGGGCCCCGCCGGATCAAACCGACGATTTCGGGGGGCCCTCAGGCGTGCTCGACCAGGGCGGGGTGGCGCGGGTCGTCGGCGCGGACCACCACGTCGGCGAACGACGCCGGATCGACCTCGTCGACGTAGCGCGCGAAGGCCGGCAGCGTCCAGCGCTCGTCCGCGCTCGTGCGCCGGCGTAGCGCGGCCGGGGAGACCACCAGGTGCACGGTGAGGTCGAACGGCAGCGCGCCGCCGAGCAGCAGCGCCCCGCTGACCAGCAGGACCGCACGGTCGGGCAGGTCGACGTACGCGGCGCGGCTGGCCCGGTCGACAGAGGAGTCCCAGAGCGAGGGCAGCACCCGTCCCGTGCCGTCCGGGCCGGCGGGGTCGAGCGCCTCCCGGCGCAGTCCCGCCTCGTCGACCCAGCTCTCGTAGTACGCGTCCGGGTTGGTCCGGCCGTGTTCGAGCCGGACCGAGGCCGGGCGCAGGAAGTCCGCCGCGCGTACGTGCAGCGCCGGGCGTCCCCGGGCGCGCAGCGGGTCGACCAGCGCGCCGGCCAGGGCGTCGGGGTCGGCGGCGGGTGGGCCGTCCACGGCCACCCGGAGCCTGT
>JAEYGD010000412.1 GCA_023402505.1 Actinomycetes bacterium
GCGTTGGAGCGGGCGGTGCGGTTGTGCCGGGAGCACGGCGGGACGCTGCCGGATCCGCCGCGGCACGGGAAGCTGTCGGGTGCGCGGGCGGGCGGCGCGGTGGACGCGTGGCGGTCGTCGTTTCTGCGGATGCCGTACCAGCGTGACGCGCTCGCGGCGCGGTCGATGATCGTGGAGACGTTCGAGACGGCCTGCACCTGGGACGTGTATCCGGCGTTGCGGGCGGCGGTGCTCGACGCGGCGGGGACGGCGCTGGCGGAGGTGGCGGCGACCGGGGTGGTGACGTGCCGGTTCACGCATGTCTATCCGGACGGGCCGGCTCCCTACTTCGGGGTGTACGCGGCGGGGCGGTGGGGCGCCACGGTCGCCCAGTGGGACCACGTCAAGCAGGCGGTGTCGGAGGCGCTGCTCACGGCCGGGGGCACGATCACCCACCATCACGCGGTGGGCCGGGACCACCGGCCGTGGTACGACCGGCAGCGGCCGGAGCCGGTGGGGTTGGCGCTGCGGGCGGCGAAGGCGGCGCTGGACCCGTCGTGGGTGCTCAACCCGGGGGTCCTGGTCGACGCTGCCGGGTGAGCGGTGGGGTCAGGCGGGGCCGAAGAGCAGGTCGAGGTGGTGGTCGAGGGCGCGCAGCGCCTGCTGCGGGGTGTACTGGCCGCCCAGCAGGTGCACGCCGAGGCCCTCCATGAGCGCGAGCAGGCCGGCGGCGGCGTCGTCGGCGTTCGGGCCGGGCAGGAGGCTCGCGACGAAGGTGACCAGTTCGCTGTTGTCCTCGCGTAGGGCGGCGGCGGCCTCGGGGCGTACGGCGGTGTAGGCGAGGAACGCCAGCGCGACGCGGCCGTCGTCGCGGGACTGTTCGTCCAGCGGCAGCAGGGCGGTGATCATCGCGCGGAGCGTCTGCCGGGGTGCGGGGTGGTCGCCGAGCGCGGCGACGGCGTCGCCGATGCGGGCCTGGCTGCGGTCGCGGACCACGGACATCGCGAACGCCATCATCTCGTCCTTGGTGCGGAAGTAGTGCTGCACCATCCCGGCCGAGACGCCGGCCGCCGCCGCGACGTGGCGCAGGCTGACGGCTTCCAGTCCCTGCTGCGCGGCGACCCGCATCAGCGCGTCGGCGATGCGGGTGCGCCGCTGCAGGTGGTCGACCTTCTTGGGCATGGCGTCGATGCTGTCACGCGCCGGCCGGGGCGCCGCGGGCCGGTGCGGTGTGCGTGGTGACGGTTCCGGCGGCGCCGTCGACGGTGAGCAGGTCGCCGTCGCGGACGGTGTGGGTGGCGCCGGGGACGCTGATGACGGCGGGGATGCCGTACTCGCGGGCCACGGTGGGCCCGTGGGCCATCACCGCGCCGGTCTCGGTGACCAGGCCGCCGGCGGTGAGGAACAGGGGTGTCCAGCCGGGGTCGGTGGTGGCGGCGACGATGATGTCGCCGGGGTCGACGCGGGCGGTGGCGGGGTCGTGCACGATCCGGGCGGGGCCGGTGACCCGGCCGGGGGCGGCGCCGACGCCGCGTAGGGCGCCGTCGGCGGTGGGTGGGGCGGGTAGGACGGCCTCCAGGTCGGTGCCGTCGGACAGCAGCGCCACCGGTACGGTGCGGCGGCGCAGCTCCCGGCGGTGCGTGGCGCGGCGGGCGGTGACGGTGTCGCGGTGGTCGGTGTCGCCGTGTACGGCGTCGTGGACCTCGTCGAGGGTGAGGAACATGATGTCGTCGGGGTGTTCGAGCAGTTTCGCCTCGGTCAGGTCGGCGCCGATGAGCAGCAGTTGCCGGCGCATCTCCCGCAGCCGGTAGAGGCCGGCGAACTTGCCGGCCTCGCGCAGGCCGGCGAGGGATCGGGCGCGGCGCAGCAGGAACACCGCGATGCTGCCGCGCACCGGCCGGCGGCGGCGGGCGCGGGCGGTGAGGTCGCGCAGGGTGGCCTCGGCGGTGGCGGCGGCGCGGGCGAACCGCCGGTCGGGGGCCTGGTCGGGGTCGGTGACCCGCAGGTAGTTGGCGATCATGGCGAAGACCGGGGTGGGGTCCTCGTCCCAGCGGGGCACGCCGAGGTCGACCTCGGCGACGCCGCGGTGGCCGTAGGTGTGCAGGAACGCGGTCAGGCCGATGTCGGGCAGGGTGCCCTGCCGGTGGCGGGCGGCGAGGTCGGGTGGGGGTGTGTCGAGCAGCAGCCGGCGGTGCTCGGCGGCGTCGCGCGCCAGCCGCCACAGCGCGAGGTCCATCTCGATGGTGACGTTGTGCGGCATGCCGCCCAGGACGGTGTGGATCTCGTCGGTGGTGGCGATGCCGTCGAGCAGGTGTTCGGGCAGTGCGGCGGCGAGCATGCCGGCGGCGATGGTCCAGGTGATGGCGTCGTGGTCGGTGGTGGTGTCCAGTTCGCGGACGAAGCGGAGCCGGTCGGCGGTGGTGTGCGGGCCGGCGGGTGCGGCGGAGGTGACGCGGATCCGTTCGACGGCGTCGTGCAGGCGGGCGCGGGCGGTGTCGGGCCGGGCGAGGGCGCGCAGGATCCCGCTGGTGGCGCGGGTGGCGGTGCGCAGGGCGGAGCCGTCGGTGCGGCGGGTGCGCCCGGCGGGGCGGCGCGGGGCGAACCGGGGGTCGGCGAGGACGTGTCGCATGACGGCCTGGGCGCGGGGCCCGAAGTCGACGGCCATGAGCTTGACCAGTCGTTTGCGGGTGGCGGGGTCGCGGGCCAGGTCGGTGAGGTCGCCGTAGAGGCGCCCGCCGATGTCGACGATGTCGGCCCGTACGCCGAGGGCGGCGAGCATCCCGGCGATCATCGCCTTGAGGGAGGACATGCCCATGGGGGTGACCGGTTGGACCATGCCCTGGACGTGACCGAACTCGAGGTAGACGCGGGGTGCGGGCTTGGCCGTGGGCGGGGGCGGCGGGAACAGGGTGGTGATCGGCCGGGACTGCAGCACCCAGAGGGTGCCGTCGTGGTCGATGGCCCATTCGATGTCCTGGGGGTGGCCGAAGTGGTCCTGCAGTCGGGTGCCGAGGGCGTGCAGGTCGGCCAGTTGCGCGGCGGTGAGGCAGCCGGTGCCGGGGTGGTCGGGGCCGTCGAGGAGGTAGTGGTCGACGGTGGTGGCGCCGTCGACGACCGCGGTCCCGGGGCTGGGGGCGGCCTCGACGGTCATCTGGGTGCGGCAGCCGGTCAGCGGGTTGGCGGTGAAGAGCACTCCGGCGACGGCCGGGGTGAGCATGCGCTGGACGACGACGGCCATCCGGACGGTGTCGTGTTCGATGTGGTGGGCGTCGCGGTAGGCGGTGGCGCGGGCGCTGTGCAGGGAGGCGCGGCAGGCGTCGACGGCGGTGAGCAGGTCGGCGACGCCGGTGACGTCGAGGATGGTGTCGTGCTGGCCGGCGAAGCTGGCGTCGGGCAGGTCCTCGGCGGTGGCGCTGGATCGGACGGCGACGGGGCCGCCGCCGAGGCGGTGGTAGGCGTCGACGATCGCGTCGGCCGGCAGTGCGGTGCCGTGGGTGGCGGTGGTCACGCAGAAGCCCGGCGGGACCCGTTCGCCGAGGCGGATCAGCTCCCCCAGGCCGGCGGCCTTGCCGCCGACGAGGTCGACGGTGGTGGTGTCGGGCAGGGGGACGACCGGCATGGCGGCACCTCTCGTATGCAATGCACTCGCATTGCATACGACCGTAGCCGGTTTGCGTTGCGACTGCAATGCCAACTGTTTGAGGTGGGCCGCCGGTCAGCCGGGGTGGCGGGCGAGCACGAGCGTGCTGTGCAGACGCAGGACGATGGCGCCGCCGAGGCCGTCGACCAGGGTGCGCAGCGCCGCGTCGCACCGGGCCCGCTGATCGGCCGGGCGCTGGCGGTAGGGGCCGAAGGTGCGTACCAACTGCAGGTAGCGGTCGGTGCTCAGCGGCAGGTCACGGCGGGTGTGCTGGACGTCGACGGCGGTGAACAGCCCGCTGCCGGCGATGTCGTCGTGCAACCAGTGGGCGGGCCGCTGCCGGGCGCTCGGGTCGATCGCGTGCAGCGCGGCGGCGACCGCGCGCCCGTGGTCGGGGTCGGCGTAGTCGTACCGGTGGCCGATCACGGCCAGCGTGCCGCCGGGTGTCAGGGCGGCCCGGGCGCGCGGGTTGCGGGTGGCCGGATCCAGCCAGTGCCAGGACAGGGCGGCGGCGAGCAGAGGTACGCCCCCGGGCGGCGGGTGCCACGCCTCGAAGGTGTCGCCGACGACGGTGACCTGGGGGAACGCGGCGGTGAGCCGGGCCGCCATCCGCGGGTCCGGTTCGAGGCAGGTGATCGGGGCGCCCAGGCGCAGCAGTACGGCGGTGCCCTTGCCGGTGCCGGCCCCGATCTCGACGACCGTCGCCGGTGTGCCGCCGTGGTAGGCCCGGATCCGGTCGGCGAACTCCGGCGGGTAGCCGGGGCGTACGTCGTCGTAGCTGGTTGCGATCTCGCCGAAGACGTCCACGCCCTACAGGCCTCCCCCGACCCGCAGGACGGTTCCGGTGGTGTAGCTGGCGTCGGGGCCGAGCAGCCAGGCGATGGCGGCGGCGACCTCGTCGGGTTCGCCGGGACGGCCCAGCGGGATGCGGGCGGCGGCGCGGTCGGGCCGGTCGGGTTGGCCGGACAGCGCGTGGATGTCGGTGCGGATGATGCCGGGGGCCACGGCGTTGACGCGGATGCCCTGCGGGGCGAGTTCCTTGGCCAGGCCGACGGTGAGGGTGTCGGTGGCCGCCTTGACGGCGGCGTAGTGCACGTACTCCCCCGGGCTGCCGAGCGTGGCGGCGACCGAGGAGACGTTGACGATGGCGCCGCCGGCACCCATCCGGCGCAGGGCCTGCTGGGCGGTGCGGACGTAGCCGACGAGGTTGACGTCGACCACGTGCCGCAGGTCGGCGGGGTCCAGGTCGACGAACGGGCCGATCGGGCTGGTGACGCCGGCGTTGTTGACCAGCCCGGTCAGGTCGCCGAGGCCGGCGGCGGCGTCGAACAGCGCGGCGACCTGGTCGGGGTCGCGGGTGTCGGCGGGCACCGCGACGGCACGTACGCCGCTGGCGTGCAGGTCGGCGAGCACCGTGTCGGCGGCGGCCCGGTCCCGGCGGTAGGAGAACGCGACGTGGTGGCCGGCGTGGGCCAGCCGGCGGGCGGTGGCGGCGCCAATGCCGCGGCTGCCGCCCGTGATGACGGTGACGGGATTCAACGCACCTCTCCCCTGGTCCGGCCGGTGTGGCGAGGTTACCGTGGCCGGCAGCACGCGGAGGGGGTGGCGCATGTCACGGGCGTTGGTGCTCGGCGGTGGCGGGGTGACCGGGGTGGCGTGGGAGTGGGGCGTGCTGGCCGGGCTCGCGGAGCACGGCGTGGCCCTGGCCAGCGCCGACCTGGTCGTGGGCACGTCGGCGGGGTCGGTGGTGGGCGCGCAGCTGTGCTCGGGAATGGCGGCGCGGCAGGCGTACGAACGACAACTGCGGCCGGCCGGCGGTGAGGTCGCCGCGCGGCTGGACCTGCCGGTGCTGGCG
>JAEYGD010000465.1 GCA_023402505.1 Actinomycetes bacterium
GCCGGGCGCCGCCGCCCCATCCGCCGCCGCGCCGGGCGGGGCGGTGACGCCGACGAGGATGAGCTCGCCGTCGGCGACCCTGCGGGCCGGGTTCAGCAGGGCGACGTCCACCCCCGGCAGCGCTCCCCCGGCCGCCTGCACGGCGTCGGCGACCCGGGCGCCGGCCGGTACGCGCACCAGCCCGGGCCGGCGTACCTTGCCGGCGACGGCCACCACCAGCTCACCGTCCGCCGTCGCCGTCGCCTCGACCGGCGTGGACGCGGCGACCGTCGGCACGTCCGCCACCGGCGTGACCGGCTCGACCTGCGGCCGGGACTGCCATGCCCAGAACCCGGCGCCGAGCACGACCAGCACGGCGACGACGGCCAGCGCCCGGACACCGCGCCGGCCCGGATCGAACGCCCCCGGCCCGGGCAGCACCCGACCGCCCGGAGGCCGGTCGGCGGTGTCGGCCCCGGAGCCGTCCTCGGCAGCGGCCGGCCGGAGCCGCCCTGGCCGGGGCGGTTCCTCGTCGACCCAGCCCACCGTCTCACCGACCCACCCGGCCGGCGCGTCTCCCGCCGGTGGCAGCAACCGGTGCAGGCGCTCCCGCACCGCCGTCTCCTCGTCGTACGACACGGCGCGAGGCTAGGCCGCCACGGACGGCCACCGTCACCCCCGAGGCGCCCGCCTGTGGATGGGGGTCGCACTGTGGACAACGCCCTGATCATGCCCCTGGTGTGCTATAGCAGCCACGCCACCGCCTGCGGTCGGCTCGCCGGGACCCACGGTCGGGTCGGCGACCCCGCCCCGCGTCAGCCGGCCGCCGAACGGCGGTGCACGACCACGCACGCCAGGCCCGGTCCCGCGTGGGCGGCGACCACCGCGCCGGCCTCGGAGACGTACGTGTCGTGCAGCCGGTCGCCGAGCCGAGCGGCCAGCGCCTCCCGGAGCGCCTCGGCGCGCTGCGGTGCGGCCAGGTGGTGCAGGGCGAGGTCCACCTCCGCGTCGCCGGCCGCCTCGACGGCGAGGTCGACCAGGCGGGCGATGCCCCGGCTGGCGGTACGCACCTTGTCCCGGAGGACGATCGCGCCGTCCGGCATGTGCATGATCGGCTTCACCGAGAGGGCGGTGCCGAGCAGCGCCGAGGCGGCGTTGATCCGGCCGCCCCGGCGGAGGAACTCCAGCGTGTCGAC
This sequence comes from Actinomycetes bacterium, assembly GCA_023402505.1. Lineage (GTDB taxonomy): Bacteria > Actinomycetota > Actinomycetes > Mycobacteriales > Micromonosporaceae > Micromonospora. The sequence goes on from JAEYGD010000465.1 coordinate 1,176, forward strand.
GTAGAAGAAGACCCTGGTCCGCTCGACGGTGTCCTGCGCGGCGTCGCGTACCCCGGACCGGTCGGCGCCGGCCGCGGCGGCCGCCGCGGCGGCGACCACCGGGAAGCCGACGCCCATGCCGCAGGAGCGGCTGTCGACCACCGCCACCCGGTCGCCGAACTCGGCGGCGGCCAGCCCGGCGGCTTCGACGGTGCCGGACAGCTCAGCGGACAGGTGCACCGAGACGATCCCGTCGGCGCCGCCGTCGAGGAGCCGGCGGTACGTCTGGGCGAACTGCTCGGGGGCGGGCCGGGAGGTGCTGACCGACACCCGCCGGCCGCTGAGCGCGCGGGTGGCGTCGGCCGGGAAGATCTCGACCCCCTCCAGCCCTTCCGCGCCGTTGAGCACGACGGTCAGGGGTACCACCGTGAGCGGGTGGGTGGCCAGTAGTTCGGGGGGAAGGTAGGCGGTGGAGTCGGTGACGACCGCGACGGGCATGCCGGAACGCTAGCCGATCGCACCCCGGCTCGCCGAGGCCGCACCACCGCCGCACCTGGTCGGCGCTGCGGGAGGCGGCCGGTGCCCGCGGCCTAGGGCCGTCGGTCGCCTCAGACCGCGTCGGTCGCCGGCACGGCGGGTACGCCGACGTTGTGGGCCCGCAGGTGCCAGCCTCGCGCGTCGTCGTGCCGCAGCTCGGTCCAGTGGCAGTTCTGCAGGGGGCCGATCGTCCGCAGGACGCCGTGCTCCCAGCCGAGCAGCTGACCGACGCCCTGCCGGGCGGCACCGCCGTGGGTGGCGACCACCACGGTGCCGCCCGCGTCGGCGGCCTCCTGGAGTGCCGCGCCCATGCGCTTACCGAGGTCGTCGAGGGTCTCGATGCCGGCGCCCGGGTCCGGCTCGCCCGCCCGCCAGCGGGCGTACTCGTCGGGGTGGCGCTCGGCGGCCTCGGTGAGCAGGAGCCCCTGCCAGAGCCCGAAGTACCGTTCCCGCAGCCGCGGGTCGGGGCGGACCGGCAGGCCGGTGACGGCGGCCAGCGCGGCGGCCGTGTCGGCGGCGCGGCGCAGGTCGCTGGCGACGATCACGTCCGGACGGAGCGCGGCGAGCAGCGGTGCGGCGGCGCGGGCCTGCTCGCGGCCGAGGTCGTTCAGCGGGACGTCACTCTGCCCCTGCACCCGCCCGGCGGCGTTCCAGTCGGTGTTGCCGTGCCGCCAGACGATCAGCCTGGTCATTCGGCGGCGGCGCCGGACTCGGCGGCGGCCAGGTCCCGGTCGACGAACGGGACCTGCGGGCAGTCCTTCCAGAGCCGGTCCAGCGCGTAGAACTCGCGCTCCTCGGTGTGCTGGACGTGCACGACGATGTCGACGTAGTCGAGCAGGACCCAGCGACCGCCCCGCTCCCCCTCGCGGCGGACCGGCTTGGCCTTCTCGGGCAGCTCGAGCAGCCGCTCCTCGATCGCGTCGACGATGGCGAGCACCTGGCGCTCGTTGGGGGCGGCGGCGAGCAGGAACGCGTCGGTGATGGCGAGCTGGTCACCCACATCGATGATGACGATGTCCTGCGCCTTCTTGTCGGCGGCGGCCTGGGCGGCGGCGGTCGCCAGCTCGTGTGCGCGTTCGGAAACTGTCACCGTTCTCCTTCGATCATCCGTGCGACCCTCCAAGCCTCTCACACGCTGCCGCGTTCCGACCGGTCACTCAGGTGCGTCATGGGCATGAACCGCCACACAACGGGACAGATCACTGCTGGTAGAGGCGTCGTTTGGCGATGTACTGCACCACACCGTCGGGCACCAGGTACCACACCGGCTCGCCCCGGGCGACCCGCGCCCGGCAGTCGGTGGACGAGATCGCCATCGCCGGCACCTGCACGAGACTCACCGTGTCGGCCGGCAGGTGGGCGTCGGACAGCTCGAACCCCGGCCGGGTCACCCCTACGAAGTGCGCCAGCTCGAAGATCTCGTCCAGGTCCTTCCAGGAGAGGATCCTCGCCAGCGCGTCCGCGCCGGTGATGAAGAAGAGCTGGGCCTTCGGGCCGTACTCGGCGTGCAGGTCGCGCAGCGTGTCGACCGTGTAGGTGGGGCCGCCTCGGTCGATGTCGACCCGGCTGACCTGGAAGCGGGGATTGGAGGCGGTGGCGATCACCGTCATCAGGTAACGGTCCTCGGCGGGGCTGACCGGCTCGTCCGCCTTCTGCCACGGTTGACCGGTGGGGACGAAGATGACCTCGTCCAACCCGAACCGGTCCGCCACCTCGCTGGCCGCGACCAGGTGCCCGTGGTGGATCGGATCGAACGTGCCACCCATGATCCCGATCCGCCGGATGTCTTCCTCCACCCCGCGATCCTAGGCTGGCCGGCCACCCCACCGTCCTCGCCGCCCCCGTTCCCGGGCGCGGTGGCCGTTCCGTGCGTAACGGCCACTGCGCCCGGGCCCGTGCGGCACGGACCGGTCAGGCCGAGGCCGCCGCGACGGCGGTGCGGGCGACCAGGGCACGGCGCAGGTCGTCGTCCGCGTCGACCACGCGCCGGCGCAGGCCGGGCGTCAGGTCGTCGCGGGCGAGCAGGTCCGCGACGGCTTCCCGGGTGGTCTGCGCGACGGCGTACCGGGGGAAGGCCAGGCCCGCGATCCGGTCCGCCACCCAAGGGGTACGCAACCGCGCCACCGCCGGCATGTCGGCGACGTAACGCGCCACGTACGGCGCGGTCAGCTCGGCCTGCTCGGGCTGCCAGAACCCCTCCGCGGTGGCCTCGACCAGACGGTTCGACAGCTCCGTGTCGGCCACCACGATCTCCCACGCGGCCCGCTTGGCGGCCGGGTCGGGGAGCGCGGCACGGCAACGGGCGGCCCGCTCGGCGCCGGTGGCGCTCCGGTCGGCCGCCACCTCGGCGTCGATCTCCGCCGGGCCCGCCGCACCCAGCACCACCAGCCGCTCCAGCACCGACCAGCGCAGCTCCGCGTCGACGGCGAGCCCGGGCGGCACGTCCCGGCCGGCCAGCCAGCCGGTCAGCAGGTCCGCGTCGCCGGTCGCGGCGATCCAGCCGCGGGCCGCGGCGAGCTGCAGCGATCCGCCGGGAGGCGCGGTGTCGAGCAACCGCCGGCAGGCGTCGGCCACCCGGACCAGGGCGGCCTCGCGGGCGAGCGGGTCCAGGTAGCGGTCGATCAGCGAGCGGCTCAACGTGAGCACGTCCTCGGCGATCACCACCTCGGTCTCGGCGGGCAGCGCGGCGGTGATCAGCTCCACCAGGGCGGTGACCGGTCGTTCCCCGTCGATCGCGGCGTCCAGCACCGCACCCCACAGCAGCGCCCGCGCGAGCGGGTCGGTCAGACCGGGCAGCACCAGGGGTACGGCGTCCGCCGAGGCCGGGTCGAGCCGGACCTTCGCGAACGTCAGGTCGCCCGCGTTGGGCAGCAGCAGCCGGGCGGCCGGCGCGCCGGCCAGGTCGGCGAGCACCGTGCGACCCCCGTCGACGTCGGGGTCGAGGTCCACCTCGACGTGCCGCACGCTGCCGTCGGCCGCGTACCGGGCGACGCCGATCCGGTGCGGGCGCAGCACCGGGTGCGACTCGGGGGCGGTCTGCACGACGGCCACCTCGGTGTAGCGGCCGTCCGGCCCGACCGAGACCTCGGCGCGCAGAGTGTTGACCTGGGCGGTGCGCAGCCAGCGCTGGGCCCAGCCGGTCAGGTCGCGCCCGCTGGTGGCCGAGAGGCTCTCCAGCAGGTCCGCCAGCGTGGCGTTGCCGAACCGGTGCTTCGCGAAGTGCGCGTTGAGCCCGGCCAGGAAGGCGTCGTCCCCGAGCCAGGCCACGAGCTGGCGCAGCACGGCGGCGCCCTTGGCGTACGAGATGCCGTCGAAGTTGAGCAGGCCCTCGGCGGCGTCGGACACCTCCGCGGGCGCGACGGGGTGTGTGGACGGGCGCTGGTCGGCCGCGTACCCCCAGGCCTTGCGCTTCATCGCGAACGTCGTCCAGGCCCGGTCGAAGCGGGTCGCCTCGGCGGTGACCCGGGTGCCCAGGTACTCGGCGAACGACTCGTTCAGCCACAGGTCGTCCCACCAGCGCATGGTGACCAGGTCACCGAACCACATGTGCGCCATCTCGTGGGCGATGGTGGTGGCGCGCAGCTCGCGCTGGCTGTCCGTCACGGTGGACCGGAAGACGTAGTCGTCGCGGATGGTCACCAGGCCCGGGTTCTCCATGGCCCCGGCGTTGAACTCCGGCACGAACGCCTGGTCGTACTTGTCGAACGGGTACCGCTCGGCGAAGAGCTCGTGGAACCGGTCCAGGCACTGCTTCGTGACGGTGAAGATCTCGTCGATGTCGGCGTCGAGGTGCGCGGCCAGGGAGCGGCGGCACCAGACGCCGAGCGGGACGCCGTCGTGTTCGTCGCGGCGGACGTGCCAGGGCCCGGCGATCAGCGCGACGAAGTACGTGGCGAGCGGCGCGGTCGGGGCGAACTCCCACCGCCCGGGACGCGGGTTGGCGGCCAGCCGGCCGTTGGCGGCGACCGTCCAGTGCTCGGGGGCGGTGACCGCGAGGGTGACCGGCGCCTTCAAATCCGGCTGGTCGAACGCGGCGAAGATGCGCTGCACGTCGTCGAGGAACGACATGGCGTACAGGTAGGTCTCGCCGTCGGCCGGGTCGACGAAGCGGTGCATCCCCTCGCCGGTGTTGGAGTACGCCATCTCCGCCTCGACCGTGAGCGTGTTGTGCTCGGCGAGGTCGGGCAGCGTCAACCGGTTGTCGGCCAGCGTGGCGGGGTCGAGGTCGCTGCCGTTGAGTCGCACCGACCGTAGCTCCGCCGGCTTGCACTCGACGAACGTCGCGGCGCCGGGGGTGGCCCGGAACCGGATGGTGACGTGCGAGCGGAACCGCTCGCCGCCGCCGGTCAGGTCGAGGTCCACCTGGTAGGACTCGACGGTAATCAACGCGGCGCGCGCGGTCGCCTCTACACGGGTCAGGCTCGGCATCCGCTTATCCTGCCCGATGGGGATTCCGCCCCGCTCCCCTGACCTGCGGCACTGGAGGACTGGATGACGACGCACCCCAAGGGCGACTTCGATCTCGCGCGGGCCGTCTGGCAGCGGGCCGACGGCGACACCTCCGACGGAGCCGTCGAGATCGCGTTCGTCGACGACCTGATCGGCATGCGCAACTCGGCCGACCCGGACGGGCCGGTGCTCGTGTTCACCCAGGCCGAGTGGGACGCCTTCGTCGCCGGCGCCCAGGACGGCGAATTCGACCTGGACTGAGCCGCGCTGGCCCCTCCCCCCGCCACGGATCCCTGGTTAGCTCGACTGCGGCATCGGCGGCAGCGGTCACGGGGAGGGCGGATGCGGGACAACAGGTCACCGGGGTGGCGGCCGGCGGCCGGGGTGCCGGGCGCGGATCGGGAGGGCGACGGGCGGCCCCTGCTCGCCCGGCCCAGGGCCGCCCGGCCGGCACGGTTCTGGACGGTCCACCTGGGTTTCACCGCCGCCGACCGGGCGACCGCCCGGGACCTGGCGGTCGGCTACGCGGAGGCGCTGAGCCTGCTCCGGCCCGAGCTGGCGCTCGGGGCGGCGGCGCTGTCACCGGCCGACGCCTGGCAGCGGGCCGACCGGCTCTTCTGCGGTGCGATCGGCCCGGACGGCGAGCGCTGCGCGGATGTGGCCGGCCATCCCGGCTTCCACCACGCGCCCGGCCCCGGCGGGCTTGGCTGGGGCGAGGGCGACTGACCCTCGGCCGACCGCCCGCACGCGGTTCAAGGGCTCTGACCTGGGTAGTTGCCCCTGAGCAGCGGCCGCGTGGGGCGGTCCGGGCCGAGCCGGCATCCGCACCCACCAGCGTCAGGAGGAGCGATGGCGACGATGCCGGTGGACCGCAGCCCGGACAGCACGCTGGCTTTCCTGCGTGCCGGCTACCGGTTCGTCAGCGACCGGTGCGACCGCTATGGCAGCGACATCTTCACCACCCGCCTCCTGCTGAAACCCACGATCTGCCTGCGGGGGCGGTCGGCGGCGGAGCTGTTCTACGACAACGAGCGGTTCGTCCGGGCCGGGGCGATGCCGATGCGGGCCCAGCGGACGCTGACCGGAGTCGGCGGCGTGCAGGGGCTCGACGGCGCGGAGCACGCGAACCGCAAGGCCATGTTCATGTCGCTCATGACACCGAGCGCGGTCAGCCGGCTCGGTCAGCTGTTCGAGGACGAGTGGCGGGCACGGATCCCGGTCTGGGAGACGTCCGGGCCGGTGGTGCTCTACCAGGAGCTGGGTCGCATCCTGACCCGCGCGGTCTGCGCCTGGGCCGGGGTGCCGCTGCCGGAGTCGCAGGTGCGACGGCGCACCGCGCAGCTGCACGCGATGATCGAGAGCCCGGCCGCGATCGGCCTGGGGCACTGGAAGGGCCGGCTCGGCCGGCGCCTCGGCGAACGCTGGGTCGGCGACCTCGTCGACCGGGAGCGGGTCGGCACGCTGCCGGCGCCGGAGGGCAGTGCCCTGCGGGTGATCGCGGAGCACCGGGACACCCGGGGGCGGCTCCTTCCCCGCCGGATCGCCGCGGTGGAGCTGCTGAACGTGCTGCGGCCCACGGTCGCGGTGGACCGTTTCGTCGTCTTCGCGGCGCTGGCCCTGCACGACCATCCGGGCTGGCGCGAGCGCGCCCGCGAGAGCCCGGAGACCACCGAGGCCTTCGTGCAGGAGGTACGCCGCTACTACCCGTTCTTCCCGGTCGCGGCGGCGCGGGTGCGGCGCTCCTTCGACTGGCAGGGCCACCACTTCCCGCGGGGGCGTCGGGTGCTGCTCGACCTCTACGGCACCAACCACGACCGGTCGTTGTGGCCCGCGCCGGAGGAGTTCCGGCCGGAGCGCTTCACGGGGTGGCGCGGCGACCCGTACAGCCTGATCCCGCAAGGCGGCGGCGGGCACCTGGCCGGGCACCGCTGCCCCGGCGAGTGGGTGACCATCGAGCTGATGAAGCGGGCGGTGCACCTCCTGACCACCGCCATGGCGTACGATGTGCCGCCGCAGAACCTGGCCCTGGACCTGAGCCGGATGCCGGTGCTGCCACCGAGCGGCTTCGTCGTCACCAACGTGCGCCGCACCGCCTGACCCGCTCCCCGCGCCCGCCGCCGGGCGCGGGGAGCCGCGTGCTCAGGGGTGCAGGACGGTACGGAGGCAGCCCTGCTCCTTCTTCTCGAAGATCTCGTAACCGCGGGCCCCCTCCTCCAGTGACATGGGGTGGGTGGCCAGGTAGCCGGGGTCGATCTCCCCGGCGGCGAGCCGGTCGAGCAGCATGGGGATGTAGCGCTGGGCGTGCATCTGCCCCATCCGCAGGACCAGGGCCTTGTTCATGGCCGCGCCCAGCGGGAACTTGTCGATCAGCCCGGCGTAGACGCCGACGATGCTGACCGTGCCGCCCTTGCGGCACGCCATGATCGCCTGCCGTACCGACGTGGGCCGGTCGGTCTGCAGCCGGGCGGTCTGCTTGGCCCGGTCGTACGCGTACGCCGGGCCGACGTCGTGCGACTCCATGCCGACGGCCTCGATGCAGGCGTCCGGGCCCCGGCCGCCGGTCAATTCGCGCAGGGCCTCCAGCACGTCGGTCTCGGCGTAGTTGACCGTCTCCACGCCGAGCCGGTCGGCGGCGGTGGACAGCCGCTCCGGCAGCCGGTCGATCATGATGATCCGTCCGGCGCCGAGCAGTTGGGCGGCCCGCGCCGCCATCTGGCCGACCCCGCCGGCGCCCCACACGGCCACCACCTCGCCGCCGGTGAGACCGCAGAAGTCGGCGGCCATCCAGCCGGTCGGCAGCGCGTCGGAGGCGAAGACGACGGCGTCGTCGGGCACGCCGTCGGGCACCTTGAAGGCCCCGATGTCGCCGAACGGCACCCGGATGTACTCGGCGTGGCTGCCGGAGTAGCCGCCGGCGGCGTGCGAGTAGCCGAGGATGCCGGCCGGCGCGTGCCCCCACAGCTTCTCGGCGAAGACGGGCTGCGGGTTGGAGTTGTCGCACAGCGAGTACTGCTCGGTGCGGCAGTACCAGCAGCCGCCGCACGCCACGACCGAGCCGACCACGACGCGGTCGCCGGCCTTCAGCCGCCGGACGCCGGGCCCGGTCTCCACGACCTCGCCCATGAACTCGTGGCCGAGGATGTCGCCCTCGCGCATCGCCGGCACGAAGCCGTTGATGAGGTGCAGGTCGGAGCCGCAGACGCTGCTCGCCCGCACCCGGACGATCACGTCACCGTCGGCGCGTACGCGCGGTTCCGGCACGTCCCGTACCGCCAGCTTGCCGACGCCTTCCCAGCACAGCGCCCTCACGCCCGACCTCCCGCCGTGAGCTTCTCCCGGACCTTGTCGGTGGCCTTCTCCTGGGCCTCGTCGCGTCCGGACGGGTCGCGCCGGGTCTCGACGACCTGGCCGCACTCGACGAGCGACTTGACCCGGCGCAGCGTGTCGCGCAGCGCGAGGTCGGGCTCGTGGCTGGTCGCCAGGCCGATGGCCCGGCGCAGCGGGCCGGAGCGGTACCGCAGCTCGGCGCGGATCTCGGTGCCCCGGTCCTTCGGGGCGGGCACCAGCTCGACGGTGCCCTCCTGTTCCGGCCCGTCGGTGACCCGCCAGCGCAGCCGGCCCGGCCCGGCGACGGTGATCTCCGCCCGCCACCGGGTGCCGGTGCCGGTCGCGTCGGCGACCGCGGCACGCCAACGCTCGTCGTCGAGCCGCTCCAGGGTCGCCCACTCGGCGAGCGCGCGGTCCAGCCGCTCCCGGTCGGTCCAGAAGTCGATCACCGCCTCGACCGGGCGGTCGACGGTGACCGCGCGACGCACCACGTACCAGCCGTCCTGCCGTTCGGGCTGGTGCCGGTGCCGCCGTCGGGCCACCACGCGACCGACACCGATCGCGGCGGCGGTGGCGCCGCCGAGCAGCGCCCACCTGGTTCCGTTGCTGGTCATCACGTCTCCTCCACCGGGCGCCTCGGCCCTCTCGACCTGCCCTACCCGCCCCGGACGGGGCATAACGCCCGCTCCCCGCGTTCCTGCACCCCCGGCTGCCGTACGGCACAGGGGTGCGGGAACGCGGGGAGGTCACCGGG
>JAEYGD010000504.1 GCA_023402505.1 Actinomycetes bacterium
CTCGACGACCGTCCGGGCCGCGACCACCGCCGCGCCCGTGGGCACCGCCCCCGCCGCCGGGCCGGCCGTCGCCGTGCCGGCGGACTTCGAGCCGGCGAACGAGGTCGAGGAGGACCTGCTCGACGCGACCGGCAGCGGCAGCACCGACACGTTCCTGTCCACGCTGCTGCTCGCGCGCGTGCTGCTGCCGGTGGCCGCCGACAGTGCCCCGGGCAGCCGGCCGGGTGAGCCGGGGTTCGTGTGGCGTACGGAGGAGTTGGACGGGGAGCGGTTCGTCGTCGTCTACACCTCGCCGGAACGGCTCGCCGAGCACACGGACCCAGCGCTGGAGACGGTCCGCATCCGCTTCGTGCAGCTCATCCACCGCTGGCCGGACCGGTCGTGGTCCTTCGCCGTCAACCCGGGCAGCCCGATCGGCGCGAAGCTGCCCGGCGAGCAGATCGTGGGTCTCGCCAACTGGGCGGCGGAGGTGGGCCTGCGCGACGACGGCGGTCCCGAACCGGAGGCCGCACCCGCCCCGGCGACGCCGGCCGACCGGCCGCGCTACGAACCGCCGGCCCCCGACCCGACCCGCCCGGTCGTCATGCAGAAGGCGGTGGCCCCCAGCCAGCTCGCGTACTACCTGGAGCGCGGTTACGACCGGGTCTCCGGTTTCGTGCACCGGGCGGGGGAGCTGGCGCACCTGACCACCCCGGCCCAGCTGTACGACGCGCTCGGCCTCGGCTATCCCGACTCCCCGTTCGACCGGGCCGCCGAGGAGATCTACGTGTTGCGCTGGCCGGCACACCGGCCGAGCCTCTACCGCATCCCTTACGGCGGGCAGAGCGAGCCGGCGATGCGGGCGATGGAGGGCTGGGTCATCGAGCGGCCGCCGTTTCGCGGCAACGGCTTCGCGCCGGGTGAGACCAGCGACGTGGTGGCCGAGTTCAAGGTGGACAGCGCCCGGTTGCCGCACGGTGCCCAGCTGTTGCGGATCGGCGCGGACGGCACCGAGCGGGTGGTCGCCACCCTGGACGCCGACGCGCTGGTGTGGCGGCAGGCGGGTGACGAGTGATCCGCGACGGCTACGTGGCGCGCTGGCAGGGCCGCGAGTACCAGGCCAGCCCGGACGGCGACGACGTGCGGCTCTACCGGCCGGACGCGGGCGAGGGCTTCACCGAGGTCCGCGACGGCCGGCACCTGCGGGTGGTGCCGGCCGCCGAGGTCGACGACCTGGTGTACGTCCGGACCGCCTGCACCTGGAAGGGGCAGCCGTTCATCGTGCTGGGCGAGCACGACGGGTGGCTGCGCGTGGAGTACACCGGTGGCCGGTGGCCGGTGGCCGAGGCGCTGGGTCTCGAGGTGTTCGACTTCGGCGTCTACCAGGGGTGGGCGCCGGCGGCCGAGGTCAGCGACCTGCGCGAACTGCGCGTCTAGGCCTGTTTCACAAGGGCGGCCGGCCAGTTCTTACGAAACGGGCCCGATGCCGGGCCCTCCACTACGACTTGGTCCAGCGCAGGATCTCGCCGAGCACCACGTCCCGCGCCTCGACGTGGGGGAAGTGGCCCACGTGGTCGAGCAGGCGCCACTCGTACGGGGCGACGACGTAGCGGCCGGAGCCCTGGGCGGTGCGTGGCAGGGAAGCCCGGTCGAGCGCGCCGTGCAGCTGGAGGGTCGGGGTGACGAGCGGTTTCTGCATGAGCCGTACGAAGCGGTAGCCGTGCAGCCGCAGCACCGACCGGAACGCCCAGCGGTAGCCCTCCATGGCGCAGAAGGCGGCCTGGGGGATGCGCATGGCCTCCCGGCACCGGGCGGCGTACGCGCCGAAGTCCGGTCCGTGCACCCAGCGGGGGCCGCCCCAGCGGCGCAGCATCTCCTCGACCGCCGCCGCGTCGTCGCGGGTCAGCACGTGCTCGTAGCGGGGGAGCTGGAACTTCAACGTCGGCGTGGAGGCGGTGAACTGGCCGCGCGGGTCGGCGAAGATGGCGGCCCGCAGCCGCAGCGGGTGCGGCGCGCCGAGCACCACCAGCCGGCGGACCAGGGACGGGTGGAACGAGGCGGCCGTCCAGCCGATCAGGCCGCCGGCGCCGGAGCCCACCACGGTCGCGGATCGTTCGCCCAGCGCCCGGATCAGCCCGGCGACGTCGGCGGCCAGCGTGTACCCGTCGTACCCGCGGGGTGGTTTGTCGCTCGCCCCGTAGCCGCGCAGGTCGACCGCGACGGCCCGGAAGCCGGCGTCGGCGACCGCCGGCAGCATCTCGTGCCAGGCCCACCAGTGCTCGGGGAAGCCGTGCAGGAAGAGCACCATCGGGCCGGTGCCGGCCTCCACGACGTGGAACCGGCTGCCGTTGGCCCCGACGAACCGGTGCGTCCACGGCCCTTCGGTGAGGACGCAGGACTCGTCGACGGGCCCGCCACGCTGCTCGGTCATGTGCCACAGCCTAGGGCAGGCCGCGGAGCCGGCCGGTCGCCAGCGGCGCGCGGGTGGCGAGGATCAGGGGTTTCTCCGGGCGACCCGGACGGCCGGCGGTACGGCGTCAGCCGATCCGTTCGATCTTGACCAGCCCGGCGGGTTGCCCGGGACCACAGTCGACCCCGTCCGGTGCCGGCCCGACGGTGACCCGTACCCACGTGCCGGTGGGGAAGGTGCCCATGCCCGGGCCGTGCAGCGCGTACTCACGGCCGTCGTCGGTGATCAGGCCGTAGCACGGGCCGTCACCGCCGCGGGTGATCCGCCCGGCGAGGGCACCGGGCTTGCGTACGTCGGTCGGGTGCCGGGGCGGGCCGGTCGGCGGGCGCAGCGTCGGCAGGTCCGTCGCCGGTGGGGTACGTCCCGACGGCGCCACCGGCGTTCCGGAGGCCGGTGGTCCGGACCCGGCTGCCGGGGTGCCGCCGGGCGGGGGTCCCGGTGTCGCGGGCACGTCGTCTCCGTTCTCCGCCGGGGTGCAGCCCAGCAGGACGAGGGCCAGTACGAGGGCCGGGACGAGTCGGGGGTCGGGGGTGGTGGGCACGCAGGTCAGACGGGTTCGGGGCGGGTCCGGTTCCCGGCCGACGTGGGCGCGCGGACGCTCCCCCAGCCGCCGGCGGACGCACGACCGTGCCGACGAGCCGGGGCCGGAGACGGGCGATGCCCGGGCAGGGTGCCTGCCCGGGCATCGCGTCGTGTCGCCGTGCTCGCCGCGTCAGGAGATGCGGATCTTCATGGAGGTGCCCTTCTGCTCCAGCACCTTGATCTTGACGCCGACGGCCGGGAGCTTGACGCCGTGGTTCGGCAGCTCCTCGTACCAGTACTTCTTGGTGTCGTCGAACAGCGGCTGCGCCGCCTGGCCGCGGATGTACTGCGGCTGGCTGTTGAGGTGCAGCGTGAACGAGTCCGCCTTCTTCAGGCTGAACGGCGCGTCGTACACCTGGACCCGGGCCCGCCACGGCTGGCCGGTCAGGTTGTAGATCGGCCGCGGCCGCGCGTCGATGTAGAGGTTGCGGCCCTCTCCCGGGTGGTTGACGGTGTCGTTGTCCGCCCACCGCGTGTTCCAGTACGAGATCAGCAGGCCCTCCTGGTACGCGTAGTGGTCCACCCAGTCCGGGCGGGTGTTCGCGTACCCGAAGAAGTACGGGCCGGTCTTCAGGTACTTGTCGTAGGAGACGTACGAGCGGTTGCCGGCGATGTAGAAGTTGGCGAACTTCTGCTTGTAGGTCTCCTCGACGACGCTCCAGCCGCTGAGGGTCCAGTCGGTCGCACCGGCCTCGGCACCGTCGCTGAGTAGCGTCTGCCCGTCGGCGGTGACGGTGATCGCGTCACCGAAGAAGCCGCCCTCGGAGACGCCACCGTCGGTCTGGTAGCGGAGTCGGACCTGCGCGGTCGTGCCGACGATCGTGTCCAGCGGGATGTTCACGTCGACCCACTGGCCGTCGGTGTAGCCGTCCAGCGCGAAGCGTCCGGGAGAGATCTCCTTGAGCGCCGTGCCGTTGGCGGTGCCCGGCAGGGTGGCCCAGGTCTGACCGCCGTCGGTGGACGCCTCGAAGAAGAGGTAGTCGTAGTCTTCCTCGATGCTGTAGCGGCCCTTCAGCGACAGGGCCGCGGTGCTCTTTCCGGTGAGGTCGACGGCCCGCGTCATGGTGTTGTTCAGGTCGTCCGCGTTACCGGAGAAGAACTGCTTGGTGCCCTCGAACGGCTTGCCGTTGTCGAACGTGTACTCCCGCTCCGGCAGCACGACCACGACGCCCTGCGCCTTGTCGGAGTTGTACTCCTGCGGGCCCAGGTTGAGGGTGCGCTTCTGCCCCGCGACGACCACCTCGTAGTCGAGCCAGCCGAGCTGGAGCTTGTTCCACGCGCCCAGGTCACCGCCGCGCTCGCCGATGCCACCGTCGTTCTTGGCGCCGAGGCGGCTCTGGGCCATCAGGGTCCAGTGCTCGTTGTTGTTGTCGGCGCTGACGTTGACGTTGTAGTCGTCCGGCAGGCCGAGGTCGTGGGCGTACTCGTGGTAGAAGACGCTCCGGCCGCCGTTCTCCGGCTGGATGGTGTAGTCACCGATCCAGATGCCGGTGTCGCCGATCTGGGTGCCACCGGCCGGGAAGTTCGGCGGGCCGGTGCGGCCCTCGTCGCTGGCGAACGCGTACCAGCGGTGGCTCCAGATGGCGTCCTCACCCTGGTTCGGGTCACCGTCGGCCATGTCGCCGCCGGAGTGGACGATCTGGAAGTGGTCGATGTAGCCGTCCGACTCGTTGAAGTTGCCGTCGCTGTCGTGGTCGTAGCGGTCCCACTGGTCCATGGCCTTGACGTCGGCGGCGATCTCCGCGTCGGTGCGACCGGCGGCCTTCTGGTCGGCTACCCACTGGTTGGCGGCGTCCCGCACCAATGCCCAGACGTTGTTGCAGACATTGCTGCCACACACCGCCGGGTCGTCGCCGTTGGCGTCCTTCGGGTCGTCCAGGGACCGGCCGTAGCGGGCCTCGTTGTACTTGACCTTGACCCAGTCGGTGACGGTGCCGTCGACGCTGTAGCGGCCCGAGGACTGCGCCTCGTAGTACTGCTTCACCGACTCGTCGCCGGGGGCGGTGCCGAAGTACAGCTTGCGGAAGTGGTCGGCACTGTAGTCCGGCTGCCAGACGGTGGAGTTGTCGACCGCGCGGTTCGGCTCGGGGATCTCGTTGTGCAGCGGCCCGTCGAAGCGCGCCGGCCCCGGCCAGGTCGGGTTGGTGTCCTTGTCCGGGTAGCTCGGGTGCCGCTCGTTGCCGAACTCGGCCAGGATCACGAAGATCCGGTCGGTCTTCTCGCGCGACAGCTCGACGTACTGATCCTTGACCGGGCCCTTGCCGGCCCTGGTGCTCCTGGCGGAGCGGCCCGCCTGGGCACCTTCGACGGCCTGCTCGCCGACCTTGACGACCGTGCTGCCGTTGATCTTCTGCGCCTTCGCCTTGCCGGTGAGGACGTTGCTCAGGCCCACCTGGCGAAGCGCCCGCCGCTTCTCCTCCAGCGGGTTGGGCAGGTCGTGGTCGGCGTAGGCGGGCTCGGCGACCGACGGAGCGGGCGCCGGCAGCTTGGGCTTCGGGGCGGCGCTGGCGGACGGTCCGACCGCCAGTCCGGTCGCCGTCAGCGAGAGCCCGAGCAGACCCACTGCGACTTTGCGCACGTGGTACCTCCGGGTGATAGGGAACCGGCCCCACGGGGGTACGGGCCGGTGATCTGGTCCCACCAGTGGGACCACTGGTGAACATAGACATCCGTGTGACCGGTGGGAAGAGCGTCGCGTCGATTTGTTGCAAGAAGTTGTTGGGAATGCTTTTCACTGTCACAGCCTCGACGGTCGTCGGCGGGCTGCTGACCTGGTGTTACGGCATGGGAGCG
>JAEYGD010000512.1 GCA_023402505.1 Actinomycetes bacterium
GCCGGGGACGTCGACGCCCGCACTAGAGGACCTGGGACAGGAACCGGCGCAGCCGGGGATGCTCGGCGGCCTCGAAGATCGCCGCCGGGGCGCCGGCCTCCAGGACCACACCCCGGTCGATGAACGCGACCGTGTCGGCCACCTCGCGGGCGAACCCCATCTCGTGGGTGACCACCACCATCGTCATGCCGTCCGCGGACAACTCCGCCATCAGCGACAGCACCCCCTTCACCAGCTCGGGGTCCAGCGCCGAGGTGGCCTCGTCGAAGAGCATCACCTGCGGTCGCAACGCCAGCGCCCGCGCGATGGCGACCCGCTGCTGCTGGCCGCCGGACAGCTGCGCCGGCCGGGCGTCGGCCTTGCCGGCCAGACCCACCCGGTCCAGGTGGTGCCGGGCCACCGCCACCGCCTCCTCCTCGGGCAGCCGGCGGATGCGGCGCAGCGCCAGCGTGACGTTGCGCAGCACGCTCATGTGCGGGAAGAGGTTGAACTGCTGGAACACCATCCCGACGCGCTGGCGCAGCCGGTCCGGGTCGTCGCCCAGCACGCTGCGGCCGTCGAGCAGCACGTCACCCCGGTCCGGCTCGATCAGCCGGTTGACCGTCCGCAGCAGCGTCGACTTGCCGGAGCCGGACGGGCCGATCACGCAGGCCGTCGCGCCGCTCGGCACCTCCAGGTCGACCCCGCGCAGCACCCGGTTGGTCCCGAACGCGAGGTGCACGTCGCGGACGCTGACGCTGACCGGCGCGCTCATCGCGGGCCCCCGTCCACCGCGCCGGCGAGCGCGAGGTCGTCGTCCTCGCCGTCGGGCGGCCCGGCCGGCCGCCCGTGCCGCAGCCGCCGGTCGATCGCGTTGACGGCGTGCGTCAGCGGCACCGTCAGGGCCAGGTAGAACAGGCCGGCCAGCAGCAGCGCCGACTGGTTGCCGGTGTTGGCCGCGTAGTCCTGCCCGATCCGGAACAGCTCCCGCTGGCTGGCCAGCAGGCCCAGGAAGTAGACCAGGCTGGAGTCCTTGATCAGCGCGATGAGCTGGTTGACCCAGGCAGGCAGGACCCGGCGGACGCCCTGGGGGATGATCACCACCCGCATCGCCTCGCTCCAGGACAGGCCCAGCGCGCGGGCGCCCTCCAGCTGCGCGGCCTCCACCGACTGGATGCCGGAGCGGAAGATCTCCCCGATGTACGCCGACGCGATCAGCGACAGCGCCAGGATGCCCAGCGGGTAGGGGTTCGGGCCCCAGACCTGCATGCCCAGCGGCGCCAGGCCCACGCCGATCAGCAGGATCGTCGCCGCCGCCGGCAGGCCGCGGAAGATGTCCGTGTAGACCCGGGCCGGCCAGCGCAACCAGCGGGTACGCGAGATGCCGGCGACCGCCAGGAGCAGACCGAGGACCGAGCCGACCAGCGCGGCGGAGACCGCCAGGATCAGCGTGTTGGGCAGCCCGACGGTGAGCATGTCGGGCAGCGCCTCCCGCATCGACTCCCAGTCGAAGAAGGTCTCCCACAACGTCCGCAAGGGATCCACGATGCGCCTTTCGGTGAGACTGGGCCGTGTGGTCGGGTCAGCGGGCGGCGACGGCGCCGCTGCCGGGCGTGAAGTCGGCCGGGACCGGCCGGCCGGGGTAGTACCGGTCCTGGAGGCGCTGCCAGGTGCCGTCGGCGATCACCTCGTCCAGGGCCTTGTCCAGCGCCTCGCGCAGGGCGTCGTTGTCCTTGGCGAACGCGTACGCCGTCGGCGCCGGGCTGAGCAACTTGGCCGCGACGGTGATCTTCCCGCCGCTGTCGGCGGCCGAGGCGTCACCGATCTCGGCGGGGGCTATCCAGGCGTCGGCGGTGCCGGCCTTGAGCTGGTTGATCGCGCCGTTGTAGTCCGGCACCCGGACCGGGTCGAGCCCTTCCCGGGTGGCGTAGTCGTCCTGGACGGTGCCCTGTACGACCACCACACGCTTGCCCGCGAGCTGGTCGAAACCGCTGATCGGTGAACCGGCCGGCACGTCGAGTCCGAAGTAGCCGACGTCGTAGCCGTTGCCGAAGTCCACGGTCTTCTTCCGCGCCTCGGTGATGGTGATCGACGAGCTGCCGACGTCGAACTTGCGGTTGGCGACCTGGGACAGCAGGGCGGAGAAGTCGGTGCCGACGAACTCCACCCGCAGGCCGAGCTTCTCGGCGGCGGCGACCAGCAGATCGTTGTCGAAGCCGGTGAACTTCCCGTCCTCGAGGTAGACGTTCGGCGGCGCGTCGGTGAGCGTGCCGGCACGCAGCACGCCCGGCTGGAGCAGCTGGTACGGGTTGCCGGCGCTGTCCTCGCCGCCGCCGCAGGCGGTCAGCGTGGTGGCGGCGAGGACGGTGGCGACGGTGAGGGCGGCGGCCCGGGTCAGGGCGGAACGGAATCGCACAGGAGTCTCCGAACAGGTACCGGCGGGCACTGGGCGTGCGGCGCCGACGGTGCGCCCGGTGGGCGTACCGCTGGGATGGATCAGGCGGAAAGGGGATTCGGCGCGGTCAGCGACACGCGTCGGTGCAGACCCGCATCAGGTCGACGTGGCGGCGCCGGGTCAGGGCCAACGGCGGGGCGACGACGGGCACGGCTCTCCTCCAAGGTCTCTGCTGACCTGGGGTGCCAGGCCACGCTTGCACCGGAGCCTGCTCCGGTGCCCGGTCCTCACCCGGGGCACCCCTACGTGGACGAGGGTTGCCGGCCAGCAAGCCGGGGCTTCGCGCTGGCGCTCATGACCTGGGCCGAGATTAGCAGCGGGTGCCGGCGCGGCGTCCAGCCGTTATGACCACCCTCACGCGCCGCCGGGCCCGCTCACTCCTCGATCGCCCCGCCGACGCGGCGCAGGTGGGCCCGGAACGTGTAGTCGGGATCGGCGTCGCGGCGGGCCAGGTACTCGGCGAACGACGTCTGGTCGCGCAACGTCTCGCCGGCGCGGATCCGCTGCGCCTGCACCCGCTCCGTGCGGTGGATGCGCTCCGCCGCCGCGAGCACCTCCCCGGCCCGCGCGGCCGGGACGAACAGCACCCCGTCGTCGTCGGCCAGCACGAGGTCGTCGGCGTCGACGAGGTGCGCGCCGAAGCGGGCGCTGGTGAGCGTCCCGGGCTCGCGCGGGTCGACCCGGGTCGGGCCGGCGGGCAGGGCGCCGTAGCTGAAGACGGGCACGCCGATCTCCACCAGCTCCGGCGTGTCCCGGTGCAGGCCCCACACCACGAGGCCGGTGACGCCGGCCGCGGCGGCCTCCAGGACCGCCAGGTCCCCGACGCACGCCTCGTCGGTCCGACCGCCGTTGTCGATCACCAGCACGTCCCCGGGCGCCGCCCGCCCGTACGCCTCCAGGAACACGTCCACGCTGCCGTGGTGCCGGACCGGCAGCGCCCGCCCGACGAGCCGCTGCCCGGGGACCACCGGGCGGATCCCGGCCGGCGCCACCCGCAGTGGCACGCCCAGCCGGACGCAGGCGTCGGCCACCAGGGGAGTGGACAGGTCGGTGAAACGTTCCCGCATGGGGCCTCCCGGTCGTCGTGCCGCGGCCCACATCGTAGGAACGGACAGCGGTGTCGTAACCAGATCCAATGCCGCGCCGCTGGCCTCCGTTTCGGCCGGCGCGCGGCGTGGCCCGGGCGGGAGGTGTGCGCCGGGCTGGCCCGGGTAGTCGCGCGGTCGGGGAGGACTTCGGGGAGGTCTGGTGGACTCGTACCCTGCGGTGGAGGCGCACGGGCTGATCGGTGACCTGCAGACGGCGGCCCTGGTGGCGATGGACGGCACGATCGACTGGTTCTGCGCCCCCCGGTTCGACTCACCCAGCGTCTTCGGCGGCCTGCTGGACCGGCACCGCGGCGGTCACTTCCGGATCGCGCCGGACGGCGTCGACTACGTGGCCAAGCAGCTCTACCTGCCCGGCACGCCGATCCTGATCACCCGTTTCCTGAGCGCGGACGGCGTCGGCGAACTGGTCGACTTCATGCCCATCGCCGGCGACCGGGCCACCGACCGGCACAGCCTGGTCCGGTTGGTGCGGATGGTCCGTGGCACGATGCGGTTCCGCCTGGACTTCCGGCCCCGCTTCAACTACGGCCGCGATCCACAGGAGATCGAGGTCCACCCGGAGGGCAGCGTGTTCCGGAGCCGGTCGCTCTCGCTCACCCTGAACCGGGTCCACTACGCCCACCGCCTGCAAGATCGACAGGATGTGAGGCGTACCGCCGACGGCATCTGTCTGGTCGCCACCCTTCAGGAGGGTGAGGCCGCTGGCGTGGTCCTGGACACCGGGATCACACCGGATCCGCCCCGGCGGATCAGCCCGGAGGAGGTCGACGACCTGCTCGTGCGGACCCGCGACTGGTGGCGGAACTGGCTCGGTCGGTCGCGCTACACCGGCCGCTGGCGGGAGATGGTCGAGCGCTCCGCGATGACCCTCAAGCTCATGACGTACGCACCGACCGGCGCGCTGGTCGCCGCTCCCACCGCGGGCCTGCCCGAGCACGTCGGCGGCGAACGCAACTGGGACTACCGCTACACCTGGATCCGTGACGCGTCGTTCTCGGTGCACGCGCTGCTGTGCCTGGGGTTCACCGACGAGGCGGAGCGCTACATGCGCTGGGTCGACGACCGGGTCCGCGACGCCGACGAGAGCGGCCGTCGGCTGCAGATCATGTACCGGGTGGACGGCTCTCCCGACCTCGACGAGGAGGTGCTCGACCACCTGGAGGGCTACCGGGGTTCGGCTCCGGTCCGGGTGGGCAACGGTGCCGCGACGCAGCTGCAACTCGACATCTACGGCGCGGCCTCCAACGCCTTCCACGTCGCCGACAGCCAGGGACTGCTGCCCACCTACGAGGGGTGGCAGCACGCCACGAGCCTGATGGACTGGCTCTGCGACAACTGGGACCAGCCCGAGGAGGGGATCTGGGAGCACCGCGGCGGCCGGCGGGACTTCACGTACGGGCGGCTGATGTCGTGGGTGGCTCTCGACCGCGCCATCCGGGTCGCCAACGGACGCGGCCGTCCCGCGGACACCGCCCGGTGGCGGGCCGCCCGCAACCGGATCTACGACCAGATCATGACGCGGGGTTTCCACCCGGGGCGCCAGGCCTTCGTCCAGCACTACGGCAACGACGTGCTGGACGCCGCGCTGCTCGCCATGCCGTCGGTCGGCTTCGTGGCGACGCGGGATCCGATGTGGCAGTCGACCCTGCGTGCCATCGAGGACGAACTCGTCTCCGACAGCCTGGTCTACCGGTACGACCCGGCGGCGTCACCCGACGGCCTGCCCGGCGTCGAGAGCACCTTCACCATGTGCACCTTCTGGTACGTCGACGCCCTGGCGCGCACCGACCGCCTGGAGGACGCCCGGCTGACCCTGGAGAAGATGTTCACCTACGCCAGCCCGCTCGGTCTCTACTCCGAGGAGATCGCGCCGAGCGGCGAGCAGGTCGGCAACTTCCCGCAGGCGTTCAGCCACCTGTCGCTGATCAGCACCGCCGTCAACCTCGACCGGCTGCTCGACGCCGGCCCGTGACCGCCGCCGGCCCTGACCGCCACCGACCTCGTCCGCCACCGACCTCGTCCGCCACCGACCTGTCCAACCGTGCCCGCACACGCCGGCCCGCCCGGGACCGCGCGCCGGCCGGCTCACCCCGTCGCCGCCGGCTCCGCCTCCGACGCCGCTGGCTCCGCCTCCGACGCCTCCGTCGCCGCTGGCTCCGCCTCCGACGCGGCCGGCTGCCCCGGTACGACCACCGCCGCTCGCGGCAGCGTGAACCGGAACCGGGCCCCGTCCGTGTACGCCTCGTCCAGCGCCAACGTGCCGCCGTGGTACTCGACGATCTTCTTGCTGATCGCCAGCCCGATCCCGGTGCCCGGGTAGGTGCCGCGCGGGTGCAGCCGCTGGAAGATCACGAAGATCTTCTCCGCGTACCGGGGGTCGATGCCGATGCCGTTGTCCGCCACCGCGAACGCCCAGCCGTCCGCCGTCTCCTCGACCGTCACCCGGACCCGGGGCGGACGGTCCGGGTGACGGAACTTCACCGCGTTGCCGAGCAGGTTCTGCCACAGCATGGTGAGCAGGGTCGCGTCACCGCGCACCGTGGGCAGCGGGTCGGCGGTGACGGTGGCCGCCGCCTCCTGCACCGTCGCGGACAGGTTCGCCTCGGCCTGGGCGAACACCTCCCCGAGGTCGACCTCGCGCAGGTCCCCGTAGACGCGGCCGATCCGGGAGAACGCCAGCAGGTCGTTGATGAGTTCCTGCATACGGGTCGCCCCGTCGACCGCGAACCGGATGTACTGCCCGGCCCGGTCGTCGAGCTGGCCGGCGTACCGGCGCTCCAGCAGCTGGCAGAACGACGCCACCTTGCGCAGCGGCTCCTGCAGGTCGTGCGAGGCCACGTACGCGAACTGCTCCAGGTCCTCGTTGGACCGGCGCAGCTCGGCCGCCTGCTGCTCCAGCGCGTCGCGGTCGCGGTGGCTGCGTTCCAGCGCGTCCACCACCACCTGGCGCATCGACTCGACGTCCGCGGTGAGCCGGGCGATGTCCGCCGGGCCCTCGGGGCGCAGCCGGTGCCGGAAGTCGCCGCCGGCCACCTGCCGGACCGACGAGCCGAGCCGCTCCAGCGGACGCAGCACCGCCGTCCGTACCAGGGCCGACACGACGATCCCGCAGACCAGCAGGGCGGCGAGGATCGCCACGAACGTCAGGTCGCGCAGCGCGCGCGCCCCGTCGAGATCCGCCCGGCCGGCCGCCTGGATCCGGTCGAGCCGGTCGGCCAGGGCGGTCAGCTCGGTGCGCGCCGCCTCGAACGAGGCGGCCTCCCGGGACACCAGCGGCGCCAACTCGGCCGGTGGCGTGCCGGCCCGCCGGGCCGCCACCACCGGGTCGGCGAAGTCGGCACGCCACCGGTCGGCGAGCCGGCCGGCCCGGTCGAGGTGGGCGAGGGCCTCCGGCTCGTCGGCGAGCAGGTGCCGCATCCGGTCCCAGCGTGCCTGGTCGGCCGTCTCGCCGTACGGGGCGAGCAGCGCCTCGTCGCCGGTGACGACGTACCCGCGTACCGCCGCGACCTCCCGTAGCAGCCCGGCGTCGAGGTGACCGACCGCGGTGCGCGCGGGGGCGATCCGGTCGGCGAGCCGGTTGGAGACGGCAGCCGTGTGTGACAGGGCCGCCGCGCCGAGACCCCCACCGACGAGGACCAGCGCCGTCATCGTCAGCAACATGACACTCAGCCAGCGGCGGGTCGTCATCTTCCGGACGGCCACGGGCGGTGGATCTGCGCTGCTCGTCACGAACTGCACCTTAGAGCAGTGCCCGGCCGTCGGCTGGGTCGCCGTGGCGGCTTGCCGGGTCCTGCTACCACTGGGCCGTGTCCGTAACCGACCACCTGAGCCGCAGCCCGGTCCCGGGCCGCCGTCCGGGGCCCGGAAGCAGCCGTTGCGCCGATGGCCGGGTGTGCCGGCGGGACCACAATGACCAGCGGGGCGGCGGCCCGTGCCACGCGTGGGGGCACTGCGGTTCGCCGTCCAGGACCGGTGCACGCGGCGAGGAGGTGTGGGCGTGACCTGGCAGCTCTCCGGCTACACGCCGGTGCGGCAGCTCGGTGCGGGCGCGTCCGGCCGGGTCGAGCTGGCCGTGCACGACCAGACGGGCACGCCGGTGGCGGTCAAGTACCTGACCCGGGCGGTGGGCGACGACCCGTCCTTCCGGGACGCGTTCCGCACCGAGGCCCGGCTGCTGGCCGAGATCGACAACCCGCACGTGTCGCGCCTCTACGAGTACGTCGAGTCGCCGGCCGGCGCCGCCATCGTCATGGAGTTGGTAAACGGCGTGTCGTTGCGCCAGATGCTGCGCGCCAACGGCGCGACCACGCCCGAGTCGGCGCTCGTGGTCCTCAAGGGATCGCTGGCCGGGCTCGGCGCGGCGCACGGCCGTGGGGTGGTGCACCGCGACTACAAGCCGGAGAACGTCCTCGTCACCGCCGAGGGCACGAGCAAGCTCGCCGACTTCGGCATCGCCCTGCCGGTGGGCACCGACTCCGGCGGCACGGTCACCGGTACGCCCCGCTACATGGCGCCCGAGCAGTGGACCGGCGCGCCGGCCAGCCCGGCCTGCGACGTCTACGCCGCGACCGCCACCTTCTACGAGTGCCTGACCGGCCGGCCCCCGTACGACGGGCGCGACCTGTTCACCCTGCGCCGGCAGCACGCCGAGGCGCCGATCCCCACCGATCCCGCTCCGGAGCCGGTGCACGACCTGCTGCGGCACGGCATGGCCAAGCGCCCCGACGAGCGGCCCCAGCCCGCCGAGGTCTTCCTGGCCGTGCTGGAACAGGTCGCGGCCGAGGCGTTCGGGAGCGACTGGGAGGAACGCGGGCTGCGGGAACTGGCCCGCCGCGCCGCCCTGCTCGCCGCGCTGTTCCCGTTCCCGGACCGCAGCGGCGGCTCGGTCAGCGTGGCCACCACCGCGCTGGGCTCCGGCACCGGCCGGTGGGGTTGGCTGCGCGGCAGCCGGGCCCGGCCCGCGCTGCTCGCCGGGGCGGTCGCGGCGGCCGTGCTGGCCGGCGGTGCCGGGCTCAGCTACGCCGACCGGGAGGAACCGAAGGCCGCCTCACTCGTCGAGCCGCCGCCGACGGTCGGGACCGTCCTCACCCCGGGCGGTCCGCCGGGTACGCCGGATCCCACCCCGGCGGCCACCGCCACCCCGACCGCCACGCCGACCGCGACGCCGGGCCCGACCGGCAGCGCCACCGGCGCTCCGGCCGGTCCACCCGGCGACCCGACCGCACCGGGCACCGGCGCCGCGGCCACCACCTCACCGCCGCCGCGGCCCACCATGTCGACGAGCCCACCGCCGCCGCCGGACACCACCGCGCCGACGGTCGGGAAGGTCTCCGCCAGCCCCACCCAACTGGATCCGAAGGGCTGCCCCTACGGGCCGACCGCCAGCACCGTCACCGCCACCGCCTCCGACGACCGCACACCCGCCGCCGACCTGCGGGTACGGCTGAGGTACACGCTCGGGGGCAGCACCGGCGAGGTCCCGATGTACGTGGGACGGGCCGGGGGGTTCACCGGTGTGCTCGCCGACCTGCCGCGCCCGGCCGACACCACCCGCGTGCCGGTCCGCGTGGTCGCCGTCGACCAGGCCGGCAACACCACCGAGAGCGGTCCGGTGTACGTGACCCTCCACCCCTACTGCACCCCGGGCTGACGGTGCCCGGCACACCGAGAGGCGGGCAGCCGTGACCCAGCCGAACGACCAGGCCACGCCCGACGACGGCGCGACCGCGTACCTGGGCCGCCGGCACGAACCGGTGCCGGACGAACCCACCGTGCACCTGGGCGGCGGTGACGCCACCGTGCACCTGGGCGGCGGTGACGGGTCGACCGTCCGGCTCAACGCGCACCTCGCCCCCGGCCCCCGCACGGCGGGGGAGCCGACCGGTGCCGCGCCGACACGGTGGACCCCGGT
>JAEYGD010000525.1 GCA_023402505.1 Actinomycetes bacterium
TCCGGGCTGCCGCGCTGACCGTTGTCGTACGCGCCGGATCGCGCCCTCGCGGCACCTCCCGTTCCGCTCGATCCCAGGTCACGGCGCCCGCACCTGACCCTCCGTCCGTTGTGCACCACGCCGGGGCTGCAACTCCCGCACGGCACCGGCTAACCTCACTCAGGGAAACGGTGCGGTGACGGGTAGGGAGGGACGATGATCCCCGAGGAGGACCGCCCAGCGGCCTGGCTCCGCGGCTACGGCGGGATCGAGGCCGATATCCGCCAGCTACGGGAGTTCGCCGACAAGCTCCGGAGTGAGGTCGAGCGCCACTACGCGCCGCATCTGTCGTACATCGCCGAGGACATGACCGCCGCCGTGCCCAACCCGGCGGACGCGTTCATCGAGCTCGTGCAGTTCCTGCACACCCACTGGGAGGCCCAGCAGGCCACGACCAACATGGTCTGGAGCGTCGGTGGCGCCACCGGCCACCTGGCCGCCGCGGCCGGCGCCGTCGCCGACCGGTACCGCGACTCCGACGCCTTCTCGTCCGCCCGGGTGGTCGACGTGGAGCGGGCGCTGGCCACCCCCACCGCCGCCCGCCTGGCCGAGCCGTCCGTGGTGCTGACCGACCCGACGGGTCCGGCCGCCCCGGGTGACCCTTCCGTGGTGCCGGGTGGTCCTTCCGTGGTGCCGGACGGTTCTTCCGTGGCGCCGGGCGGGCCGAGCGGTCCCGGGGTGGCGCCGCGTTCGCCGTCCGGGCCGGTGGTGCTGTCGTGAACGAACCGGGCGTCGGCCGCTCGGGCGGCCTCACCGACTGGCACCTGATGGATGTCGCGAGCATGTGGGCCTGCCTCAAAGATCAGGACACCACCAACCACTGGCGGCAGGTCGCCGGCTGGCGCAAGGTCTGCGACCTCGCGCAGGCCCACCTCGGCCGCCTCCAGTCGTACCGTCGAGGGCTGGCCGAGGCGTGGCCCCCGGAAGCCAACGCGGCGTCCCAGGCGTACATCCGTGAACTGGACGACCTCATCGACCAGGTGCGGAAGACCCACGACGCGGCCGCCGCGAACTACACCGCACTGGCCGCCGCCACCCAGGCCATCGGCAGCACCCGCGCCGCCCTCGAAAAGATCCACGACGAGTACGCGGTGAAGGTCCAGCAGAAGCGGTCGTACGAGGCGACAGCCGCGGACCCGAAGGCGATCGTCGGCAGCCGCGTCTCCGACTCACCGGTCACGGACGCCGATTTGGAGCGGCTGAATGTGCGGGCGCGCGGCATCATGTACGGCCTCAGCAGCGAACTCCAGCAGGCCCAGGTAGCCCTCCGCCAACCCCCACCGGTGCCTAAGAACGGCACTGGCTTTAGCCAGCAGGAGCCCAACATATACGGCACCGGGAGCGCCGGGGGCTCCGCCGCTCCCATTATCCCGTCCATTACCCCGATACAGATGCCGCCCGTCAGCGCTCCTACGCACCGACAAAATACGTCGATGCCTCAAATTCCGGTGATTAAGACCTCAGGAACCGGGCCAGTCCTGGGCGGCGCAGGATCGGGGTGGACACCGAACCTGACCACTCAAGGCCGAACGCCAACAGGGCCCGGCAATCTAAATGGACCGCCGCCGAACCCTGAGGTAACGCCCCCTACTGGCAAAAATCAGCGAGGCACTTCCAGTCTAGGGCATAAGATTTGGGGGGGCTTTCATCGCTCAGTGCCAAGTGAAGGCAAGCCGACAGCACATCCGCCCACACCACCGCCACGAACTGGACCGCCCGGCGGCGTCATCGGCGGAGCCCCCGGGTTGGGCTTGACTCAGCCAGGCCAAGGAAACACTCAGCCACGCCGGATAAATCCGATCGGTGGGGTGATTGGTGGAGGAGGCGCTGGCACCGCTCCAACCGGTGGCGCCGGCTCGCGTCCTGGTGGCGGCAAAGGCTTCGGTGGAGCCCACGGCATCCCGCCACTCCAGGGCCTGCAAGGCCCGGGCGGTGTGAGTCAAGGTGGGACCGTGAGCGCATCGGGACGACCGATGAAGCACGATCGCGTCAATGACGGGTCGAAAAGCTGGGATCCAACCAACCCTTGGGAAGTAGATCGCGGCGTGGACCCAGTCGTTCGCCCTCCAGACGAGGAGGGACCTATAGATCCTGGGCCCACAATCGGCCTAAATCGGTGAGCCTTAAGTCGTGGCAGATATTTCCGGTGCTGCCTATCGCTCTGCTCGTACCAATCGTCTCACACTCACCCCCCGCCACTGCGGACCATATTGCCTCCCCCATTGATGGACCGAGTCGCGTCCGCAATGATCAGTGGCACCTAAAATATTTGAAGATCAACCAAGCCCACCAGATCAGTCGAGGCGAAGGTGTTACGGTCGCCGTTACCGACACCGGAGTGGACCCCCACCAAGATCTGAGAGGCAATTTACTTCCTGGCACAGACTTGGTAGCCGATACTGGCGATGGCCGCCAAGACCTTGACAGCCACGGAACGAGCATGGCTGGACTGATCGCAGCTCACGGTCGAACGGAAAGCACGGGAGCGCTGGGCATCGCGCCGAAGGCAAAAATAATTCCAGTCCGATTCCAGCTCAGCAATCAGTTAGGAGATATGGACACACTAGCTCACGCAATTGAATACTCTGTTTCGCGAGGCGCCCAGGTGATTAGCGTTTCAGCAGGTGGTCCCCCAAGCGTCGAACTGCAGAGGGCAGTAGCAGCTGCCGTTAGCGCGAATGTCGTTATCGTTGCAGCCATCGGCAACCTGCCAAGGCAAGCGACTACGGCCTTTCCCGCCGCCTATCCGGGAGTCATTGCGGTGGGCGGCATCGACAGAACAGGCCGAGCTTCCGAAGTCTCGATTCCTGGCCCAGAGGTTGATTTAGCGGCCCCGGCAACAGACATTTTCAGTACGAGCATCAACGGGAATTACAGCAAAGGCGATGGCACATCGGGGGCGACGGCGATTGTCGCAGGTGCTGTCGCTTTGATCCGAGCCAGGTATCCGAGTCTCCCAGCCGACGAAGTCGTGCACCGGCTCACCGCGACGGCGATCGACAAAGGACCACCTGGGCGGGACGACCAGTACGGATACGGGGTGATCGACATCGTTGCGGCTTTGACCGCTGACGTGCCGCCTCTCGGCTTCGACTCCCCGACGACCGAACCTCCACCGCCGACGGATCAGGCGGATGGTCCACGTGACGACAGTGCCGCGACGATCCGTGGACTTCTCACGCTGGGTGCGATCGTGGCGATCGGAGCCACGTGGGCGGTTGTTGCCCGACGGCGCCGACACGGCGATGATCCGCCCCCACGTATCAGCCGCTGAGCCGCCGACTGGTCGAAGTCGCGCGCGCAGGCCCCGGCACCGGCGCTGGCCCAGGCGGCATGGGCGCATAGACGGGGCAGCTCGACAGCGCATCCCACGTCGGTCTGTCCCTGCCGAAGATCCCCAGCAGTCGACGTGCGGATTTCGTCGCAAGCTCGATCGGCACGGTCCGTACCGGTAGCGTCGGCCTCGTGTCTGGATCTCTACCGCTCCGTCTCGTGCTCGCCTCGGCGAGTCCCGCCCGTCGCAAGATCCTCCAAGCCGCCGGCATCGAGCCGGACGTGCTGGTCAGCGGCGTCGACGAGTCTCTCGTGGTGACGGAGCAGGCGGACGAGTTGTGCCTGGAACTGGCACGGCTCAAGGCCCAGGCAGTCCTGACCCGGCTGCGGCCCACCGACGATCAGCGCACGCTGGTGATCGGGTGTGACTCGGTCCTGGAGTTCGACGGCGAGGTCTTCGGCAAGCCGGCGGACGACGCGGACGCCGTCCGCCGGTGGGAGCGCATGCGGGGGCGCAGCGGCGTCCTGCACAGCGGGCACTGCCTCGTCGACGTCGAGGCGGGCCGGCGGGCCGAGGCGGTCGCATCGACGACCGTGCACTTCGCCAACATCGGTGACGACGAGCTGGCGGCGTACGTGGCGACGGGCGAGCCACTGGCGGTGGCGGGCGCGTTCACGATCGACGGGCTGGGCGGCCCGTTCGTCGAGCGCATCGAGGGTGACCCGAGCACGGTGGTGGGCCTGTCCCTGCCGCTGTTGCGCCACCTCCTGGCCGAGCTGGATCTCCGGATCACCGACCTGTGGACGAAGGTCGCGCCGGGCAGCCAGACGATCGAGCCCCTCGCCTGATCGCAGCAGCCTGATCACAGCAGAAGGAGAAGCGTGACCACGAAGTCGATCCCGCTCACGGCGGAGCTGCACGCGTACCTCGTCGCTCACGGCGTCCCGCCGGACGAGATCATGCGTGACCTGATCGAGGAGACCCGCGCGGCCCTGCCGGGGGACGCGCGCATGCAGGTGGCGCCGGAGCAGGCCGCGTTCCTGACCTTCCTGACGCGACTGCTGGGCGTGCGGAGGGCGGTCGAGGTCGGCACGTTCACCGGGCTCTCCTCGCTGGCGATCGCCCGGGGCCTGGCCGAGGGCGGCCGGCTGACCTGCTTCGACATCTCCGAGGAGTACACCGGCGTCGCCCGGCGCTACTGGACGCGCGCCGGGGTGGACGACCGGATCGACCTGCGGATCGGGCCGGCCGGCGACACGCTGCGCGAGTTGCCGTACGAGCGTCACCTCGACTTCGCCTTCATCGACGCCGACAAGACCGGCTACCCGGTCTACTGGTCGGAGCTGGTCCCCCGGATGCGGCCGGGCGGCCTGATCGCGGTCGACAACGTCCTGCGGGACGGCCGGGTGATCGCTCCGGGGAACGCGGACGACCGTGCCATCGCGGCGTTCAACGACGAGGTCCTGGCCGACGTACGGGTCGAGGCGGTCATGCTCCCGATCGCCGACGGCCTCACCCTCGCCCGGGTGCTCTGACGCCGAGCGCGGCTCAACGGACGCTGCGGGTGAACTGGCGGGCGGCCCAGTAGACGGCGAGGACGGCGAGCACCGCGATGATCGTCAGTCCCTGCCAGACGCGGTCGTCGCCCAGGTCACCGGCGAAGAGCGCGCGGGTGCCGTCGACGGCCCAGGAGAACGGGTTCCACCGGGCGATGGCCTGTAGCCAGCCGGGGGCGAAGGCCAGCGGCAGCAGGATGCCGGAGAGCAGCAGCACCGGCTGGGCCACCGTGTTCATCAGCGGGGCGAGGGCGTCCTCGCTCTTGACCTTCAGGGCGACGCCGTAGGAGACCGCCGAGGTCATCAGCGCGATGAGGGCGAGCATCAGGTACGCGAGCAGCAGGTCGCCGATGAAGACCCGCAGGTCGAACAGGAGCGCCAGGAGCGTGATGATGACCGCCTGCACGATCAGTGAGACCACATCCCGCAGGGACCGGCCGAGCAGCAGGGCGAGCCGGCTCACCGGGGTGACCCGGGACCGTTCGATCACTCCGGCGCGCAGCTCGGCGATCAGACCGAAGCCTTGGAACAGCCCGCCGAAGATGGCCAGCAGGACGAGCAGGCCGGGCACGAAGACCTTGTACGCCGCGGCCTGGGTGGGCGCGTTGAGCGCGGGTTTCAGCAGCGGCGCGAAGAGCAGCAGGTACATCACGGGCTGGAAGACGCCGACGAACACCCAGACCGGGTTGCGCAGGAGCAGACGCAACTGCCGTTCGAAGATCAGCCAGGTGTCGCGGGCGAGTTTCATGCCGGTCTCCGATCTCAGGACTCGCGCAGTGAGCGGCCGGTCTTGGTGAGGAAGACGTCGTCGAGGCTGGGCCGGTGCAGTTCGATGTGGCGCAGGTCGAGGCCCGCGGCGTCGATACGACGGAGGATCTGCGGCATGGCGGTGCCGCCGTCGTCGACGAACAGGCGCAGACCGCCCTCGTCGAGGGCCTCCAGTTCGTGGACGTACTCCTCGCCGTCGAGCACTCGGGCGGCCTGCGGTGTCGCGGCGACGTCGAGCCCGACCTGCACGACGTCGCCGCTGATCTCACGCTTGAGGTCCGCCGGGGTGCCCTCCGCGACCAGCTCGCCGTGATCCATGATCGCGATGCGGTCGCAGAGCGCGTCGGCCTCGTCGAGGTAGTGGGTGGTGATGAAGACCGTCATCCCGTCGGAGCGCAGCCGGCGGATCTCGTCCCACATGTGGGCACGGCTCTGCGGGTCCAGCCTGGTGGTGGGTTCGTCGAGGAAGACGAGCCTCGGCCCGTGGATGATGCCGAGGGCGATCTCGACCCGGCGCCGCTGGCCCCCGGAGTAGGTCTTGCACCTGCGGTCGGCGTACTCGGTGAGTTGGAACGCGTCGAGTGCGCGTACCGCGCGGCGGTGCGCCTCGGCCTTGGACGCTCCGTACAGGCGGGCTTGGAGCACGAGTTCCTCGCGGGCGGTGGACTCGTCCCACGTGCTGCCGCCCTGGGCGACGTACCCGATCCGGCGGCGTACCTCTCCCGGGTCGGCGCGCAGGTCGGCGCCGGCGATGGTGGCCTCGCCGCCGTCCGGCTCGATGAGCGTCGCCAACATACGCAGGGTCGTCGTCTTGCCGGCGCCGTTCGGTCCCAGGAACCCGAAGATCTCGCCGGCGCTGACGTCGAGGTCGACGCCGCGTACCGCCTCCACCGTCTTCGTTTCGCGACCGGCCCGGCTGCGGAACGACTTCCGCAGCCCCCTGGTCAGGATCATCTCCGCTCCTCGTTCGCCGCTACGGCCGGTTACCGGGATGGCGGTAGTCGAACACGCCGGCACGGCTGCGCGCCCCGGATTGGGCGCACCGGACAGTGCGGCATCCCACACTGAGCGATCGTTAGGGGCGTCAGGGTGGCCGATACACTCCCGGTCAACGACCTCCGGGAGGAGCCACCAAGGTGCGCAAGGTACTCATCGCCAACCGCGGCGAGATCGCCGTCCGCGTCATCCGCGCCTGCCGCGACGCGGGTCTGGGCAGCGTCGCCGTCTACGCGGACTCGGACCGGGACGCCCTGCACGCCACCCTCGCCGACGAGGCGTACGCGCTCGGCGGTGACACCGCGGCCGACAGCTACCTGCGCATCGACAAGCTGATCGACGTCGCCGGCAAGTCGGGCGCCGACGCGGTGCACCCGGGTTACGGCTTCCTCTCCGAGAACGCGGACTTCGCCCAGGCGGTCATCGACGCCGGCCTGACCTGGATCGGCCCGACTCCCCAGGCCATCCGTGACCTGGGCGACAAGGTGACGGCCCGGCACATCGCGCAGCGCGCCGGGGCGCCTCTGGTGCCCGGCACGCCGGACCCGGTCGGCAGCGCCGACGAGGTGATGGCCTTCGCCGTCGACCACGGCCTGCCGGTCGCCATCAAGGCGGCGTTCGGCGGCGGCGGGCGCGGTCTCAAGGTGGCCCGCACCATGGAGGAGATCCCGCACCTGTTCGAGTCGGCGACCCGCGAGGCGGTCGCCGCGTTCGGGCGGGGCGAGTGCTTCGTCGAGCGCTACCTCGACAAGCCCCGCCACGTCGAGGCCCAGGTCCTGGCCGACCAGCACGGCAACGTGATCGTGGTCGGCACCCGTGACTGCTCGCTGCAGCGCCGCCACCAGAAGCTGGTCGAGGAGGCTCCGGCGCCGTTCCTCACCGACGACCAGCGGCGGCAGATCCACGAGTCCGCCAAGGCGATCTGCCGGGAGGCCGGCTACCACGGCGCCGGAACGGTCGAGTACCTGGTCGGCGTCGACGGCACCATCTCGTTCCTGGAGGTCAACACCCGCCTCCAGGTGGAGCATCCGGTCACCGAGGAGACCGCCGGCATCGACCTGGTGCGCGAGCAGTTCCGCATCGCCGACGGCGAGAAGCTGCGCTTCACCGAGGACCCGACGCCGCGCGGGCACTCCATCGAGTTCCGGATCAACGGTGAGGATCCGGGCCGCAACTTCCTGCCCGCCCCGGGCACGATCACCGCGCTGCGCCTGCCGACCGGGCCGGGCGTGCGGGTCGACACCGGCATCTCCGCCGGCGACGTCATCGGCGGCAACTTCGACTCGCTGCTCGCCAAGGTCATCGTCACCGGCGAGACGCGTACCGAGGCGATCGAGCGGGCCCGCCGGGCACTGGACGAGATGGTCGTCGACGGCATGGCCACGGCGCTGCCGTTCCACCGCCTGGTGGTCCGGGACGAGGCGTTCACCGCGGAGCCGTTCACCGTGCACACCCGGTGGATCGAGACCGAGTTCGACAACACCGTCCCGGCCTTCACCGCCGCCGCGGGCGTCGGGGAGGGCCCGGCCGAGCGCGAGACCGTCGTTGTCGAGGTCGGCGGCAAGCGGTTGGAGGTCACCCTCCCGGCCGGCCTCGGCGGGGGTACGACCGCCGCGTCGCCCGCGGCGAAGAAGCCCTCCCGCCGCGGCGGTGGGGCCAAGGCGGGCGCCGCCGCCAGCGGGGACGCCCTCGCCTCCCCGATGCAGGGCACGATCGTGAAGATCGCGGTCGCCGACGGGGACACGGTGGCCGAGGGCGACCTGGTCGTGGTGCTGGAGGCGATGAAGATGGAGCAGCCGCTGCACGCGCACAAGGCGGGCACGGTCAGCGGCCTGTCCGCCGAGGTGGGTGCGGTCATCACGGCCGGCGCCGCGATCTGCACCATCGCCTGAGCAGGCTCAGCGCAGGGTTTCGGCGGCGACGGCGCGGACCGCGGTGGTCAGCGCCGTCAGCGCCGCCGATTCGAGGCGCCAGTGCTGCCAGTACAGCGGGACGTCCAGATGCCGACCGGGCGCGAGGTCGACGCAGCGGCCGGTCGCCAGGTCGGCGTCGGCGATCTGTTCCGGCACCAGCGCCCAGCCGAGCCCGAGCCGGATCGCCTCGCTGAACGCCGGCACGGACGGCAGGTAGTGCACGGGCGGGTGCAGGTCGCGGCCACTGACCGTGCGCAGGAAGCGGTGCTGGATGGCGTCCTTGCGGTCGAACACCACGACCGGTGCCTCGGCCAGGGTCTCCGGCGTGACTCCCCCGGCGAACCACCGATCGGCGTACGCGGGCGCCGCCAGGGCCCGGTAGCGCATCGCGCCGAGCCGCTGCACCCGGCAGCCCTGGACCGGCTCCCGCTGGGCGGTCACCGCGGCCGTCACCGAGCCGTCGCGTAGCAGGTCGGCGGTGTGTTCCTGGTCGTCCTGCCGGATGTCGAAGCAGAGGTCGAGCCGGTCCGGCACCCGGGCCAGCGCGGACGGGAACCAGGTGCCCAGGGAGTCGGCGTTGACCACCACGGCCAGCCGGGTGCGGCCCCGGCCGGCGGCCAGCGGGCCCCGCGCCTCGGCGAGTGCCTCCCGCTCCAGCAGGGCGAGTTGTCCGGCGAGGCGCAGCAGCGGCTCCCCCGCGCCGGTCGGCCGGCAGGGGCGGTGCCGCTGGACCAGGACCTGGCCGACGGTCTCCTCCAGGGTCTTGATGCGCTGGCTCACCGCGGACGGGGTGACGTGCAGCACTCGCGCGGCGGCGTCGAAGCTGCCCTCGGCGACCACCGCGGCGAGGGTGCGGAGCTGGACGGCGTCGAGCATGAGAGAAGCTTACGGAACGTCAGAATCTTTAGTTGGACCGCAGGTCCTCCGGCCCATAGCGTCGAAGGGTGCTCGCCTCCGCCCTCGCCGGGTTCTCGCTCTCCGTCGCCCTGATCGTCGCCATCGGCGCGCAGAACGCGTTCGTGCTGCGCCAGGGGCTGCGCCGCGAGCACGTCGTACCGGTGGTGCTCACCTGCGCGGTCTCCGACGCGCTGCTGATCGGCGCGGGCATCGCCGGGATGGGTGCCCTGGTGTCGGACCGGCCCGCGGTGCTCACCGCCGTCCGCTGGGGCGGCGCCGCCTTCCTGCTCTGCTACGCGCTGCTCGCCGCGCGGCGGGCGGTGCGCCCCGACGCGTTGCGGCCGACCGACCGGCCGCCGGCCCGCCTTCGGTCCACCCTGCTGGCGTGCCTGGCCTTCACCTATCTCAACCCGCACGTCTACCTGGACACGGTGCTGCTGCTCGGCGGCGTCGCCCAGCAGCAACCGCACCGGTGGGTGTTCGGCGCGGGCGCCGCCGCCGCGAGCGTCGCCTGGTTCACCGCGCTCGGCGCGGGCGCCTACCGGCTCGGGCCGCTGCTCGCGCGTACCGCGGTCTGGCGGGTCCTCGACGGCGTGATCGCGCTGGTGATGGCCGCGCTGGCGGCGGCGCTGGTGCTGGCCTGAGGCGTACGCCGGCTTTTGTGCCACCACCGGCGGCGCGGGTCGGGGCGGGCGGTCATGATGGCCGGGTGCGGTTCCTACACGGCGCGGTCCCCGCGCACGACCT
Organism: Actinomycetes bacterium; assembly: GCA_023402505.1. GTDB lineage: Bacteria > Actinomycetota > Actinomycetes > Mycobacteriales > Micromonosporaceae > Micromonospora. The sequence continues at coordinate 10,191 of JAEYGD010000525.1, forward strand.
GACCTACAACGACGTCTTCATGGCGCCGGCCCGCTCCGAGGTGGCGTCCCGGCTCGACGTCGACCTCTCGACCGACGACGGGACCGGCACCACCATCCCGGTCGTGGTGTCGAACATGACGGCGGTGGCCGGCCGGCGGATGGCCGAGACCGTCGCGCGGCGGGGCGCGATCGCCGTCATCCCCCAGGACATCCCGATCGAGGTGGTCGCGAACGTCGTCGGGTGGGTCAAGCAGCGGCACCTCGTGCACGACACCGCGATCACGCTGGGCCCGACCGACACCGTCGGCGACGCCATCCACCTGCTGCCCAAGCGGTCGCACGGCGCGGTGGTCGTGGTCGACGAGGCGGGTCGCCCGGTCGGCGTGGTGACCGAGGCGGACACCGTGGGCGTGGACCGGTTCGCCCAGTTGCGGCACGTCATGTCGACCGAGTTGCACACCGTGCCGGCGGACGCCGATCCGCGTACCGGCTTCGACCGGCTCTCCGCCGGCCGGCGCCGGCTGGCACCCGTCGTCGACGGGCAGGGCCGGCTGGTGGGCGTGCTCACCCGGCAGGGCGCCCTGCGCGCCACGTTGTACCGGCCGGCGGTCGACGGCCGGGGCCGGCTGCGCATCGCCGCGGCGGTCGGCATCAACGGAGACGTCACCGGGAAGGCGAGGGCGTTGCTGGAGGCCGGGGTGGACACGCTGGTCGTGGACACCGCGCACGGCCACCAGGAGCGGATGATCTCCGCGTTGCGGGCGGTACGCGCGCTCGACCCGCCCGTCCCGGTCGCGGCCGGCAACGTGGTCACCGCCGAGGGGGTACGCGACCTCGTCGAGGCGGGCGCCGACATCGTCAAGGTCGGCGTCGGGCCCGGCGCGATGTGCACCACCCGGATGATGACCGGCGTGGGCCGGCCCCAGTTCTCGGCGGTGCTGGACTGCGCGGCGGCGGCCCGGGCGCTGGGCCGGCACGTGTGGGCCGACGGCGGGGTCCGGCACCCGCGCGACGTCGCGTTGGCGCTGGCCGCCGGCGCCTCGAACGTCATGATCGGTTCGTGGTTCGCCGGCACCTACGAGTCGCCGGGCGACCTCTACGTCGAGGCGGACGGCCGGCGCTACAAGGAGAGCTTCGGGATGGCCTCGGCCCGGGCGGTCAGCGCCCGGACCGCGGAGGACTCGGCGTACGACCGGGCCCGGAAGGCCATCTTCGAGGAGGGCATCTCGACGGCCCGCATGTACCTGGACCCGGACCGGCCGGGCGTCGAGGACCTGATCGACGAGATCATCTCGGGGGTACGCAGCGCGTTCACGTACGCCGGGGCGCACAACATCGCCGAGTTCCACGAACGCGCGCTGGTCGGCGTGCAGAGCACGGCCGGCTACACCGAGGGGATGCCCCTGCCGACGAGTTGGTGACCTAGCCGGTCGGGGTGGCCGCCGGCTCGGGCTCGCGGGACGGGTCGGCCGGCCGGGGGCGGTCCTTCGGCAGCCGGGCGCAGGCGACCAGGCCGACCAGGAGGAAGCCGGCCGCGGCGAAGGCGGCGTAGCGGGTGGCGTCGGAGAAGGCGGCCTTGGCCTCCTCGGCGATCGGGGCGGTACGCGGGTCGGCGGCGAGCCCGCCGATCGCCGCGCCCGCGCTGTCCCGGACCGCCGTGACGATCTGGTCGCGCTGGGCCGCGTCGACCTCGGGCCGGTCGGCGAGCCGGTCGCCGAGCAGGCCGCCCAGGCCGGCGAAGAGGACCGTGCCGAGTACGGCGATGCCGAGCGCGGAGCCGACCTGCCGCGCGGTGCTCTGCACGCCGGAGCCCTGGCCGCTCTGCCGCACCGGCACCTCCCGCAGGGACACCCCGGTGAGCTGGGCGGTGGCGAGGCCGACGCCGACGCCGTAGACGAAGAGGAAGCCGAGCGGCGCCCACCAGCGGGTGTCCGGGGCGACGACGAGGCCGAGGCCGGTGATGCCGGCGAGTTCCGCCGCGACGCCGAGCTGCACCACGCGCGCGGCGCCCCACCGCCCGACGAGGGGGGCGCCGAGACCGCTGGCCAGGAAGCTGCCGACGGCGAGGGGCAGCAGGGCCAGGCCGGTGCCGAAGGCGCTGTAGCCGAGGACGTTCTGGTACCAGAGCGGGAGCGCGAAGAGCAGGCCGAACTCGCCCAGGCTGACGATCGCCGCGGCGGTGACGCCGTTGCGGAACGAGCCGATCCGGAACAGCGACAGGTCGAGCAGGGCCGGGCGGCCGGCCCGGTTGCGGCGCAGCTGGTGCGCGAGGAGGACCGCGAGGGCGGCCAGGCCGGCCAGCCCGGCGACGGGCACCGGCGAGATCGCGGCGGTCCAGTCCAGACCGAACAGGCTGAACGGTTTCTCCCGCTGCCACCACCCGTAGGTCCGGCCCTCGATGAGCGCGAACACGACGCCGGTCATGCCGACGACCGAGAGCAGGGCGCCCACCCAGTCGGCTCCCCGTTCGGCGCGTTCGTCCCGGGACTCCCGGACCAGCGCCAGCGTGGCGACCATGACCACCGCACCGACCGGGATGTTGATGCCGAACGCCCACCGCCAGGACAGTTCGGTGGTCAGCCAGCCGCCGAGCAGCGGGCCCAGCGCCGCCGCGCCGCCGATGGTGGAACCCCAGACCGCGAAGGCGACGGCTTTCTCCCGCCCGGTGAAGGTGGCGTTGAGCAGCGACAGCGAGGTGGGCAGCATCATCGCGCCGCCGATCCCCTGCAGGACCCGCGCGCCGATCAGCGCCTCGCCGGACCCGGCCACGGCGGCGAGCACGCTGGCGGCGACGAAGACCGCGACGCCGACGACGAACATCCGCCGCCGCCCGGACCGGTCCGCGAACCGGCCGGCCACCAGCAGCAGGGACGCGAAGACCAGGGTGTACGCCTCCTGGACCCACTGCGCGTCGGCGGAGGTGATGTCGAGGTCCCGGATGATCGCGGGGACCGCCACGTTGACGATCGTGGCGTCGACGATGATCGTCGCCACGCCGAGGCTCAGGGCGAGCAGTCCCCACCAGCGGCCACGTCCCTGCTCCGGCATACCCGCCTCCGATCGCTAGTTTTTCTAGCTACCTGGGATGCTAGCTTTTACCGGTGGAGCACGCCTCGTCAACCGTCGGGGAGAGCGGCGTGCCGCGCGGCCCGTACAGCGAGGCGCCGTCGACCAGCGACACCGCTCGGGCACTGCGCGAGCTGATCCGGGCGGCCGGCGACACCCGGGGCGCCCTGGCCCGCCGCCTCGGGATCGGGGTGACCGACGCCGCCGCCATCGACCACCTGGTCTCCAGCCCGGACGCACTCGGCCCGGTCCAGTTGGGCAACCGGCTCGGCATCCGGTCGGCCTCGGCCACCACCCTGGTGGACCGGCTGGTGCGGGCCGGTCACGTCGAACGGACGCCGCACCCGCAGGACCGGCGCCGGGTCGCGCTCCAGGTCACCGACCAGGCGTACGACGAGGTGCTGGAGGCGCTCCGGCCGATGCTGACCGGGGTGGAGCGGGCGGTCGCCCGGCTCACGCCGGAGCAGGCGGCCGCGACCGCCGCCTTCCTCCGTGAGGTCGCCGCGGTGATGCGCGAGTACGCCGCGACCGCCCCGGACGACCCGGCGGGCGGACGACCGGGCAGCTAGAAACACGACCCGGGGATGCCCGGAAAATAGTTTGGCCCCTGACTATCAGGTGGCTAACCTGAACCTCATGAACCTGATCCGCCTCGACGACGTGCCGATCGCGCGCCTGCTCGTGGTGGCCGGGCACCTCACCAGCCAGCGGTGGAACCGCGTACTGGCCGAGGAGCACGGCCTGACCCAGGCCGGGATGGTCACCCTGATGACGCTGCACGAGCACGGCGAGCTGCCACACCGCGCCGTGGCCGAGCGGTGCTTCGTCAAGCCGGCCACCCTCACCGGCATCGTCGACACCCTCGAACGCGACGGCCTCGTCGTACGGCAGCCGCACGACACCGACCGGCGCAGCGTCAAACTGGCGCTCACCCCGGCCGGCCGCGCGCGCGTCGAGACACTCCGGGCCGTCATGCGGTCGGACCGCCCGCTCACCGCCGTCGACGCCGACCCCACGAAGGCGGCGGTGATCCGCGAGTTCCTGCTGGCGGTCATCGGCACCGCGGGTGCCGCCACCACGGAAGGTCCCACGTGCTGACCCGCCTGCTGCGGACGTACCTGCGCCCCTACCGCCGGACCCTGGCCGCGGTGGTGGCCCTCCAGTTCGTCGGCACGATCGCCTCGCTGTACCTGCCGAGCCTCAACGCCGACATCATCGACCTCGGCATCGCCCGCGGCGACACCGGCTACATCATGCGTACCGGCGGCTGGATGCTCGCGGTCAGCCTGGTGCAGATCGTCTGCTCGATCGCCGCCGTCTACCTGGGCGCCCACACCGCCGGGGCGTACGGCCGGGACGTCCGCGCGGCGGTCTTCGCCCACGTCAACAGCTTCTCCGCCCGCGAGGTGGCCCGGTTCGGCGCCCCCTCGCTGATCACCCGCAACACCAACGATGTGCAACAGGTGCAGATGCTCGTGCTGATGAGCTGCACGATGCTGGTCGCCGCGCCGATCATGAGCGTCGGCGGGGTGGTGATGGCGCTGCGCGAGGACGTCGGCCTCTCCTGGCTGATGCTGGTCAGCGTGCCCGTGCTGGCGATCGGCCTGGGCCTCGTCATCCGGCGGATGGTGCCCGGATTCCGGCTCATGCAGACCCGCATCGACACCGTCAACCGGGTGCTCCGCGAGCAGATCACCGGCATCCGCGTCGTCCGGGCGTTCGTCCGCGAGCCGTACGAGACCCGCCGCTTCGCCGCCGCCAACACCGACCTGACCGCGACCGCGCTGTGGACCGGCCGGCTGGCCGCCCTGATCTTCCCCATCGTGATGCTGGTGCTCAACGTCTCCAGCGTCGCGGTGCTCTGGTTCGGCGCCCAGCGGGTGGACGCCGGGGCGATCGAGGTCGGCTCGCTCACCGCCTTCCTCCAGTACCTGATGCAGATCCTGATGGCCGTCATGATGGCCACGTTCATGCTGATGATGGTGCCGAGGGCGGCGGTCTGCGCCGAACGCGTCGTCGAGGTGCTGGACACCGAGTCCTCCGTCGTACCGCCGGCGCGACCGGTGACCGAACCGCCGGGCCGGGCCGAGCTGGAACTGCGCGACGTCCGCTTCCAGTACCCGGGCGCCGCCGAACCCGTGCTGCGGGACGTGTCTTTCCGGGTCGCGCCGGGCACGACCACCGCGGTCGTCGGCAGCACCGGCGCCGGCAAGAGCACCCTGCTCTCCCTGGTGCCACGCCTGATCGACGTGACGTCCGGTGCCGTACTGGTCGACGGCGTCGACGTCCGCGACCTCGCGCCCGACGAGCTGTGGCGGCGGATCGGCCTGGTGCCGCAACGGCCGTACCTGTTCACCGGGACCATCGCGAGCAACCTGCGGCACGGCAACCCGGACGCCACCGACGCGCAGCTGTGGGAGGCCCTCGACGTGGCGCAGGCGCGTGACTTCGTCGAGGCGATGCCGGACGGGCTGGGCGCGCCCATCGCCCAGGGCGGCACCAACGTGTCCGGCGGGCAGCGCCAGCGCCTGGCCATCGCGCGGGCACTGGTCCGCCGGCCGGAGATCTACCTGTTCGACGACTCGTTCTCGGCGCTCGACCTCGGCACCGACGCCCGGCTGCGGGCGGCGCTCCGGCCGGTCACCGCCGACGCGGCGGTGGTGATCGTGGCCCAGCGGGTCTCCACGGTCGCCGACGCCGACCAGATCGTCGTGCTGGAGGACGGCGGCGTGGTCGGCGTCGGCCGGCACGACGAGCTGCTGAAGACCTGTCCCACGTACGCGGAGATCGTCGCGTCCCAGCAGACCACGGGGGTGGCGGCGTGAGCGTCGTACGCCAGAAGAAGCCGGCCGGCGACGGCGGTACGCCACGGCGGCTGCCGCCGGGCGGCCAGCGCGGCGGACCACCCTGGATGGGCGCCGGCATGCCCGCGGAACGGTCGATGTCCTTCGGGCCGTCGGCCCGACGGCAGCTGGGCCGGCTCCGCCCGCACCGGGTCCAGCTGGTCGGGGTGCTCGGGCTCGCCGTGCTCAGCGTCGGACTGAGCGTCGTCGGGCCGAAGGTGCTCGGTCACGCCACCGACCTGATCTTCGCCGGGGTGCTGGGCCGGCAGCTCACCGCCGGCACCACGACGGAGGAGGCCGCGGCGGCGGCCCGCGCGGCCGGCAACGACAGCTTCGCCGACATCGTCACCCGGATGGACGTCGTGCCCGGCGCCGGCATCGACTCCGCCGCGCTGTCCCGCGTGCTGCTGCTGGCGCTCGGCCTCTACGTCGCCGCGGCCCTGCTCACCTGGTGGCAGGGCTGGCTGCTCACCGGCGTCGTGCAGCGGACCGTCCACCGCCTGCGGGAGGACGTGGAGACCAAGCTGAACCGGCTGCCGCTGCCGTACTTCGACCGGCAACCCCGCGGCGAGCTGCTCAGCCGGGTCACCAACGACATCGACAACATCTCGATCAGTCTCCAGCAGACGCTGAGCCAGCTGCTCACCTCGCTGCTCACCGTCGTCGGCGTACTCGGGATGATGGTCTGGATCTCCCCGCTGCTGGCGCTGGTCGCGGTGGTCGCGGTGCCGCTGTCGGTGGTCGTCACCCAGCAGATCGCCAAGCGGTCGCAGCCGAAGTTCGTCGCGCAGTGGCGGCACACCGGAGAGCTCAACGGCCAGGTCGAGGAGGCGTTCACCGGGCACGAGCTGGTCAAGGTGTTCGGCCGGCAGCGTGAGGTGCAGGCCGCGTTCGCGGCGAAGAACGAGGAGCTGTTCCGGGCCAGCTTCGGCGCCCAGTTCGTCTCCGGGATCATCATGCCGGCCATGATGTTCATCGGGAACCTCAGCTACGTGGCGATCGCCGTGGTCGGCGGCCTCCGGGTGGCGTCCGGCACGATGACCCTCGGCGACGTGCAGGCGTTCATCCAGTACTCCCGCCAGTTCACCCAGCCGCTCACCCAGGTCGCCTCGATGGCGAACCTGCTCCAGTCCGGGGTGGCGTCCGCCGAGCGGGTGTTCGCGGTGCTCGACGCCGAGGAACAGACCCCCGACCCGGCCGTACCGGCCCGGGTGACCGACCCGCGCGGGCGGGTCGAGTTCGAGCGGGTCTCCTTCCGGTACGCGCCCGACACGCCGCTGATCGAGGACCTGTCGCTGGTCGCCGAGCCCGGCCAGACGGTGGCGATCGTCGGGCCCACCGGGGCCGGCAAGACCACCCTGGTCAACCTGGTCATGCGCTTCTACGAGCTGGACGCCGGCCGGATCACCCTCGACGGGGTGGACGTGACCCGGCTCAGCCGCGACGACCTGCGCGGCCGCGTCGGCATGGTGCTCCAGGACACCTGGCTCTTCGCCGGCACGATCCGGGACAACATCGCGTACGGGCGGCCGGACGCCACCGAGGAGGAGATCCTGGCCGCGGCGCGGGCGACGTTCGTGGACCGCTTCGTGCGCAGCCTCCCCGACGGCTACGACACGAGGATCGACGAGGAGGGCAGCAACGTCAGCGCCGGCGAGAAACAGCTCATCACCATCGCCCGCGCGTTCCTGGCCGAGCCGTCCCTGCTGATCCTCGACGAGGCCACCAGTTCGGTGGACACCCGCACGGAGGTGCTGCTCCAGCGGGCGATGGCGGCGCTGCGGTCGGACCGGACCAGCTTCGTCATCGCGCACCGGCTCTCCACCATCCGGGACGCGGACCTGATCCTGATGATGGAGGACGGCCGGATCGTCGAACAGGGCACCCACGACGAGCTGCTGGCGGCCGGCGGCGCGTACGCGCGCCTCTACCGTTCCCAGTTCACCCGGGGCGCCACCGACGAGCCACAGCCGGCGGTTGCCGGATCATGACCGGGAGACGAGGCGGCCCGGCCGGTCCCCGCGCCACGCGCCGGGGACCGGCCGGTCACCGGTCACCCGCCCGGGAGGAGACTCGCCGCGCGGGCCCCGACCACCTCCGCGATCAGGGCGAGCGCCCCGGCCGCCGGCATCGGGTCCAGGGCCCGGCCGCCACGCAGGCGCAGGGAGACCCGCCCGTCGGCCACCTCCCGCGGGCCGACCACCGCCGCGTACGGGACGCGGGCCCGGGCGGCGTCCCGGATCCGGGCGCCCAGCGATCCCGCCCGGTCCACCTCCACCCGCAGCCCGGCCTCCCGGGCGTCGGCGGCGAACCCGTCGGCCGCCCCGTCCTGCCCGGCGTCGACCGGCAGGACCACCAGCTGCACCGGCGCGTACCAGGCGGGGAAGGCACCCTCGTGCACCTCGATCAGGTACGCGAACAGCCGCTCCATGCTGCCCACCAGGCTCCGGTGCACCATCACCGGCCGCCGCCGGGCCCCGCCCCGGTCCACGTAGGACAGGTCGAACCGCTCCGGCTTGTCGAAGTCGAGCTGGACGGTGGAGAGGGTCGACTCCCGGCCGGCGGGGTCGACGACCTGGATGTCGATCTTCGGCCCGTAAAAGGCCGCCTCGCCCGGACCCTCGGCGTACGCCACCCCGTCGAGCGCCGCGCGGAGCAGCTCCTCGGCCCGCGCCCACTGGGCATCTTCGCCGACGTACTTCTCCCCTGGCCCGCGCAGCGACAGCCGGAACCCCGCCGGCCGTACGCCCAGCGCGGCGTGCGCCTCCCGGATCAGCCGCAGGATCTCCGCCACCTCCTCGCCGACCTGCTCCAGCGAACAGAAGTTGTGCGCGTCGTTCAGCGAGATCGCGCGTACCCGGGACAGCCCGCCGAGCACGCCCGAGCGCTCGGCCCGGTACATGCCGCCCAGCTCGGCGATGCGCAGTGGCAGATCCCGCCAGGACCGGCCCCGCGCCCGGTAGACCAGCGCGTGGTGGGGGCAGAGCGCCGGCCGCAGCACGAACTCGTCGTCGGCGGAGAGCCGCAGCGGCGGGAACATGTCGTCGGCGAAGTAGCCGAGGTGACCGGAGAGCTCGAAGAGTTCCCGCTTACCCAACGGCGGGGTGAGGACGTGCTGGTAGCCGGCTCGGCGTTCGAGGTCACGGACGTACTCCTCGACGGCGTGCCGGGCCGCGGCGCCGGCCGGCAGCCACAGCGGCAGGCCCGCGCCGGCGAGCGGATCCGAGGTGAACAGGCCCAGCTCACGGCCGAGCCTACGGTGGTCGATCATGTCGCGCTCCTGGTTCGGGTACGACCCGGAGGCGCCCCGGAACCCGGAACGGCACGAGGCCCCGGGGCGGATCGCCCGGGGGCCTCGTCGACGGAAGTGTCAGTGCGGCGCGCCGGGGTCTCCCGGCGTCGTGGTCCGTACCGCACCATGCATGCCGCGAGAGTAAGCCGACCCGCGACCGGCCGGCACCCGGATTTCCGCGCCGGGCCGCCGGAGCAAGGCGGGCCCCCGGAGCAGGGGCGGGCCGCCGGCACGGGACCTGCCGGCGGCCCGCGGCGGCCCGCTCGTCGAGAACGGGGGACCCGACGGGACCGCGCGCCGACAACGGTACGCCGACGAACGCCGATCCGGCGAGGGCCCGTCGCGCCGGAATCTCCGGTGCAGGCCGTCACCTCCGCACACCTCGGATCGTTGTCCACGGTCGGGCATCCGTGTCGACGGTCACGACCAGCCAGGGTCGCCCCCGGTGACGCCCGGCCACCCGTCAGGCTCTCCAGCATCCGATCGGCCCGTCCGGCGAGGTGACAGCCGTGCCCGAACTCCTTGACGCGTCACCGACCTGGGCGTACCTCGCGCTGCTCGGCCTGCTGATCGCGGACGCCTTCGTGCCGGTGATCCCGACCCAGGCAATCATGATCACCTCCGGGGCGCTGACCGTCTACGGCGGGCTGAGCCTGCCGGTCACCATCGCGGTCGGGGCGGCGGGCGTCTTCGCCGGAGACCTCACCTGCTACCTGCTCGGCCGGATGGCGCCGTCCTCCCGGCTCGCGGCCACCCTGCGGGCCGGCCGCCTGGTGCGCCGGTCCGGGGAACCGGGAGCCGCGCGCCGGGTCGCCGGACGGGTCACCCGCGGCCTGCGCCGGCCGGGACCCGTGGTCATCCTGGTCTGCCGCTTCGTGCCGGGTGGGCGGATGGCCGCCTGTTTCTCGGCGGGCCGGCACCGCTACCCGTACCGGCTGTTCCTGCTCTACGAGTCGATGGCCGCGCTGGGCTGGGCGACCTACGGGGCACTGGTCGGCCACCTCGGCGGCGCCGCCCTGGCCGGCTCGGCGTGGCGCCTCGCGCTGATCGCCGGTGCCGCGGCGGTCGGGTTCGCGGCGGCGGGGTGGGTGATGAGCCTGCTCGCCGACCGCACCGCCCGCCCCGCCGACGTCCCCACCGAATGACGCGGGGGCCGTCGGGATTCCGGCACGGCGGACCCTAGGGGCGGACCCCGGCATCGATCTCGGTGGCTCGCCCGGATCCGTTTCGGGTGGCCACGACGGCACGGTGAGACATGCCCGGAAGCCGGAACAGCGGACTTCTCGCCCTCGGCGGGATCGCCCTGGCGGCGCTGCTCGCCGTCGTCGGTCACCTCGGAGTGGACGGCCTCGACCCCTGGTCGCTGACGATCAGCGACTACGCCGTCTCGGACCGGGGCGGCGCCATCGACGCGGCGATGGTCGCGCTCGCCATGGCCTCCGCCGTGCTCGTCGCGCCCCTGTCCGCCACGCGCAACTTCGGGGAACCTGCTGCCTCCGCGCGCCGGGAGGCAGCAGGTTCCCCGAAGTTGTCACGACCCCGAGCCGCCGGCGGACCGCCGGACAGGTCGCGCGCACCACTGGTGGCGGTGCTCCTCGTCGTCTGGGTCGGCGGGCTGCTGCTGGCCGCGGCCGTACCGACGAACGAGCCGGGACTGCCCATGGACACCGCCGCCTACGTCCACCGGTACGCCTCGGTCGCGGCCTTCCTCGCCCTGCCGCTCGCCGGCTGGTCGATCGCCGGCCGCCTGCCCGCCGGAGCCACGAGCCGTTGGCTACGCGGGCTGGCGGTCGCGAGCCTGGCGCTGGCGGCGGCGATGGTCTGGTCCGCCTACCCCGGTGACCGGCTGCTGCTCGGCCTGGTCGAACGCCTGCTGATCCTCGTCGAGGTCGGGCTGCTCACCACCGTGGCGCTCCGGCTCACCCACACCGGACCCGCCGTCACTCCAGCTCGTGGAGCATCAGCTGCCGGGCGGCCTCGGTGACCGAGCCGGACAGCGACGGGTAGATCGTGATGGTCTGGGCGAGCTCGTTGACCGTCAGGTTGTTCTCCACCGCCATCGTGATCGGCAGGATCAGCTCGCTCGCCTTGGGGGCGACCACCACACCACCGATCACCTGGCCGCTGGCCGGGCGGCAGAAGAGCTTGACGAAACCGTCGGAGACCTCGTCCATCTTCGCCCGGGCGTTGCCGGCGAGCGTCAGCATGACCTGGCGGGCGGGGACCTTGCCGGCGTCGACCTCGTCCTGGCTCACACCCACCGTGGCCAGTTCCGGGTCGGTGAAGACGTTCGCCGCGACCGTACGCAGCCGCAGCGGCCGGACCGCCTCACCGAGCGCGTGCCACATGGCGATGCGGCCCTGCATGGCGGCCACGCTGGCCAGCGGCAGCACCCCGGTGCAGTCGCCGGCCGCGTAGATGCCGGGCACGTTCGTGCGGGAGACCCGGTCGACCGTGACGTACCCGCCCCGGGCCAGCTCGACGCCGTACTCGGCCAGGCCGAGGTTCGCGGTGTTGGGGATCGAGCCGACGGCGATCAGCGCGTGGGAGCCGTACACCTTGCGGCCGTCGGACAGCTCGACCTCGACGCCGTCGCCGGTGCGGCGGACCGCCTCGGCACGCGAGTTGTTGAGGATGCTCATGCCCCGGCTGCGGAACACCCGCTCGATGGCCATCGCCGCGTCGGCGTCCTCGTGCGGCATGACCCGGTCCCGGCTGGAGACGAGGGTGACCTCGATCCCCATCGCCAGGTAGGCGCTGGCGAACTCGGCGCCGGTGACGCCGGAACCCACCACGATCAGGTGCCGGGGCAGCTCGGTGAGGTCGTACACCTGCCGCCAGGTCAGGATCCGCTCACCGTCCGGGACGGCGGTCGGCAGCTGGCGCGGGGTCGCGCCGGTGGCGACCAGGACGGTGGAGGCGTCGATCGCGTACTCGGCGCCGTCGGCCGGCGTGACGACCACCCGGTGGGTGTGACCGAGCGTGTCCTCACCGAGCCGGGCGCTGCCGGCGACGAAGGTGACGCCGGCCTTCACGAGCTTGGCGTGGATGTCGGCGGACTGCGCGAGCGCGAGCCGCTTGACCCGCCCGTTGACGGCCGGGGCGTCGACGGTCACCGCCTCCAGGCCGTCCGAGTGGATCCCGAACCCCTCGGTGTCCCGGTAGCCGGTCACCACCTGCGAGCTGGCGATGAAGGTTTTCGACGGCACGCAGTCGGACAGCACGCACGCGCCGCCGGCGCCCTCGGCCTCCACGACGGTGACGTCGGCGTCCAGCTGCGCGGCGACCAGAGCCGCCTCGTAGCCGGCCGGCCCACCGCCGATGATCACGATCCGGCTCACAGTGCCGCCCCTTCGTTCGCGACTGCGGGGCTCCGCTCCGCTGCACTCCTCGCGCTCACCGTGCTCGCCCCTCGTCCATGCTCACAGTGACTTTCTTCTCCCGAACGCGTCCGACACGCACCGTCGTATTCTCCCCCACCCGCCGGCCCGGCTATCGTCATCGCCGTGCGTCATTACGCCGCCTACGGCTCAAACCTCGACCCTGCCCGGATGCGTGCCTACTGTCCGCATTCGCCGATGGTGGGCACCGGCTGGCTGGAAGGCTGGCGGCTCACCTTCGCCGGCGAGGGCGTCATCGGCTGGGAGGGGGCGGTCAGCACGGTGGTGGAGTCCCCCGGCGACCGGGTGTTCGTGGCGCTGTACGACATCCACCCGTACGACGCGGCGCAGCTCGACGAGATCGAGGGTGTGACGGCCGGCACCTACCGCAAGCTGCACGTCCGGGTCTCGACCCTGGACGGCGACGTCACGGCGTGGGTGTACGTCTTCGACGGCTACGAGGGCGGCCTGCCGACCTCGTGGTACCTGTCGGAGATCGCGAACGCCGCCGAGAAGGCGGGCGCTCCGGACGACTACGTCACGGACCTGCGGTCCCGCCCCACCGGCACCGCGTCCGCGTAGGGCCACTCGCACGGCCCCCAGTCTGCTACCGGTGGCGGCGGGGCGGCCAGCCGGCCCCGCCGCGCGTCGTCAATCACACACCCGAGGCGGGCACGACCAGCTCGTACATGTCGGTCCAGCGCACCTCGCGGAGCCCCACCGACTGGTAGAGGGTCACCGGAACTGTCGGGTTGGTCAGGTCGACCCCGAGCCCGGCCCGCTCCCGGCCCTTCGCGGCATAGACGGTGAAGGCCCGCCACAGCAGCGCCGCGCCGACCCCGCGCCGCCGGTACGCGGGCAGCACCGACAGGCTGCGGACCCACCCCTCGTTCTGGTCCAGCGCCTGGTCGGAGGATTGCAGCGCCCCGGCGGGCGCCCCGTCGACCTCGGCGACGAACCACTCGTCCCAGGTGGTGCCGAACAGGCGGAGCTGCTCGCGCCACCGGTCGAAGCCGACCGGCTCGTAGTCCGGCGTGTCCCGGAAGGCGGTGTCGAAGATCCGGTAGAACTCCCGCAGGTCGGCCTCGTCGTCGCCGCGCAGCGGGCGGACGGTCACCCCGGGCGGGGGCGGCGGCTCGGCGGGCAGGTCGGCCAGGGACCGGCTCATCGCCACGTACCGCTTGGCGCGGGTGAAACCGGCGTCGGCCACCTCGGCGGCCCACCGGGTCTCGGGGGCGAAGACCGACACCCGGGCGGTCAGCGCGGGCTGTCCCCGTTCGGCGGCGCGCTCGGCGACCCGGTCGAGCATCCGGGCCAGCAGCGGGGCGCGCAGGTCCGCGCCGTGCTCGGGGTGGACGTAGACCTCGACGAACTCGCGGCCCACGCCGGTCGGGTTGTCGACCGTCGTCCAGGCGACCAGCGTCCCGTCGGGGTCGCTGACCACCCAGGAGTCCCGGGCCGGGTCGGTGAAGGGCCCGGTGAGGGCGGCCTTGACGTCCTCGTCGTCGAAGTCGGGGTAGCCGACCGCGAAGACGTCGGCGGCGTGCACGACGGCGAGGATCGCGGGGACGTCGTCGAGGGTGGGTCGGCGGGCGGTCCAACCGGCGGGAAGCGTCACGCGCCGATCCTGGCAGCCCGCCGCCGGGTCCGCCGCCGATTTTCCCGGCGCATGATCGACTCAGGGCCGGCGCAGGCGGGTGCGGACGGTGGCCAGCAGGTCCACCAGTTCGGTGCCGTCGGCCCGGCCGAGCGCCGTGAACGCCGCGGCGGCCAGCCGGTCGGTCACCGCCTCGGCCCAGAGCCGGCGGCGGACCAGGGGCCCCACCGGCGGGTACGGGGGCGGCCAGCCCGCCGCGACGGCCCCGGCTTCGCCCTCCGGTCCGGCCAGCACCGCCTCCAGCGGTGTCATGCCGGCGGCGCGCACCGCCAGCAGGTACGCCCCGGCGAAGTGCTCCCGCAGCAGGCGCAGGCTCACCGCCGCCCGGGCGCCCGCCGAGCGCTCCGGCACGGGCATCGCCCGCCAGGCCGCGAAGAGCGGCATCCCGGTGGCGTCGGCGGCCTCGACGGCCCGCTCGAGCAGCCCGCCGAGCCGGCCGGCCTCCGGCAGGGGGTCGACGTTCTCGTCGCCCCACCGGCAGCACTCCAGCAGCGTCGCGGCGGCCACCTGCGTCGGGCGGACGGTCCGCACGGCGGCGTCCCACCCGTCGGCGACGGCGTCCGGGGCGATGAACCCGAGCGCGGCGGCCACCGTCTCCGCCCGGACGTCGCCGAGCGCCCCGGCCCGCCCGGCGATGTAGAACGCCCAGCCGGAGATGCCGAGCAGCCGGGCCTGGCGCAGCGTGACCGGGCAGCGGGTGAACGCGTCACCGAGTTCCAGCACAGCCGGTTTGCAGCCGGCCGCCACCTGTTCCGGGGTCATCGGGGCGCTCCCCGCCTCACCGGTCCGTCCACAGCGGTCAGTCTGCCGTGCCGCCGTCGCCGCCGGCATCCCCCTCTTCGGCGTCGAGTGCCTCGACCGCCGCCTCGACCTCGCCGGTGCGGCGGCGGGCGGCGGTGACCGTCCGTTCGGCCGCCCGCCGGGCCAGCTTGGCGCGGCTCAGGTCCTGTTCGGCGACGGCCCGCCGGCGCTCCAGCTCGGCGAGTTCCGTCTCGATGGCGTCGAGGGCGGCCGCGCCGTCGCGCTCGGCCTCGGCGGCACCGGCCAGCTCCGTCTCCGCCCGGTCCTGGTCGGTACGGGCCTTCGCCAGTTCCTTCTCCAGCGCCCGGCGCCGCCGCGCCCGCTCGGCACGGGCGGCCCGTTCCGCCTGCTCGGCGCGGAGCGCCGTGCGGTCCGCCCCGCGCGGGGCGGGCGGCTCGGTCTCCTCGTCCCCGCCGCCGGTGACCAGGCGCAGCTGCGGCCGGGGCACCTCACCGAAGCCGGCGTAGCTGGCGGCCCGCAGGAGCTGGCCGGAACGCACCTGCTCGGCCACCTCGGTGTCGGACAGCGCGGCGTTCAGGGTCGCCTCCACCTCGCCCAGCGGCAGCTTCCCGGTCGACGGGGCGCCGTCGACCGCCGCCGCCAGCTTGCGTACCTCGGCGACCAGCGCGCCGACCACCGCCCGGCGCTGCGCGGACAGTTCCCGCAGCTTCGCGCCGCGCAGTTCCCGCTGGGCGCACCGCAGCGACTCGGCGAGCCGGCCCAGGTCGGCGACCAGCTCGGGCCGTTCCAGCGCGAGCAGGTTGACCAGCCAGGCGGCGACCGTGGGGCGGCGCAGCCGGGCGATCTCCCGCGCGGTGCGCGCGTCGCCGGCACGGCGGGCCTCGGCGACGGCCTCGTCCCGGGCGGCCACGAACCGGTCGGGGGGCGTTCGGTAGAGCTGCCGCACCAGCTCCCGGGGCGGGCCGGGCATCGCTGCTCAGGCGTCGACCCGGGTGCCCGGTTCGAGCCGCCGGTAGTCCACGTCGGAGAGTCGGGTGAAGTTGTTCCTGAGCACGGTCAGGCCGTTGTCGTTGAGCAGCCCGTCGTGCAGCGCGTACGCCCGCCGCGGCGCGACCGCGCGGAGGAAGTCCAGCGACTCGGAGAACTTGGTCCACGGCGCGTGGATCGGCAGGAAGAGGGTGTCCACCTGCACGTCCTCGGGGACGACCAGGGAGTCGCCGGGGTGGTAGACGCGGTCGTCGATCAGGTACGCCAGGTTTTCCACCACCGGGATGTCGGGGTGGATGACCGCGTGCCGCCCGCCGTAGGCACGCACCGCCACACCGGCGGCGGTGAACTCCGCGCCCACCTCGACCGGACTGAGCAGGTCGGCCAGACCGTCCAGTGTGGCGGCCAGCGACGCCGGCCCGTACAGGGCGAACGGGCGGCGGTCGTGCTGCTCGGTCAGGGCCGCCACGTCGACGTGGTCGGGGTGTTCGTGGGTCACGAGCACGGCGTCCGCCCCGTCCAGTGCGGCACGCTCGCTGAAGACCCCCGGATCGATGACCAGGACTCCCCCGTCGTGCTCGACGCGTACGCAGGAATGCCCGTACTTGGTCAGCCGCATTCGTGACTCCTCGATTATCGAATCGTGACGTCCTCAGCGCAGTCTGCCGGAACGGACGCGGCACCGCGTCCCGTCTGACCGATCGCCCCGGGTCGTCCCGGGGCCGCAGACACGGCGGGCCGGCCGGGAGGCCGGTCCCGAGGGATCGGAGCGGGGATGGGCGGAATCGGACGTCGCCGGGGCGTGGCGGTCGCGGTGGCGCTGGCGGCGGTGCTGGCGGTCGGCGGCTGCGGCGCCGCGGGCGACGACAGTGGCGGCAGCGACGGCGCGGCGGTGCAGCCGGCCACCGGTGTGGAG
>JAEYGD010000431.1 GCA_023402505.1 Actinomycetes bacterium
GCGTCGACCGGCCCGGCCCTCACCGGCCCGGCCCGCCGTCCGTCCGGTCCAGGTCACATGCGGTCGGCGACCCGGCTGGCTACCCTTGGCACCCGTGCCAGAGGGACACACCATCCACCGCCTCGCCGCCCGGCACGCCGAGCTGTTCGCGGGCGACAAGGTGCACGCGGCGAGCCCACAGGGCCGCTTCGCCGAGGGTGCCGCCCGCCTGACCGGGTCCGTCCTGGAGGGCACCGAGGCGTACGGCAAGCACCTGCTGCACCACTACGCCGGCGAGTTGACCCTGCACATGCACCTCGGGCTGTACGGGAAGTTCACCGACGGGTCGGGTGAGCCGCCGGAACCGGTCGGCCAGGTCCGGCTGCGGCTGGCGAGCGACCGGCACTGGCTGGAACTGCGCGGCCCCACGGCCTGCGAGTTGCTCACCCCGCCGGAGGTGTCGGCGCTGCGCGAGCGGCTCGGCCCCGATCCGCTGCGCGGCGACGCCGACCCGGAGCGGGCGTACGCCCGGATCTCCCGCAGCCCGAGCCCGCTCGCCGCGCTGCTGCTCGACCAGTCGGTGGTGGCCGGCACCGGGCTGATCTTCGTCACCGAGGCGTTGTTCCGGGCCAACCTGTCACCGACGATGCCTGGCCGACGGCTCACCCGCGACGGCTGGGAGCGTCTCTGGACCGACCTGGTGACCCTGATGTGGCAGGCCGTCGAGCGCGGCCGGATCGACACGGTCCGCGACGAGCACCTGCCGGAGGCGATGGGCCGCGCCGCGCGCGTCGACCGGCACGGTGGCGAGGTGTACGTCTACCGCCGCCCCGGTGCGCCGTGCCACGTCTGCGCGACCCCCGTCAGCCGGCGTGACCTGGCGGGTCGCAACATCTACTGGTGCCCCACCTGCCAGCGCTGACGCACAGCGGCGGAGCCGGCTCCCGCCGACGGGCTGCCATCAGGAGCCGTCGAGCAGCCAGCAGACGACGTCCACCTGATCCTGGTACACCGTTCCGGCGCTGATGCTCCACGCCAGCGTCTGGACGATGGTCCAGCCCCGGACCCGGTCGCGGTCCAGCCCCAGCTCGGCGGTGAGGCGGTCGAGCCGACGACGGACGGCGGTCGGGGAGTGCCCCAGCTCCTGGCCACGGACCATCGCCACCACACCGAACTCCCGCTCGCCGGTCAGCGGCTTCGGGTCGATCACCAGCCACGGCTCCCGGGTCGCCCGCAGCACGTTGCCGGCGTGCAGGTCCTGGTTGACGAGCACCTGCTCGCCCTGGCTCGGCACCAGATCGGCGAGCAGCCCGAGCGCGGCGTCCAGCAGCCGCCGCTCGTACGGGCGGCCGGCCCGCTCCCACTTGTCGGGCATCCGGTCGGCCCAACCGGCGGCCTCCTCGGCGAGCGGCGTGAACGGCCGGCCGGCCGGCACCCAGAGCCGGGGCAGCAGGTCCACGACCGCGTCCAGCGCCGCCTCCATCGGCACGGCGTGCAGCGGCGAGCCGGGCACGCACCGCTCGACCAGCAGCGCCCGCCGCTGCGGGTCGTGCGCCAGCAGCCGGACCGCGCCGTGCCCGCCCCACCGGCCGAGGGCGGTCGCCTCGTGGGTGCTCTCCGCGTCCGGGTACTGCAGCTTGAGCACCGCCCGGGTGCCGTCCGGCAGGTCGGCGGGCAGGGCCAGCGACGCGAAGGCGTACGCGAAGGGCGGTCCCAGCCGCAGCGACCACCGCTGCGCGCAGGAGTCGCGGAGACCGGGCAGCCCGGCCAGCCACTCCGGCCCGCCGGGCTGGTCCCGTACCCAACCCAGGCTCTCGGGGATCCGCACGCCGCCCATGATCGCCCATGATCGCCGGCCCCGCCGCCCGGCGGTGTCAGCGGAGACGGCGGATGTCGCCGTACGCCCGGTAGAAGCCGCCCCGCCCGGCCTCCCGGATCTCGGTGACCACGTAGCGGGCGCCCGCCTCCCGGATGCCCTTGGGGAACTGCACGGCCCAGTCCCGGCGGTAGCCGGGGGAGAGGACCTGGACGCGCAGGCGGCCCCCGTCCGGGACGCACTGCACCACAACGCCGTTCCGGTCGTCGCTGGTCACCTCCACCGTCGTCCAGGCGGCCGGCTCGGGTAGCCGGGCCGGCGCCTTGACGTCGACCACGTCGGGAACGTCGCCCGCCTCGGCGGCGCGGATCGCCGGCTCGCTGGCGTCGACGCAGGCCAGGTGGCCGCTGGTGGTGACCACGTAGAGGCGCTCGTCGTGGTACTGCATCGAGTACGCCGAGCCGCAGCCGGTGCCGAGCTTCCACAGCCGGTTGCCGGCGGCGTCGAAGCAGTAGATGGAGGACTGGCTGTCCCCGGCGAAGACGTACCGGCCGCCCTCGGCGGTCGCGCAGGAGAAGACGGGGGCGTCGCAGTGGTAGGTCCGCTCGGCGAGCCCGTTCTTGCGCAGCCGGACCACCTCCCGGGTGCCGGTGCCGGCGAACACCGTCTCCCGCTCCTGCCAGCCGAACAGCACCGAGCCGGTGCGGGTGTGCCACAGCTCCTGGCCGGTGCGCCAGTCGTAGCCGGTGACGCCCCGCGAGTGGCCGTGGTAGAGGGCGTCGCGGTCGCAGCGGACCATCCAGGCGGAACGGCCCCGGCCCGGCCGTCGCCACAGGAACTCGTCCTCGTGGTCGATGGCCGCGATGCCGCCGTCGGCGTCGGAGACGCCGAGGACGCCGTCGTGGATGTCCAGCCAGTAGATGTCGATCTCCGGAGCGATCGCGTACGCCACCCGGGGTACCTTGCCGGAGAGGTCGTAGACGTTGCCGTCGTCGCAGCCGGCGTAGATCCAGGCGTCGTCGGCGACGATGCACTTCACCCCGTCGGGGAGCCGGACCTGGTCGAGGACCCGGGCGTCGTGACCCAGCGTGGTGATGACGCCGTGCTCGTTGCCGACCATGCAGCTGCGGCCGTCGACGAAGATGCCGAAGGCGGGTGCGCCCGAGTCGTAGCGCCACAGCACCGGCGCGGTGCGGGCGGTGGACCGGGTGCTGACGATGCGCCGCCGGGTCACCGGCCGCTTCTGCCGGACGCCGGGCACCGCCGGGGAGTAGCCCTTGCGGACCTTCTCGCCGATCTTCTTCGCGGCGGCGGCGCGGGCCCGGGCGTTGTCCGGGTAGCTGCTGGTCTTCACCTGGCCCTGGTCGCCGATCCGCCCGTAGCGCACGGTCAGCGCGGTGCCGTCGACGACGACCTCGTAGAACTTGTGCGCGCTACCGTCCACTTCGGACAGTTCGAGGTAGGTCGTCTCCTGCGACATGGGTGCCTCCGAGGGGGGATCGGCGCCGGAACCGGCACTGCGACAGCGCGCACACGCTAACCGCGCCCACCGACAAACATCCGCGGCCGTCGAGGCCGCCGACCCCCGGGCGGAACGGGGACCGGCGCTGCCCACCGGCCGCGGCCGGTGCGGGCGCCCGCGGTCCTACCGGCCGGAGGCCGAGAGGGCGTCGACGGCCTTGCGGGCGGCGATCAGCACCGGGTCCCAGACCGGCGCGTACGGCGGGGCGTAGCCGAGGTCGAGCGCGGTCATGTCGTCCACCGTCATCTCGTTCCACAGGGCCACGGCCAGGGCGTCGATCCGCTTGGCCGCCTCCGACCAGCCGACGATCTGCGCGCCGAGCAGCCGGCCGCTGGGCTTCTCGGCGATCAGCTTGACGTGCATCGGGCGGGAGCCGGGGAAGTATCCGGCCCGGTTGGTCGACTCGGCGATCACCGAGACGAACTCGAAGCCGGCCGCCGTGGCGTCCCGCTCGCGCAGTCCGGTGCGACCCACCTCCAGCTCGCAGACCTTGGTCACGGCGGTGCCGATCACGCCGGGGAAGGTCGCGTACCCGCCGCCGATGTTGACCCCGGCGACCCGGCCCTGCTTGTTGGCGTGCGTGCCCAACGGGATGTGCACCGGCATGCCGCTGACCCGGTGGAGGGACTCCACGCAGTCACCGGCCGCAAACACCCCCTCGACCCCGGGCACCCGCATGCGCCGGTCCACCCGCAGCGCGCCGCTCGGCCCGACCGGCAACCCGGCGGCCTTCGCCAACTCGACGTTGGGGCGTACGCCGAGGCCGAGGACGACCAGGTCGGTGGGGATCGCACCCTCCGCCGTGGTGACCGCGGAAACCCGTCCGTCCCGCTCCTGGAGGCCGGTCACCCGCAGGCCGGTGCGGATCTGCACCCCCAGGCCGCGCATCGCGTCGGTGACCAGCTCGGCCATGTCCGGGTCCACCGTGGACATCGGCTGTTCGGCCTGCTCGACCAGGGTGACGGTCAGACCGCGCTGGATCAGCGCCTCGGCCATCTCGACGCCGATGTAGCCGCCGCCGACCACCACCGCGCGCTTCGGCCGCGGGTCCGCGTCCAGCCAGTCGCGCAGGGCGGCGCCGTCGTCGAGGGTCTGCACGCCGAACACGCCGCGTACGTCGGTGTGCGCCCAGTCCGGTTTCACCGGGGCGGCGCCGGTGGCGTACATCAGGGTGTCGAACCGCTCGCGGATCTCGCCGCCGCGTTCGAGGTCCCGGGCGACGACCTCGCGGCGGTCCAGGTCGATGGCGGTGACCTCGTGCCGAAGCCGGACGTCGACCTGGAACCGGTCCCGGAACGTCGCCGGGTCGCGGGCGATGAGCTGGTCGCGCTCGGGGACCAGGCCGCTGATCCAGAACGGGATGCCGCACGCCGAGTACGACGTGAAGTGCCCGCGCTCGAACGCCACGATCTCCAGGTCGTCCGGGCCCCGGCGGCGTCGTGCCTGCGACGCCGCTGCCATGCCGGCGGCGTCGCCGCCGATGACGATCAGTCGTTGCGCCACTGGCTCATCCTGTCACGGATCGGCTCAGCCGCGGGTCTGCCGGGCGACGTCCTCCACCACGTCCAGCAGCTTCCCGCCGCGTTCGAAGACCGCCCGCTGCCGTGCGGCTCCGCTGCCGTGCCGGCGCAGCCCACCGAGCAGGCGCTGCACCTCGTCGAGGTCGCCGTGCCGTTCGAGTGCCGGGCGCAACCGCGCGACGAACTGGTCGAGCAGTTCCCAGGCCGGGCGCAGCTCGCCGTCGGTGAGGTCGACACCGTCACCCTCCAGCCCGTCGTGGGCGGCCCGCCAGTGGGCGGCGACGAGCAGGTGGTGGTCGGTGCGGATCGCCGGGCGGCCGGCGGCGATGTCGTCCATGGCGGTGGCGACCATGCCACGGACCAGCGCGGCGACCAGGACGGCGTCGTCCACCGAGGGGCAGACGTCGCCGATGCGCAGCTCCACGGTGGGGTACTTCGCCGACAACCGGGCGTACCAGTAGAGCATCCCCTCGTCGAGCATGACGCCGCTCGCGATCAGTTGCCGGATCAGCCGCTGGTAGTGCTCGTGCGACTCCAGGAACGGCGTCGGCGCCACCGACGGCCAGCGTTCCCACTCCACCGAGCGCCAGCTCGCGTACCCGGAGTCCTCGCCCCGGGCGAACGGGGAGTTCGCGGTCACCGCCTGGAGCACCGGCAGCCAGGGCCGGACGTGGTTGAGCACCTGCACTCCGGTCTCGGCGTCGGGCACCCCGACGTGCACGTGCATGCCGTTGTTGCCGGGCCCGGGCACCAGCAGGCGGAAGCGTTCCAGCATCCGGTCGAAGCGGGGCTTGTCGACCACCGGTGGCACCGGGCCGTCGACCGGGCCGGTGCCGATGGCGAGCAGTCGTACGCCGGCGCGCTCGGCGGCGTCGGCGAGCGCGGACCGCAGCACGCCCAGGGAGTGGCGGATCGAGCTCAGCTCCAGGCCGGGCGGGCTGCCGATCTCGATCTGGCTGGTCTGGAACTCGCGCTCCACCTGGCCGCGCAGTTCGGCGGGGACCTGCTCCATGACGAGGTCGACGGCCGGCACGGCGACCCCGGTGTGCGGGTCGACGAGCAGGAACTCCTCCTCGACGCCCACGGTGAGCAGGTCGGTCCCGCCGGCCGTCCGCTCCGGCGCCGCCACCACCTGACCGGTCATTTCCGAATCACCGTCCGTCTCGGCCGGTCGCGGTCCCTCCGCGCCGGGTCGGTGCTGTCGTTACCCACCGTGCTGGCGTCCGGAAACGGGCACTCGGCGTGTCTCTGCCCGCAGCGCACTACAGATCGACGTTGACAAGTGGGTGAACGGCACGTACAACTCCTGAGAGAGCGCTCTCTCGAACCGTCCCCGCAGAGAGGCACACCCATGCACACGCCACCCGGGGCGCCCGCCGCCCTGCCCGCACGACGCCGGTCGAGACTGGTGTTGGCACTGCTCACCGCCGTCACCACCACCGCGCTGACCGCCCTGACCGTCACCGCGAACGCCGCCGTGCCGCCACCGCCGTCCGGCTGGAGCCTGGTCTGGAGCGACGACTTCACCGGCGCGGCCGGCACGCTCCCGTCCTCCGCCAACTGGATCATCGACACCGGCACCAGCTACCCCGGCGGCCCGCCCAACTGGGGCACCGGCGAGATCCAGACGTACACCGCCAGCACCGCCAACGTCAGCCACGACGGCGCCGGCAACCTGCGGATCACCCCGCTGCGCGACGGTGCCGGCCAGTGGACCTCGGCCCGGATCGAGACCGTACGCAGCAACTTCAAAGCACCCTCCGGCGGCGTTCTCGCCATCGAGGGCCGCATCCAGATGCCGAACGTGACCGGCGCCCAGGCGGCCGGCTACTGGCCCGCGTTCTGGGCGCTCGGCTCGCCGTACCGGGGCAACTACCACAACTGGCCGGGCATCGGCGAGTTCGACGTGATGGAGAACGTCAACGGGATCAACTCCGTCTGGGGCGTGCTGCACTGCGGTGTCGCCCCGGGCGGCCCCTGCGACGAGTTCAACGGCATCGGCGCGTCCCGTGCCTGCCCGGGCTCCACCTGTCAGTCGGCGTTCCACACCTACCGCTTCGAGTGGGACGCGTCGACCAGCCCGCAGCAGCTGCGCTGGTACGTCGACGGGCAGCTCTACCACACGGTCAGCCAGTCCCGGATCGGCGAGCCGTACTGGTCGCAGATGACCAGCCACGCCGGCTACTTCCTGCTGCTCAACGTGGCGATGGGCGGGGCGTTCCCGAACGGCGTCGCCGGAAGCGCCACCCCGACCGCCGCCACCGTGCCGGGGCGGCCCATGCTCGTCGACTACGTGGCCGTCTACAGCCGCGGCGGCGGCACCACCCCGCCGCCGCCGACCACCCCGCCCCCGACGACGCCGCCGCCCGGTGGGGTGCGGGACGCGTACGCGACGATCCAGGCCGAGTCGTTCAGCGCCCAGAACGGCGTGCTCGTGGAGGCCTGCTCCGAAGGTGGGCAGAACATCGGCGCGCTGCGCAACGGCGACTGGGTGCGCTTCGACAACGTGGACTTCGGCGCCACCCCGCCGCGGGACTTCGTCGCCCGGGTCGCCTCCGGCGCGGCCGGCGGGGTGAGCGGGCTGGTCGAGGTGCGGCTGGACAGCCCGACCAGCCCGCCGATCGGCAGCTTCGCCATCGCCAACACCGGCGGTTGGCAGTCCTGGCGTTCGGTGCCCGGCAACGTGGCCGGCCCGACCGGCCGCCGGACGGTCTACCTGACCTTCACCAGCGGCCAGCCGAACGACTTCGTCAACGTCAACTGGTTCACCTTCCGCCGCTGACCCGAGAGGCCCCTTCCGCCCGGCGCCGCGTCGGGCGGAAGGGGCCCTTTCCGAAGTCCGCCCCGCACCCCTGGACAGAAACAGTTAACAGTCTTAATAATAATCGCCAACGTAGACGTCCGTGGATCCCATCCGGGGTGTGGAGGGTCGCATGAAGCGTTCCAGATACCTAGTCCTGTCCCTGGTCACAGCGGTGACCGCCGCGCTCGGCGCGGCCTGGGTGGCGATGCCGGCGTACGCGGCCGGCCCGACCGCCACCTTCGTCAAGACCTCCGACTGGGGCAGCGGATGGGAGGGGAAGTACACGATCACCAACGGTGGCGGCACCACGATCAACGGTTGGACCCTCACCTTCGACCTACCGGCCGGCACGACCGTCGGCACCTACTGGGACGCGCTGCTCACCTCGTCCGGCCAACGGCACACGTTCACCAACCGCTCGTGGAACGGCACCATCGCGCCGGGAGCCTCGGTCTCCTTCGGCTTCCTCGGCAACGGCCCCGGCACGCCGACCGGCTGCCGGCTGAACGGCGCCGCGTGCGGCGGCGGCACGCCACCCACCACCGCCCCGCCCACCACGGCGCCGCCGACGACCGCACCACCGACCACCGCGCCACCGACCACCCCGCCGCCGGTGACCGGCCTGCCCAGGCACATCCTCACCGGGTACTGGCACAACTTCGACAACCCGGCGGTCGAGCTGCGCCTGCGCGACGTGCCCGCCGAGTACGACGTGGTGGCGGTGGCCTTCGCCGACGCGACCGCCACCCCCGGCGCGGTGGGCTTCGCCGTCGACCCCGGGCTCTCCGCCGCGCTGGGCGGCTACACCGACGCCGACTTCACCGCCGACGTCCGCACCCTGCAGAGCCGCGGCAAGAAGGTCATCATCTCGGTCGGCGGCGAGACCGGCCGGGTCGCCGTCAACGACGCCGCCTCCGCGGTGGCCTTCAGCGACTCCGTGTACGCGCTGATCCAGCGGTACGGCTTCGACGGCGTCGACATCGACCTGGAGAACGGCCTCAACCCGACCTACATGGGACAGGCCCTCAGGTCGCTGCGCGCCAAGGTCGGCTCCCGGCTGATCATCGCGATGGCACCGCAGACCATCGACATGCAGAACCCCGCCACCAGCTACTTCAAGCTGGCGCTGGACATCAAGGACATCCTCACCGTCGTGAACACCCAGTTCTACAACTCCGGCTCGATGCTCGGCTGCGACAACAACGCCGCGTACGGCCAGGGCACGGTGAACTTCATCGTCGCGCTCGCCTGCATCCAGTTGGAGGCCGGGCTGCGGCCGGACCAGGTCGGGCTCGGCCTGCCGGCCGGTCCCGGGGCCGCCGGCGGCGGCATCGTCGCGCCGAGCGTGGTCAACGCCGCCCTGGACTGCCTGACCCGGGGCACCAACTGCGGGAGCTTCCGGCCCCCGCGCACCTACCCGGGCCTGCGCGGCGCGATGACCTGGTCGGTGAACTGGGACGTCACCAACGGCAACAACTTCGCCCGTACCGCCGGCCCGCACCTCGACACGCTGCCCTGACCGTACGGCGCCGGGCCGCGTACCCCGTGGGTGCGCGGCCCGGTCAGCGGCCCGCGCCCACCGACTCCCGGCCGCGGCGCGCGCGCCGGCGGCGCACCTTCTTCACCACCCAACTGACGATCAGGATCGCGAACGCCGCGTAGATCGCGTAGTTGAACCAGTCGCCGTACCGGTCGACGTCCTCCCAGCGCGTGCCGAGCGTGTAGCCCAGACCGACGATCAGCGTGTTCCAGACGCCGCTGCCCAGCGTGGTGAAGGCGACGAACTCGACCAGCGGCATCCGGTTCGCCCCGGCGGGGATCGAGACCAGACTGCGGACCACCGGCACCAGGCGCCCGAAGAGCACCGCCCACCGGCCGTGCCGCTCGAACCAGCGGTCCGCCCGCTCCAGGTCGTCGAGGTCCACCAGGGGAAGCCGGTCCAGCCACCGCTTCAGCCGGTCCTCGCCGAGAACGGCGCCGACCCAGTAGAGCGCGAGAGCGCCGACCAGCGAGCCGACCGTCGCCGCGACGACGATCAGGACGACGTTGAAGCGGCCCTCGCTGGCCAGGTACCCGGCCATCGCGAGGACGATCTCGCTCGGGATGGGCGGGATGATGCTCTCCAGGGCGACCAGCAGCGCCACACCGGCCGCACCGAGCGAGTCGATGACCCCGGCCACCCATCCCGTGAACCCCCCGAACTGCTGCGGGTCGACATCCTGGGCGAGTGCCATCACGATCCTTCCGATGCCGGACGGGGGGATCGGAATCAGGTACCCCACCGGTCACCGGTTACACCTGGGCGGGACGCGCCTTCAGTGCAGGGAGTCGTCGGCCGGGCCGCGCCGCCAGCCGGTGAAGCGGACCCGCAGCCCACCCCGGCTGGGAGAACAGCAGTACGGGCCGGCGGCAGCCACCGCCTCCGGCGCAAGCGGCGCCAGCCGGACCAGCCGCCACGGGTCGTCCCCGGCGCGGGCCCGCACGGTCAGCGCGTCCCCGGCCCGGCTGACCCGGACCGTCACGTCCCGCCCCGCCCACTCCGGCACCGGCGCGACCGACCAGTCCGACACCTCCCGAGTCACCACCGCCCCCACCTGCGGATGGCCGTCGCTGACCTCGACACCCGCCTTCACCCAGCTGCGCTCGTCCACCCGGACCAGCACGCCCGCCTGGTCGAACTGCTCGCGGTAGTCCAGCCGGAAGCTCACCTCGACCGCCTCACCGGCGGCGAAGGGCGCCAGCAGCGCCGGAGCGTCGTCGTGCGCGAAGCCGTACGACGTGTGCCGCCACAGGTCGCTGCCCCCGGCCGGCTCGACGACCAGCTCACCGCCGGGAACCTCCTCGGCGCTCACGGGCGGACGCAGCCAGACCCCGACGGACCAGTCGACAGGCTCGGTGCTCATGAAGGGACGGTACCGGTCGCGTTTGGCGCGCGGCGACACCGGAGACATATCCCGAGCATGCGTGACCGCTGGTACTCCGAGGCCGTCGTCTACTGCCTCGACATCGACACGTTCGCGGACTCCGACGGCGACGGCGTCGGCGACATCCAGGGTCTGATCGGCCGGCTCGACTACCTGGCGCGGCTCGGCGTGACCTGCCTCTGGCTGCACCCGATCCACCCGTCGCCCAACCGGGACGACGGGTACGACGTCACCGACTTCTACAACGTCGACCCGCGCTTCGGGACGCTCGGCGACTTCGCGGAGCTGCTGCACCAGGCGCGCAACCGCGGCATCCGGGTGATCATCGACCTGGTCGTCAACCACACCTCGGACGAGCACCCCTGGTTCGTCTCCGCCCGGTCCTCGCCGGAGTCGCCGTACCGCGACTGGTACGTCTGGTCCGACCACGAGCCGGGCGACCGCCACCAGGGCATGGTGTTCCCCGGTGAGCAGCACGAGACGTGGACGTACGACCGCACCGCGAAGGCCTGGTACTACCACCGCTTCTACAAGTTCCAACCGGACCTCAACATCCGCAACCCGCAGGTGCGGGCGGAGATCAAGAAGATCATGTCGTTCTGGCTCCAGCTCGGCGTCGCCGGCTTCCGGATGGACGCGGTGCCGTTCATCATCGAGGAGACCGAGCCGGACCACCCGGACGCGACCATGGACTTCGAGTTCCTCACCGAGCTGCGGCAGCACGTCCAGTGGCGACGGGGTGACGCCGTCCTGCTCGCCGAGGCCAACGTCGAGCCGGACCAGCTGCCGCAGTTCTTCGGCGACAAGGGCGGGTCGGGCAACCGGCTGCACATGCTCTTCGACTTCATGCTGAACGGCCGGCTGATGCTCGCCCTGGCCCGGCAGGACCCGGAGCCGGTGATCGAGGCGCTGCGCGACACCCCCGCGCTGCCGACCGGCGGGCAGTGGGCGACCTTCCTGCGCAACCACGACGAGATCGACCTGTCTCGGCTCACCGCCGAGCAGCGCAACGACGTGTACGCGCAGTTCGGCCCCGAGGAGCACATGCGGATCTACGACCGGGGCATCCGCCGCCGGCTCGCCCCGATGCTCGGCAACGACCGGCGGCACCTCGAGCTGGCGTACTCGTTGCAGTTCTCGCTGCGCGGCACGCCGGTGCTGCGCTACGGCGAGGAGATCGGCATGGGCGAGGACCTGTCGCTGCCCGGCCGGCACGCGATCCGTACGCCGATGCAGTGGTCGTACGGGTCGAACGCCGGCTTCTCCACGGCGGACCCGGAGAAGCTGGTCCGGCCGGTGATCGACAAGGGCGAGTTCGGGTACGACAAGGTCAACGTCACCGCCCAGCGCGGCGACTCCCGGTCCCTGCTCGCCTGGTTCGAGCGCATGATCCGTACGCTGCGCGAGGCGCCCGAGATCGGCTCCGGCTCGACCACCCACATCGACATCCCCATGCCGCGAGGGGTGCTGGCGCACCGGGCCGACGGCCCGACCGGCACCATGGTCTTCCTGCACAACCTCGGCACCGAGGACGCCGAGGTGGACCTCAGCCATCTCGAGCCGGAGAGCGACCACCCGATCGACGTGCTGACCGACCGGAACTACGAGCCGGTGGGCAAGCTCGACCGGCTCAAGCTGGCCGGTCACGGCTACCGCTGGATCCGCCTGTGCCGGGGCCGCGTGTACTGATCCCCGCCCGTTCCCTCGTCGATCCAGGGGCTTCGTCCGTCGATCCAGGGGCTGGGTCGCTGCCCTCGGTCCGGTAGCCGAGGTCGGTGCCGGACGCCCGGCCGGCACGCCCCCTGGATCGACGGGCCGCGCAGGCTTCCGCGTGGGTTAGGGTGTGGCGCGTCGAGCGACGTTACCGGGAGGTAGGCATGTCGGAGGAGCAGCGGGTCGCCATCGTGACCGGCGCGGCGCGGGGCATCGGGGCGGCCACCGCGACGCGCCTGGCCGCCGACGGGATGGCCGTGGCCGTGGTGGACATCGAGGAGGCCGCGACCAAGGACACCGTCGACGCGATCACCGCCGCCGGTGGCCGGGCCCTCGGTGTCGGCGCCGACGTCGCCGACCGGGCGCAGGTGGAGGCGGCCGTCGAGCGGGTCGCCGCCGAGTTGGGCGCACCGACCGTGCTGGTGAACAACGCCGGCGTCCTCCGGGACAACCTGCTGTTCAAGATGACCGACGGCGACTGGGACACGGTCCTGGGGGTGCACCTGCGGGGCGCGTTCCTGTTCAGCCAGGCGACCCAGAAGCACATGGTCGAGCGGAAGTGGGGCCGGATCGTCAACCTGTCCAGCACGTCCGCTCTCGGCAACCGGGGGCAGGCGAACTACTCGGCGGCCAAGGCCGGCCTGCAGGGGTTCACGAAGACCCTGGCCATCGAGCTGGGCCCGTTCGGCGTGACCGTCAACGCGGTCGCCCCGGGCTTCATCGTCACCGACATGACGGCCGCGACGGCCGCCCGCATGAAGATCGACTTCGAGGCGCTGCAGAAGCACGCCGAGGCGGAGATCCCGGTCCGCCGGGTGGGCCGCCCCGAGGACGTCGCGCACACCATCTCGTTCCTGACCAGCGAGGGCGCCTCGTTCGTCTCCGGCCAGGTCATCTACGTAGCAGGCGGCCCGAAGAGCTGACGGCGCCACGCGCCCATCCTCGGCGAATGGCCACTCTTTCACGGAAAGAGTGGCCATTCCGCGTTTCTTGACCACTCTTTCCGTGGAAGAGGGCGCTGGGTCAGCGGGGGTCAGCGGGGGGATCGGCGGGTGCGCCAGAGCCACCAGAGGCCGAGGACCGGCAGGACCAGCGGGATGTAGCCGTAGCCGCTGCCGAACTCCGACCAGACCGTCTCGTCCGGGAAGAGATCCGGCCGGGTGAGGCTGAACGCGCCGACCCCGACCACGCCCACCAACTCCACCGTGCAGCAGGCCAGCGCCACCCGCCGGCCGGTGTGCCCGGCCCGGGCCAGGCCCACCGCGGCCACGATGTAGATGGCGGCGGCGAGCGCGGACAGCAGGTACGCCACCGGCGCCTCGTCGAACCTCGTGACGATCTGGAGCCCGGCCCGGCTGGTCGCGGCGATCGCGAACAGCAGGTACACCGCGATCAGCAGGCGTCCCGGGCCGGTGTTGGTGCGCTCCCGTTCCGGCGCGCGTACCTCAGCCACCGAGCACCTCCCAGGTCTGCTGGAGCCGGACCACGACGACCGGGGTGACCAGGCAGACCGCGCAGACGATGGCCGACCCCCACCGGGTCGGCTCCATCCGGGCCAGCACCCAGGCCAGCGGCGGCAGGCAGACCACCGTGGCCAGGTAGCCGAAGAAGGCACCGGGTTCACCGGGCCGGTCCCCACCGGCGAGAGCGACCAGGGCGACCACCGCGAGTACGAGCAGCGCCACCTCCAGCACCGCCAGGCCAGCGAACTGCACCCGGTCCGGCGCGCGGTGCCGCACCGACGCCACCAGGGCCCACACCGCGACGAGAAGCGACAGCACGATCGGGACGGTCGCGAGGAGCCCGTCCACCGGGGAGCCGGCCACGGCCGAGCTGGTCATCGGCGCCGTCCGGCGCTCTCTTCGGTCACCGGCACACTCTACTAATCCCTGTAGTACACATGTGCCGGCGGCCTCGACCGGCTTCCGCGCCGCCGACGATCGTGGCTATCCGGTGGGGTCGAAGCGCCTCGAGTTCCGCAGCGCCTGCCGTCGCCCCCATGAGTGTGCCGGGCGCGCCCGCGCCCGCGCGAGCCTGCCGGACATGCCCGCCCGCCGGAGCGCCGCCTGTCCGCGCCGCTAGAGCGCCGTGCCTGCCCGCGCCCGCCGGAGCGCCGCCTGTCCGCGCC
>JAEYGD010000440.1 GCA_023402505.1 Actinomycetes bacterium
GGGGGGGGGGGCCGGGGGGGGGGGGGCCGACCACGGTTCCGGCCCGGTGCGATGGCCGGCCGGCGGTTCGAGGTGACTGTTCAGACCCACCAGAGGTTCGTGCAGAAGTTCTCGTACGGGGTCGCTCTGCTCTCGAAGCACGCTTCGAACGTCGCGCCGCTCTGGTCGACGCCGAGCATCGGTGACCAGCGGGTCTCGCCCCGGTTCATGCCGATCGCGAGCACCTGCGAGTCGCCGGCCGGGTGGTGGCGTTTGAGGACGAGGTAGCCGAACTGGGTGCCGTCGAACCTCATCCTCGCGTAGAAGGCGTGGCACCCGGTCGCGCGTACCAGGACGATGCGGCTGGCGCCGTGGGTGACGTCCTGCACCTCGTCGGCGCCGCTCGTGTCGCAGTCGGTGACGTCGGGCCACTGGTTGTCGCACGCCGCCGCCCAGCAGTGGCCCATCCGCCAGTACTGCGCGGAACTCTCGTTGCAGCCCCAGAGCTGGAGGTTCATGCCCTGGCTGAAGTCGCTGGAGGGCACGTCGACACACATGCCGGAGTTGTTGTAGGGCTTGAGGAGGTAGTACTCGTAGCGCAGCCGGGTGATGGACCACCGCTGGCTGGCGCTGGCGTTGCAGTTCTGCACGACGACTCCCGCACCCCAGCCGCTGCCGGTACGCCCGAGGCAGAGCCACCGGTTGTACCCCGGGTGGAGGTACTGCCCGCCCTCGGAGGCGGTCTCCTGGAACCAGAGCTGGTTGGATCCGCCGGTGTCGCCGTAGAGCTGGGCGGGGGCGCCGTGCCCACCGGAGCGTTCGGCGTCGATGACGAGGTTGTAGTTGCCTCCGGCGTGGAACGTCCATTTGGCCCAGGTGCTCGGGATCTGCGTGTCGATCGGGGGCGCCGCGGACGCGGCGGTGGCCGGGACCACCACGCCCGCGATCGTCGCGACGAGTGCCACCACCAGCATGGCCAGTGCTCGACGGGTTCTTCGCATCCTCGTTCCTCCTAGTGGACGTCGGGTTGCCAGCTCGCCTCCTGGCGGCCGGTGATGGCGGGTCGCCGCTGGCCCGTCAGCAGACGTAGAAGGTCCAGGGCTTGGTGGCGGCGTCGCCGTCCACCACGGGGATGGTCAGGTAGGGGTCGCCGAGGGTCATCAGCGTTCCAGTGGAGCTGTAGATGCTGCTGCTCACCGAGCAGGCCTGGTACATCGCGTTGAGCTGGTATCCCTCGGCCTTGTTCAGGTCCTCCGGCACCCACCTGAGCCGGCTCGAGCTCTCCGAGTCGTAACCGTCAACGGGGTCGAAGGCACCGCCGAACTCGCTGGAGTAGAACGGGTACTCGTCGCACTGGTCTCCCGCGTTGCCCGGCTGGTCGTAACAGGGGTTGGGTCGCCACGGGCGCTCCGTGTACCACCTGCGGGGCAGCACCCACTCCTCCCTGGTGTCGCCGTTGGTGTAGTTCAGGCGGACCCACCACGGCAGGCGGTCGATCGCCTCGGCGTCGTTGAGCGCCGCACCGCCTGCGTCGCGCGTGGTGACGGCCAGCATCGGTTCGGTCCGGCAGGGGTCGCCCAGGACGCCACCGACCCGGGTGAGATCGAGGCAGCGCTGGGCGATCTCCAGCGCCTGGTCGGGCGACACGATCCAGCGCCGGCCGCCGCTTGAATCGGTCGGATCCGGTGTGCGCGTCGCGACGTACGCCAGGATCCGTTGCTGCACGGCGGCGGCCGAGCTGACGCCGCGCAGCTGGAGGCTCACCACGTCGGCGAGCTGCGCCTGCCCGGCGAGAGTGGGGTGGTAGCTGGCCCGGCACGGCGTCTCCCGACCGATGCCGCTATCGCAACTGGCGATGCCGCCGTTGACCCAGGGCTCGGTCCAGTTGTCGCAGGCCCAGTTGCTGTGGCTGTCCCGCCACCGCTGCGTGACGTTGACGAAGCGGATGTCCGCGCCCTCGCCGTGCACGTCGGCGACCGCCCGGGCGATGGTGGCGTTCAGCAGGTCGGCCAGCGTGTTCAGGAACAGGATCTCGTTGATGGTCAGACCGACACAGGAGTTGGTCTGCGGGCGGTCGCCGAACAGTTGCGGATAGCCCAGGACGAGGATCTTGGCGTTCGGGGCCCGCTCGTGGACCGCCCGGTAGACGGCCTTCAGGTGCTTGGCGAGCTGTTCCCGGATCAGTTTCTTCTCGTAGACCCGCAGGGGCGCGGGGTCGACCACGCCGTTGGCGCGGGTGAGCTTGTGCGAGTCGGCGTAGCAGCTGTCGAGCGCGCCCACACAGGTGCGGATCACCTCCGCGAAGCGCACGTCGTTGCCGCCGATGGTGAGCGTGACGAGCGTCGTGTCCTCGTCGAGGTAGCCCTGGTCGACCTGTGGCACCTCGCCGTTGAAGCTGTACGGGTATCCGAAGTCGCCCGCCGGTCCCCAGTCGGTGTGCCCCGCCTCGTCGTCGGGGGTCGGCGGGTCGTTGTACGCGTCGGTGGTGACGTTGGTCGTCATCGCGCCGGAGCAGGCGAGGAACGCGAACGACGCGGTTCCCTCGGCGGCCTCCTGCGCGATCGTCTTCGTGCGGCCGGGCGCCTTCACCTGGGTCGGGTAGGCACCGCCCGCCGACCGGTGGCAGGCGTTGGTCTTGCCGGTCGAGCGGACGTAGTCGGTGTTCGGCAGGTACGGCTTGAGCCCTTCACCGGAGGAGTACGAGTCGCCGAGCGCGACGTACACGCTGGAGGGTCGGGGCGCGGGGACGAACGCCACCGCGTCGAAGACGACCGTGTCGTTGCCGGTGCCGTCCGCGGTGTGCGTGGTCAGGGTGACCGACGGCGTGCCGTCGACCGGGAAGACGCCGAGGTCGACCCAGGTGTGCGCCTGCCACGCCTGGTTGACCACCCGGAACCGGCGGCGGCCGTCGCCGAGGTCGATGTCGTACCGGGCCTGCCCGGTCCAGGCGCCGGTGTCGGGGACGAAGACCTTGATCCGCACCCAGCCGTTCAGCGTCCGGCCGAGCCGCCAGGTGCCGGTGACCTTGAGCTTTCCTTCCGCGCCGTTCGGGACGTAGTGCGGTCCGCGGGTGAACCCGGAGTAGAAGTGCCCGCCGAACCCGGCGCCGAACTGGTGGAAGTCGACCTTCGACGGGTAGTGGCCGGTGCTGTCCGCGGCGAACCTGAGGCCGAACGTGCCGGCGTTGTTCCAGGACCGGGCGCAGTTGGGCCGGATCGACGGCACCGTGTCCGGCACGTCGTCCACGATCAGCGCGCCCGCCGGCAGGCCCGTGGTGTCGCAGCGCGGCGGGTACGAGGTGCCGTCGTCCTGGTAGGCGAAGCCGGGGTCGAAGCGCAGCAGCTCGATCCCGCAGGTCTGCGGGCAGTTCGGCTTCCAGGTGGCCGGTCCGTGGTACCAGCACCTGAGGTCGTACCGGCCTGCGGTGTTCTTGTGGGCGCACGGCCCGGCCGGCTCGTCGGCGACGTCCGGGTCGTCCGGCTGGATCTTCGCCCCGGGTACGCAGTCGTTGCTGCTGTCGCAGAAGAGGTTCACCGGTGGTTTCACGTTCGACCGGTTGATCGGTCCCTGGACGTCGCCGCCGTTCCAGATCGCCGGGCGAAACGCCGGGACCAGCACGTTCGGCGCCTCCGGCAGCTCGATGGGATGGCCGGCGAAGCCGAGGACCTTCTCCGGGTAGGGCCAGTACTGCGGCCGGGCGGCGTCGGCCATCGTGCGGTCCAGGAAGGCGTCGCGGTTGGCCGGGTAGTTCGGGTTGGCGGGGTTGTTGAGCCAGCCGACGCCCCACGGCGAGCCGTCGCCGCGGTCGGGGTGGAACCCGGAGTTGTACGCCCAGAGCGCGAAGAACCAGTTCTCCAGGTACCGGGGGTCACCGTTGTTGATGATCATGCCGGCGGCCCGGGTCTGGTTCCATTTGGTCTGCAGGATCTGCAGGCCGGCGGCGACGTTCGCGGCGAAGTCCAGGGCGATGGCGCGCTGCCGCTGGTAGTCCATGCCGCCGACCCGCATGCCGTCGGTCACCTGCATCACGCCGTAGCCGCAGTCGGCCTCCGCCCAGTGGATGTCCCAGTCGTCGGCCGAGTCGTCGTTGTAGGTCTCACGACCGTAGAAGTTGCCGATCAGCGGGTTGGCGGTGACGCCCGGCAGCGCCCGCCCGGTCGCCTGCCACAGGTTGGACTCCTGGGCGGCGATGCCGAGCACGATCTGCGCCGGCACCTGGCCGCCCCCGTTGAGGGCCAGCGGCGGGAAGAGCCCCTGCGGCGTGTAGGCGGGCATGCCGAGGTTCTTCCAGTTCGCCTCCCGCTGCACGGTCAGCACGTTGCGGACGGCTTGGTCGACCGCCCACTCCACCTGCCGCGGCTTGGGCTGCAGGGCCTGGTTGCGCGGGTCGTTGCGGGGCACCGCGCAGGTCCGTTCGGCTTCGACCGGGTCGGTGGGCGAGCCGGTGGCGGCGGTCGTGACGGCCCTCGGTGCGACCCTGCCGGCGGTGGTACCGCCAGCGGGGCGCAGCGCCGTCCGCTCCGGGCGGACGGTGAACGTCACCTCCTGACCGGTCGCCCGCATCCGCATCCGGACCTCGACGGCGCGGTGCCGCTCCCCCGCCCGGGCCCGCGGGTCGGCCCCGCCGGACCACACCACCGAGGTGATCAGGGCGCCGCCGTGCGTCGACGTCGCCGCCCCCTTGGGCGCGTCCGGCCCGGTCACCCCGCCGGCCCGCCAGCTCGTCGTCCCGGTGACGTACGCGCGCCCGGTCACGTCCCTCGTCAGGTCGATGTCGGTGAGCCGCCCGCGGGCGAGCGTGCGCGGCGGGGCGGTCCTCCCGGGCTTGACGGGGACCGCCACGTGTTCCACGTACGCGACGTCGCCGGCCCGGTCGAGATACGTCACGCCGTCCGGTGCGGCCATGACGCGGAACGGGACGGCGCGAGTGCGGGCCAGCGTGCTCCGCCGGCCGTCGGCGGTGATCCGGACCAGCCGAAGCCGGTCCGCCGCGACGACCGCCGTCCCCACCGGCACCGCAGAGGTCACCTGCCCGTCCAGCACCAGCCGCTTCGAGTCGACGCGCCCCCGTGCCGCGTCGACCCTGACCAGGCCGGTACGGGCCGCGTCGTCGCCCGCCGACTGGTTGAAGACCACCGTTTCGCCGGTGCCGCACCCGGGGCTGTGGTAGGCGAGGGTGGAGCGCACCGGCAGCCGGGTCACCGCTCCGGTCCGCAGGTCCACCACGGCCGTGAACGCCCCGCGGGCGAAGAGCACGCCGCTGTTGGTGAACGCCCGCGGCGCGAACACGACCGCCAGCCGCCGTCCCGAGCCGGTCACGCAGGCGTTGCCGATCCACTGGTCCGCGTCGAAGCCCGGCTCGGCGAGCGTGGCGACGGTCCGCCACGTGTACCCGTCCCGGGCGTCCGCGACCAGGACGTGCAGTCCCGCCGCGTCACCGGAGACCACCCAGGCCCGGTCGTTCGAGCCCCGCCACGTACGGCCCAGCAC
>JAEYGD010000454.1 GCA_023402505.1 Actinomycetes bacterium
GACCGGCACCGCCGTCACCGGCACCGCCGGAACCGCTGGCGGGCACGGCGGCGCGGGTCCCGGTGACGTCGCCGGCCGGCGGCTCGTCCGGTACCTGGTGCTGCTGCCCACCGCCTTCCTGTTCCACGCGGCGCTGACCGAGTCGCTCTTCCTCTGCCTGGCGCTGGCCACCTTCCACTACGCCGAGCGGCGGCGCTGGCTGCTGGTCGGCGTGATCGGCTTCTTCCTCGCGCTGAGCCGGTCGGTGGGCTTCTTCGTGGTCCTGCCGCTGGCCCTGGTGCTGCTGCGGCAGGGCGGCTACCGGTTCGGTCCACGTGCCCTGTGGGGGTACGTGCGCAGCGGCTGGCCGCTGCTGCTGGTACCGGCCGGCTGGCTCACGTTCATGGCGTTCTGCCGCTGGCAGAGCGGGGACTGGTTCGCCTACAAGCGCACCCAGGAGGAGGGCTGGGGGATCCGCGTGCAGAACCCGTTCGGCGTGCTCTGGCACGGCCTGACCGGGTCCCCGCCGCGCGACGCCCTGCGGGTCTGGATCGCCGTCGTGGTGCTGGTCGTCCTGGTCGCGGGCGCCCGCCGGCTGGGCCTGCCCTACCTGGTGTACGGCGTGATGATGGTGCTGGTCCCGCTGTCGATGGGCCCGCCGGTGTACAAGAGCCTGCTGCGTTACCTGCTCGCCGTCTTCCCGGTGGCGCTGGTGCTGGCCCACTGGGCGCGGCGGCGCGGCGTGGACGTCTGGTCGACCGCCCTGCTAGCCCTGCTCCAGGGCGCCCTGTTCGTGACGTGGCTGGCGTACTGGACCCACTTCATCATCTGACCGGGGCCGGGCCGGCGCTGTCGCGGCGGACCAGCTCGGCCGCGAGCAGCTCCACCCGGGGCGCGGCGGCACCCGCGTCCAGCGCCAGGGCCATCGCCCGGGCGCCCATCTGCACCAGCGGCAGCCGGATCGTCGTCAGCGCCGGGGTGACGTCGCGGGCGATCGGCATGTCGTCGAAGCCCGTCACCGTGACCTGCCGGGGCACCGCCACCGACCGGGCGCGCAGGGCGGCCAGCGCGCCGATCGCCATGGTGTCGTTGAGCGCCGCGATCGCGGTCACCGCCGGTTCCGCGTCGAGCAGGGCGGCGGTGGCCTCGGCGCCGCCGTCGCGGTCGAAGGCCGCGTACCGGATGCGGTGCTCGGGCAGGTCGCGGCCGTGCTCGGCGAGCGCGGCCCGCAGGCCGGCGAGCCGGTCGGTGGTCGTGGTGAGCACGGCCGGGCCGGCCAGCACGCCGATCACCCGGTGCCCGAGCCGGCACAGCTCGGTGCCGATCAGCCAACCGCCGGTGCGGTTGTCCGGCATGACCGCGTCGCCGGAGTGCTCGTGCCGGCCGATGACCGCCACCCGGCCGCCGGTCGCCTCGTACGCGGCGAGCTTCTCGTTGACCAGCCGGGTGAAGGCCGGGTCGTGGTAGCCGGATCCCGCCAGGATGATGGCCGCCACCTGTTGCCCGCGCAGCAGCTCGACGTACTCCAGCTCGCGGTCCGGGTCGCGGTAGCTGTTGCAGATCATCAGCAGCCGGCCCCGGTCACTGGCGACCCGCTGCAGGCCGCGGGTGACCTCGGCGAAGTACGGGTCGGACACGTCGTGCACGATCACGCCGACGGCGCCGCGGTGGGAACGGGCCAGGAACTGGGCGTGCGCGTTGGGCACGTACTGCAACTCGGCGACCGCCCGCAGCACCCGCGCCCGCAGCTCGTCGGTGACCGGCTTGCTGCTGCCGTTGATGACGCGGGACGCGGTGGCGGGGGAGACGCCGGCCCGCCGAGCCACGTCCGACAGGGTCGCCACCGGGCCACCTCCCGCTCGCCGCCGACGGTCAGGAGTCACCGTACCGGATCTAGGAAAGCCCTTGCCTCGCACTGCGGGCCACCCAGTCGTGCAGGGCGTCCCCGGCGGCGTCCAGGTTGAGCGCCGCCTCGATCAGGGCCAGATGGGTGAAGGCCTGCGGGTAGTTGCCCAGCGCCGTGCCGTCGGCGGCCCGCTCCTCCGGGCACAGCCCCAGCTCGCCGACACCGGACAGCAGGCGGTCGAAGACCGTACGGGCCTCGGCGTGCCGGCCCGCCAGCACCAGGGCGGAGACCAGCTCGAAGCTGCACAGCAGGAAGCCGCCCTCCTCGCCGGGCAGGCCGTCGTCGAAGCGGTACCGGCGCAGCAGCCCCGGCGCGATCTCCAGGTGCTCCCGGATCCGGTCGATCGTGGACACCATCCGCGGGTCGTCGCCGGGCAGGAACCCGACCAGCGGGATCCGCAGCAGCGCGGCGTCCAGCTCGGTCGACCCGTACGCCAGCACGAAGCTGCCGAGCCGAGGGTCGTAGCCGCGGTCGAGGACCTCGGCGCGCAGCGCCTCCCGGGCCCGCCGCCAAGCGGACACCGGCGCGTCCCGGTCGCCGACCGACTCGGCGAGCCGGATGCCCCGGTCCAGGCACACCCACGTCATCACCTTGCCCATGACGTAGTGCCGGCGCGGCCCGCGCACCTCCCAGGGGCCGTGGTCGGGCTCCCGCCACCGGACGGCCATCCCGTCGACGTGGTGGCGCAACAGCCGCCACTGGTCGCCGTCGAGCGCGCCGGTCAGCTCCTGGTACGCCAGCGCGGCGTCGAGCACGTGCCCGTACGTGTCGAACTGCACCTGCTCGGCGGCCTCGTTGCCGACGCGGACCGGCCGGGAACCGGCGTACCCGTCGAGGTGGGCCAGTTCGCGTTCGACCGTCGTGCCGCCGCGCAGCCCGACCAGCGGAGCCAGGCCGTCGGCGGCCTCCGCGCAGATCCCCAGCAGGAACTCCAGGTAGCGCCGGCCCTCCTCGGCGTGCCCCAGCCGGAACAGGGCGAGCAGCAGCAGGGCGGCGTCCCGGTGCCAGACGTAGCGGTAGTCCCAGTTGCGCACCCCGCCGATCTCCTCGGGCAGCGAGGTGGTGGGCGCGGCGAGCAGCGCGCCGGTCTCGTCGAACGACAGCCCGCGCAGCACCAGCGCGCTGTGCCGGACCGCGTCGGCGGCGAGGCCCGCGTAGTCGCTGCGCGCCGACCACTCCCGCCAGGTGCGGCACGTCGTCGCCTCCAGGTGCGCGGCGTCCGGCGGTGACGGGGGCGGGTCGCCGTAGCCGAGCAGCACCGTGACGGTCGTGCCCGCGGTCGCGGTCACCGTGCCGGCCAGCCGCTCCCCGTCGTCGCGCAGCGGCAGGTCGGACTCGATCCACAGGGGCGGGTCGGCGCACCGCCAGCTCCGGCCGGCACCGCTCCACCGGGCGGCCCGGGTGCCGTACTCCGGGCGTGCGGTCACCTCGACGGTCAGCCGTGCGGTGCCGCGGGTCACGCGCAGCCGGCGGACCAGCACCGCGCCGGGCCGGATCGGCCGGTCCGGGTCGCCGGGCGCTACCGCGAGCAGGTCCCGTCCGACGACCTCCGCCTCGGCGGTGGCCCAGCGACTCTCCAGCACCAGGGTGTCCGGCAGGTAGCGGCGGGTGGGCGGGGCCGCGTCCGCGACGGTGTACGAGAAGGCGCCGCCGATCCGCCGGTCCAGCAGGCGGGCGAAGACCGCCGGGCCCTCGAAGTGCGGTACGCAGAACCACTCGACCGCCCCGTCCGGCCCGAGCAGCGCCCCGGTGTGCGTGTCGGACAGGAACGCGTACGCGTCGATCGGCGGGAAGCCGGCGGCCTCTCGCGCCGGCCGCTCGCCCCCGGGGACCTGCTGCTGGGACGGGTGGATCCCGGTGCCCGACACGGTGCTCCCTCCGCCGGCGGCGCGCCGGGTCTACCCGCGCTGCCGGGGGCGAAACACCGTGCCGCCGGGCGCGAAACGCCGCGCCGCCGGGGGCGAAACGCCGTGCCGCCGGGGGCGAAACGCCGCGCCGGCCGGGTGGGACCACCCGACCGGCGCGGCCGGCCTACTCGGTGCGGATGCCGTCGGGCCGGGTGAGCCGCCACAGCACCGGCAGGCTCGACGCGGTGACCAGCAGCACCACCGCCGCGCCGAGCGCGGTGGAGGCACCCACCACCGGCCAGGCGACGCGGACCGGTTCGTCCACCATGCGCAGCAGCACCGCCCCCAGCGCGACCCCGAAGACCGCGGCCAGGGCCAGACCGATCGCCACGGGCACGGCCGTCTGCCACAGCACCGACCAGCTCAGTGTGGCGCGCCGGGTGCCCACGGCCACCAGCATCGCCAGCAGGCGGCGCCGCTCACGCAGCTGCTCGATGATTCCGACGAGCATGCTCGCGGCGATCAGCAGCAGCGTGACCACCGCGCCGATGTAGAGGCCGCGTTGCACGTTGACGAACTGGCGCGCCTGCCGGGTCTCGGCGAGGGCGTCCACCGACCCGAAGAGATCGACCGCGGCGGCGGCGTTGCGGACGTGCTCCAGCACGTCCGGCCGGTCCGGGTCCAGCCGCAGGTACGCGTCGACCCGCGGCTCGCCGATCCCGCCGGGCGCGGCGGACGGCGTGACCAGCAGCCCCTCGGTGGGCCAGCCGGCCGGGTCGGGCCGCCCCGGCACGGTACGCGTGCCCGGCGGCACCCGCCACGGCAGATCCTGCTCGCCGAGCCGCACCTGGTCGCCGGGGCGTACGCCGGCGACGTCGCCGGGCTGCGGAGGCACCAGGAAGACGTCGCCGTCGGCGCAGCGGTCGAGGTGCGCGAACTCGGCCAGCGCGGCGCAGTCGCCGATCCGCACGCTCGCGAAGCCGTCCCCGTCGCCGCGTACGGCGACGGTGCCGAAAGTGGCGATCGCCGCGGTGACACCCGGCGCGGCGGCGAGCCGCTCGACGGCGGCCCGGGCCTGGCCGAGGTCCGCCGGGTCCAGGCGGACCACCGCCTGCGCCCGCGACGTGTCCTGCCCGGTGTCCTCGGTGAACCGGTCGGCGACACCGCTGAACAGCATCTGCAGGCCGATCGTGCCGGCCACCGCGACGGCGATCCCGCTGACCAGCCGCGCGGAGGTGGCGCTGTCCATCTGGAGGCGGCGCACCGCGAGCTGCCACGGCACCGGGCCGCCGCGCAGCCGTCGTACCACCAGGTCGGTGACCCAGGGCAGCAGCGTGACCGTGCCGACCAGCAGCAGCATCGCGCCGGCCGCGGTCTGGTTCTCCGAGCCGAGCGGGTCGACACCGGCCGCGGTGGCCGCGAGCAGCCCCAGGCCGGCGGCCGGCAGCAGCAGCCGCCAGGCCACCCGGCGGCGCACCGGCGCGGCGCGCCGGGTGACAC
>JAEYGD010000493.1 GCA_023402505.1 Actinomycetes bacterium
GCGGATCACCTGGCGGTCCTCGATGTCGTCGGGCACCTCGTCGTCGCCGGTCAGGTACCAGCTGCGGTAGCTGACGGCGAGCAGGAACGCGGTCAGGCCGAACGTGATGACGATGGCCGTCAGCACCATCGCCTGCGGCAGCACGTCGCTCAGCGCACCGGTCGGGCCGGTGCCGACCACCGGGGCGGCACCGGACCGGCCGCCGACCAGGATGAGCAGGTTGACGCCGTTGCTGAGCAGGATGATCCCGAGCAGGATCCGGGTCAGGCTGCGCTCCAGCAGCAGCGTGACCCCGCAGCCGACGAGCACGCCGACGAAGGCGACCAGCACCAGGGTCGGGCCCCCGCCGCCGGAACTCACCGGGCCTCCTCGGCGCGGTCCACGGCCAGCCCGCCGGTCCGGCCGCTGGCCTCGATGTGCCGGTCCACCTCCGCGCCGAGGCTGCGCAGGATGTCCAGCACCAGCCCCACCACGACCAGGTAGACCCCCACGTCGAAGAAGAGCGACGTGACGACGTAGAAGTCCCCGATCACCGGCAGCCAGAAATCGATCTTCGTGCTGGCCAGCACGGGCGCGCCGATCAGCAGGGCGACCACCCCGCTGCCGACGGCGACGCCGAGCCCGGCACCGAGCACGACGCCGGCGCTGACCGGGGCGGCCTCGACCAGTTCGTCCCGGCCGCCGGCGAGGTAGCGCACCACGAGCGCCAGGCCGGCCACGAGGCCGCCACTGAAGCCGCCGCCCGGCGCGTTGTGCCCGGAGAAGAGCAGGAACAGCGAGAAGACCACCACGGTGTGGAAGAGCAGCCGGGTGACCACCTCCAGCACGATCGAGCGGCGCCGCTCGCTGAGCGTGGTGCCGCCGCGCAGCCAGACCGGCTGGCCCGGTTGCTGGGGCTGGGCGCTGGGCTCCGCGCGCCGGGGGCGGGGGCCGGTGCGGCCGCGCAGGAAGACGAGGCTCGCCACTCCGGTCGCGGCCGCCACCAGCACCGCCAGCTCGCCCATCGTGTCCCAGGCGCGGATGTCGACCAGGGTCACGTTGACCACGTTGCGCCCGTACCCGGCGGTG
Source organism: Actinomycetes bacterium (assembly GCA_023402505.1). GTDB lineage: Bacteria > Actinomycetota > Actinomycetes > Mycobacteriales > Micromonosporaceae > Micromonospora. The sequence goes on from JAEYGD010000493.1 coordinate 1,069, forward strand.
ACCGCCAGGTCGGGGAACCCGGCGGAGACGGTGGGTGCGGTCCGGGCGGTCCCGGCGGCCAGGGCCAGGCCGGCCGCGACGACCCCGGCGGCGGTCCCGATCCCCCGGCGTACCCATCGGCTGCGCCGCAGCGGACGGACCGAGAACTTGCGTGGCAGCCGGCGCAGCACCAGCACGAAGACGGCGATGGTGGCGGTCTCCACCAGGAACTGGGTCAGCGCCAGGTCCGGAGCGCCGAACAGCATGAAGAGCAGCGCGCTGCCGTAGCCGGTCACGCCCACCAGCAGCATGGCGGTGAGCCGCCGCCGTGCGCCCACCGCGAGCACCGCAGCGACGGAGACCACCGCCACCACGACGAGTTGGATCGGGGTGTCCCACAGGGCGATCCGTTCCTCCCACGGGCGGGTCGCCAGCAGCGAGCCACCGGGCAGCACGACGATCGTGATCAGGATCGTGCCCAGGTACTGCGGCAGGGAACCGCGCTGGGTGGCTCCGGTGACCTCGATGGCGAGCCGGTCGAACCGCCCGATGACCCACTCGTACCCCTGGTTGCCGCTCACCGGCACGTGCAGCCGGGCCAGGACCGGGGCGAGGGGGCCGCGCAGCGCGAACAGCGCCGCCCCGCCGGCCACGGCGAGCGCGGAGAGGCCGAGCGCCGGGTTGAGGCCGTGCCAGAGCGCGAGGTGCGTGTCGACCGATCCGAACAGCTGGGCGTACGGGTGCAGCGCGGCGTCGACGACACCGGCGGCGGGACCGGCGATCAACCCGAGGCCCGCGAGCACCGCCGGCGGGGCCAGCATCGGCAGGGCGACCCGGCCGACGTCGGCCGGCGCGACACCGGGGCGGGTACCGAAGGCCCCCCAGACGAACCGGGCGCTGTAGGCGACGGTCAGCGCCGTGCCGGCGACCAGCACGGCGAGCACCACGGGCTGGTCGAGGAACGCGGCGAAGATGCTCTCCTTGGCCACGAAGCCCAGCAGCGGCGGCAGGCCGGCCATCGACGCCGCCGCGAGCACCGCCACGGTGGCCAGCAGCGGCGCCCGGCGGCCCAACCCGGACAGCTCGCGCAGGTCGCGGGTGCCGGCGCCGTGGTCGACGACGCCCACGACGAGGAAGAGCGCCGCCTTGAACAGGGCGTGTGCGAGCAGCATCGCCACGCCGGCCAGCGCGGCGTCCGGGGTGCCCGCCCCGACGACGACCACGAGGAAGCCGAGCTGGCTCACCGTCCCGTACGCCAGGAGCAGCTTCAGGTCGGTCTGCCGCAGCGCCGCCCAGCCGGCCACGACCATGGTGGCCAGCCCGGCGACGGTGACCACCGGACGCCACGGCCCGACGACGGCCAGGACGGGCGCGAGCAGCCCGACCAGGTAGACGCCGGCCTTCACCATCGCGGCGGCGTGCAGGTAGGCGCTGACCGGCGTCGGGGCGGCCATCGCCGCCGGCAGCCAGGAGGAGAACGGTAGTACGGCGGACTTGGACAGCGCCCCGACCAGGATCAGCAGGACCGCGGTGACCAGGGCGGCACCGCCCGGCAGCGGGGCGGTCGCCAGCTCGGACCAGCGGTACGTGCCGGCGTGCTCGCCGAGCATGACGAAGCCGACCAGCATGGCCAGCCCGCCGAGCGTGGTGACGGTCAGCGCCTGGGCGGCCGCCCAGCGGCTGGACCGGCGCTCGGTGCTGTGCCCGATCAGCAGGTACGAGAAGATCGTCGTCAGCTCCCAGCCGACGTAGAGCAGCAGCAGGTCGTCGGCGAACACCAGCAGCAGCATCGCGCCGGCGAAGCCGACCAGGACGGCCGCGAAGCGGGCGACGCCGAGCGAGCCGGGCGGAAAGTACCGGCCGCTGTAGACCAGCACCAGCGCCCCGACGCCGCCGACGAGCAGCGTCATCAGCCAGGACAGGGTGGTCATCCGCAGCGCCACGTCGAGGCCGAGCTGCCGGATCCAGGGGTACGTCTCGACGACCGCGCCACCGTGCGCGACGGCGGGCGTACGGGCCAGCGCCCAGCCGAACGCGGCGGCCGGCGCGAGGGCGAGCGGGTAGCAGGCACGTGGTCCCCACCGCCGGACCAGCGGCGGCGCGACGAGCGCCGCCACGAGGTGGAGGATCAGCAGTACGAGCACCCGCGCTCCCGGTCGAGGTGGCGGCGGCACGCCGGGCCGGTCCGCCCCGCGCGAGCCGCCCGTCGTGGGCGGCGTCGGACCGGGGCACCGCCGGCCGTCCGCCCGGCGGCCTCCGGGCGGACCTGACGAACCGTGCCCCAGG
>JAEYGD010000027.1 GCA_023402505.1 Actinomycetes bacterium
CGGCGGCTCAGCGCGGGCCCTCCGGGTGCGCCCGGCGGCTCAGAGCGGGCCGCGACCGGCGCGGAGCAGCAGCAGGGCGAACTGGGTGCCATCCGCGCCGAGCGCGGTCCGGAAGCGTTCCAGGATCTCCTGCTCGCGGGAGAGCACCAGCCGGGTGCCCCCGGACGCCATCCGGGTCGCGCCGACCTGCTGGGAGAGCCGGGCCCGCTCCTGCCAGAGCTCGATCAGCGAGCGGTCGATCTCGTCGATCCGCTGCCGGATCTCCGCGATCCGGGCCGCCGCCATCGGCTCCTGGGTGCCGGTGCGGGGATCGGCCGAACCGTCCGCGCCGCCTGTCCCGGCCGAACTGCCGTTCTGCTCCGCCACGTCTGTCATCATCGCCGTACCCCTCGGGTGTCGGGCCCGGTGCCCGGATCCCGGGACGAGAAAGCCCCGGGCTCTCCGAGCCCGGGGCTTGCGTAGGTCTGGTTGATCAGGCGCGACCCACGGCTGCCGGACTCCCGGAGCCGTAGTAAAAGTAGAAGCGCTGACCGAACACGCCGTCGAGTATGCCGTGACCGCCGCGAGCGGCGCAAGGAAAGCCGCCGACCGGGGCCCGTCCCGGACCGCGGGCGTCGGGTAGGGCACCTCGAGGCGTCCGTGACGGGTTTCGTCGGGGCGGCGGCATAGACTCGCCGTGCGATGCATCCTCTCTTCGACATCCCCGTGTCCCCGCCCGCGCCCGAGCCTGCCCCGCCGCGCCGGCCCGCCGCCGTGCGCCTCGACCCGCAGGCGCTGCTCGACGGGCTCAACGGTCCCCAGCGGGACGCGGTCACCCACGCCGGGTCGCCGCTGCTCATCGTCGCCGGCGCCGGGTCGGGCAAGACCCGGGTGCTCACCCACCGGATCGCCTACCTGCTCGCGGCCCGGGACGTGCATCCCGGCGAGATCATCGCGATCACCTTCACCAACAAGGCCGCCGGGGAGATGAAGGACCGGGTGGCCCAGCTGGTCGGGCCGCGCGCCCGGCTGATGTGGGTGTCGACGTTCCACTCCGCCTGCGTCCGCATCCTCCGCGCCGAGCACGAGCACGCCGGCCTCAAGTCGACGTTCTCGATCTACGACGCGGACGACTCCCGCCGGCTGATGCAGATGGTCGCCCGCGAGCTGGACCTCGACCCCAAGCGCTACCCGGCCCGGGGTCTGGCCGCCCAGGTCTCCAACCTGAAGAACGAGCTGGTCGACCCGGAGGCGTTCGCGGCCGGGGCCAAGGGGCCGAACGAGCGGGCGCTCGCCGAGGCGTACACGCTCTACCAGCGCCGGCTCCGCGAGGCGCACGCGCTGGACTTCGACGACCTCATCATGACGACGGTGCACCTGCTCCAGTCGCACCCGCACGTCGCGGAGACCTACCGGCGCCGGTTCCGGCACGTGCTGGTCGACGAGTACCAGGACACCAACCACGCGCAGTACGTGCTGATCAAGGAGCTGGTGTCGGGGACCGAGGGTCTCGACCCGGCCGAGCTGTGCGTGGTGGGCGACGCCGACCAGTCGATCTACGCGTTCCGGGGCGCCACCATCCGCAACATCCTGGAGTTCGAGCGGGACTTCACCGACGCCCGGACGATCCTGCTGGAGCAGAACTACCGCTCCACCCAGACCATCCTGAACGCGGCCAACGCCGTCATCGACCGCAACACGTCCCGCAAGCCGAAGCGGCTGTGGAGCGAGGCCGGTTCCGGCGACCCGCTCGTGGGCTACGTCGCCGACACCGAGCACGCCGAGGCCGACTGGGTCGCCCGGGAGATCGACCGGCTGGTCGACGAGGGCGTCACGCGCCCCGGCGACGTGGCGGTCTTCTACCGCACCAACGCCCAGTCCCGGGTCTTCGAGGAGGTGTTCATCCGGGTCGGCCTCCCGTACAAGGTGGTCGGCGGGGTGCGCTTCTACGAGCGCAAGGAGGTCCGCGACGCCCTGGCGTACCTGCGGGCGGTGGTCAACGACGACGACACGGTCAGCCTCCGTCGCATCCTGAACACCCCGCGCCGGGGGATCGGCGACCGGGCCGAGGCGTGTGTGGAGGCCCTGTCCAGCCGGGACCGGATCTCCTTCGGCGCGGCCCTGCGCCGGGCCAAGGACGCGCCGGGGATCTCCACCCGGGCGGCCAACGGCATCGCCGATTTCGTCGCGTTGCTCGACGGTGCGCGGGAGCTGGCCGTGACGGGCACCCCGGAAGAGGTCCTGGAGGCGCTGCTGACCCGCTCGGGATACCTGACCGAGTTGGAGGAGAGCCTGGACCCGCAGGACGCCGGCCGGGTCGACAACCTCCAGGAGCTGGTCAGCGTCGCCCGGGAGTACACGGAACGCGTCGAGGCGCTCGGCGCCGAGGGGGAGCGGGCCACCCTCGCCGGTTTCCTGGAGCAGGTCGCGCTGGTGGCGGACGCCGACCAGGTGCCCACCGACGACCCCGAGCACCAGGGCGTGGTCACGCTGATGACCCTGCACACCGCCAAGGGCCTGGAGTTCCCGGTGGTGTTCCTGACCGGGCTAGAGGACGGCGTCTTCCCGCACCTGCGGTCGCTGGGCGACACGCGGGAGCTGGAGGAGGAGCGGCGCCTGGCGTACGTGGGGATCACCCGGGCCCGGCAGCGGCTCTACCTGTCCCGTGCGGTGACCCGTTCGGCGTGGGGGCAACCGGCCTACAACCCGCCGTCCCGGTTCCTGGAGGAACTGCCCACGGAGCTGGTGCGCTGGGAGCGCACCGAGGGCTCGTACACCTCGTGGGCCGGTGGCGGCGGTGGCGTGGGTGGCCGTGCGGACCGTGCGGACCGCGGGCGTGGCGGTTTCACCGGAGGTACGCCGAAGGCCGCGCAGCTGGCGCGGCGGCTCGGCGTCGACGGCAGCCGGTTGGCGACCGCCAGCGAGCTGCCGCAGGCGCCCAAGGTGGCGGTCGGTGACCGGGTGAACCACCAGCGGTACGGGCTGGGGCGGGTGCTCGCCGTGGAGGGGCACGGGCCGGGTGCCCGGGCCCAGATCGACTTCGGTGACCAGACGATGTGGCTGGTCCTGCGGCACGCGCCGATCGACAAGCTCTGAGCCGGCGGGGGCCGGCCCCGCGTCGCCGCCGGACCGGCCCCCTCCTCGTGCCGTGGCCGTCAGCAGGCCACGTCGATGCCCCGCGCGCGCAGGAACGGCGCCGGGTCGATCTGGTTCCACATCTGCCCCTGGTGCACCTCGAAGTGCAGGTGGGGGCCGGTGGAGTCGCCGGTGGAACCTTCCAGGCCGATGGTCTCGCCGGCGGTCACCTTGTCGCCCACGCCCACCTTGGCGGTGCTGAGGTGGGCGTAGTGGGTCAGGTAGCCGTTGCCGTGGTTGACCACGACCGAGATGCCGTACCCGTCACCGACGTCGCCGGCCTTCTCCACGGTGCCGCCGAACGCGGCGCGGACCGGGGTGCCGGCGGGCATGGCGAAGTCGATGCCGGCGTGCAGCACGCCCCACCGGGGGCCGTAGCAGGACGTGATGGCCGCGCCCTTCATGGGGATGACCCACGCCGGCTTCGGCTTGGTGGTCTTCTTCGGCTTGGGCTTGGCCGTCGGCTTGGGCTTGGCGGCGGCCGTTGGTTTCGCGGTGGGGCTCGCCGACGCGCTGGGTGTCGGACTGGCCGGCGTGGGGCTGGCCGATTCGCGGGCGGAGCGGTCGGCACGCTCGGCGGCCTCGGCGCGCGCCTGGGCGTCGATCGTGGCCGCGGCCGGCACGGCGTCGTCGTCGTTGCCGGCGGCGGCGACGGCGATGCCGCCGAGGCCGAGCCCGGCCACCGCGACCGCGGCGGTCACCAGCACCCGGGTACGGGTGCCGGCCCGCCTGCGGTGCCGGGCGGGGGCGATGTTCTCGTTCGGGGTGTCGTCCTGCACTGCGGACCTTCACTGATCGAGGGGCACGTGACCTCGAAATACTGGTGTCGGCGCGGGGCAGGACGGATAGGGGGACCGGGACGGCGGCACCGGGTCCGAAGTGGGCGTGGGGACTATGTCCGACCAGGTCCCTGAATGGTCGGAAAAGTGATCATGGTTCGAGTGGTCCTCGTCACAGTAGCGATCGTGGTTCGGGTCACTTTGCCGGCGCGCCCACGACGAAAAACCGCCCGGATCGTGCGATCCGGGCGGTCATCGGGCGTTACGCGACGTCAGGAAGCGGCTACCTCGCTGTAGTATGCCTCGGTTTGGAGCTTGATGTTCACTCCGCGCTCCATGAGCCAGGGCACCGGGTCGAGCGGCTCGCCCTTGACATGGATCTCCAGGTGCAGGTGGGAGCCGTAGGAGTGGCCGGTGTTGCCGACCAGGCCGAGCTGGTCGCCGGCCTTGACCTGCTGGCCCTGCTTGACGGTCAGCGCCGAGGAGTGCCCGTAGATCGCCTCGCTGCCGTCGGCGTGGCGGACGATCACCGTGTAGCCGTAGCCGCCGAACCAGCCGGCCCTCTCCACGGTGCCGTCGTGGATGGCGACGTAGGGGGTGCCCTCGGTGGCGACCAGGTCGACGCCGGTGTGCAGCTTGCCCCAGCGGACGCCGTACGGGGAGTTGAAGTCGTAGCCCTGCAGGGGGAGCAGCCACACCTCGGGCTCGGCCTCGGTGCCGCCGCGCTCGTTGCCACGTGACGCGCGCTCCGCGGCGTCGGCGCGCTCGGCGCCGTCCTGGCTCAGCGTGGACGCGGCCTTCAGCTCGTCGAGGACCGACGGGCTGACGCTCTTGGCGTCCGGCAGGGCGCCGGCCAGGAGTGCGACTCCGCCGGCACCGACGAACGCGGTGGTGACGACGGCGGCGTAGCGGCTCCGCGGCGGGGTGGGTACGCGGCGGCGACCGCGATATCGATCGGGCTCAGACGACAGGCGCTGGCGCACGCACACCCTCCGTTGTCGGGGTATCGAAGCGGCCCTCGAACCTCCGTGACGCTGCGGTGAACGCCCGATGGCCGCGTCGCCACCCGTCCATGGACCTGATGACAACCGTGGACACGTTAGCCAACCACCACGCCCGTCACAAGCCGCACCGCCGAATTGGTGCTGCAATCTGTCCAATTGCGTCCCTTATTGTCACGCCTTGCAGCAGGGTGAAGGTGCCCCCGAAACCACCCGTTCGTCGCGCACCGTGACCGAACGGCGGAGTCGTCCGGCTTGACGACCGAGACCTTTTCCGTCACGGGCGCACCACGCAGCGGCGTCCGGGCCGGTGGGTGTGACGCGGCCCCGATTTCCCGGCCCGGGCCCGTCGGGTTACCGTTCGTTCAGGTGAAGCCGCGGAGCCGGTGAAAGGGATGCGCAGATGAGCTCTCGTGTTCGAGTCGTCGTCGCCAAGCCGGGCCTGGACGGCCACGACCGCGGCGCCAAGGTGGTCGCGCGTGCCCTCCGGGACGCCGGCATGGAGGTCATCTACACCGGTCTGCACCAGACCCCGGAACAGATCGTGGAGACCGCGATCCAGGAGGACGCTGACGCGGTCGGACTCTCGGTCCTCTCCGGGGCGCACATGACGCTCTTCCGCCGGGTCCTCCAACTGCTCGCCGAGCGGGACGCCCGGGACATCGTCGTGTTCGGCGGCGGGATCATCCCCGACGCGGACATCCCGGAGCTGGCGAAACTCGGGGTCGCCAAGGTCTTCACGCCGGGCGCCACCACGCAGTCGATCGTGGAGTGGGTCCGGCAGAACGTGGCGCAGCCGGTCGGCTGAGGGCCCACCTGCGCGGGCCGGTCCCGGTCGGTGTGACCGCGGAGACCGCGTCGGCCGGTGCCAATACCCGGACAGGGGGAGGGGCCGGACGCACCCCTCACACGCCCGGCCCCTCTATGCACGATGCCCCGCCGCCACCCCTCGACCGACAGGGCATCGGCCGTCTCCCGCCGCCGCGCTGAACCAGCGCGCCGACACCTGACTCAACGACGCCCCTTCCGGGGGGTTACGCACCCGTTCGAACATCGCCCGGAAGACTGACGGCCACGTCCGCGCCGGCCGTTGTGCATTACCGCACACCGCGCACCCGCTCGGTTGCCGGCGGTGCCCACCTCGCTAGGCTGCGCCCAATGGCCTGTTTCAACTGATGACAGGCGTCAAACTGTTTTCCATATCGCTGGTGGCGGCGCGACGGCGCGCCGCGGAGACGGGACGGGACGCGCAATCGTGGACCTGTACGAGTACCAGGGGCGGGACCTGTTCGAGCGGCACGGGTTGCCCGTGCTCGCCGGCGGCGTCGCAACGACCCCGGAGGAGGCCCGCGCGATCGCCGAACGCCTCGGCGGTCGGGTGGTCGTCAAGGCGCAGGTGAAGGTCGGCGGCCGGGGCAAGGCCGGCGGTGTGAAGCTCGCCGAGGGCGCGGAGGAGACGGTGGCCCGGGCCACCGACATCCTCGGCATGGACATCAAGGGTCACACCCTCCACAAGGTCATGATCACCGTGACCGCGGACGTGGCCGAGGAGTACTACTTCTCCTACCTGCTGGACCGGGCGAACCGCACCTTCCTCTGCATCGCCAGCGTCGCGGGCGGCATGGACATCGAGCAGGTGGCCGCCGAGACCCCGGACAAGGTCGTCAAGGCCCCGATCGACGCGAACACCGGTGTCGACGAGGCCAAGGCGCGGGAGATCGTCACCGCCGCCGGCTTCCCGGCCGAGGTCGCCGACCAGGTCGTCGAGGTCGCCGTGGGCCTGTGGAAGGCCTTCGTCGCCGAGGACGCGACGCTGGTCGAGGTGAACCCGCTCGCCAAGACGGGCAGCGGTGAGCTGCTGCTGCTGGACGCCAAGATCAGCCTGGACGAGAACGCCGGCTTCCGGCACCCGGACCACGAGGCGCTGGTCGACCAGGCCGCGGTGGACCCGCTGGAGCAGGCCGCCAAGGAGAAGGACCTCAACTACGTCAAGCTCGACGGTGAGGTCGGCATCATCGGCAACGGCGCGGGTCTGGTCATGTCCACCCTCGACGTGGTCGCGTACGCCGGGGAGCGGCACGGCGGCGTCAAGCCGGCCAACTTCCTCGACATCGGCGGCGGCGCGAGCGCCGAGGTGATGGCCAACGGCCTGGAGATCGTGCTCTCCGACCCGTCGGTCAAGAGCGTCTTCGTGAACGTCTTCGGCGGCATCACCGCCTGCGACGCGGTCGCCAACGGCATCGTGCAGGCGCTGGCGCTGCTGGAGCAGCGCGGCGAGAAGGCCACCAAGCCGCTGGTCGTGCGCCTCGACGGCAACAACGCCGAGGCCGGTCGGGCGATCCTCGACGGCGCGGCCAACCCGCTGATCCAGCGGGTCGACACCATGGACGGCGCGGCCGAGCGGGCCGCCGAGCTGGCAGCTGCGGGGG
>JAEYGD010000071.1 GCA_023402505.1 Actinomycetes bacterium
GCGCCGCCGCCGGCCGGCCGCCGGCACGGGCGCAACAGCGCCTGGTGGCACATGAACAGCTTCGACGTGATCTCCATGCCGGACCCGTGGGAGTACCCCTGGTACGCCGCCTGGGACCTCGCGTTCCACTGCGTGAGCATCGCCCGGGTCGATCCCGGCTTCGCCAAGGAACAGCTGCTGCTCCTGCTGCGGGAGTGGTACCTGCACCCCAACGGGCAGATCCCGGCGTACGAGTGGGCGTTCGGTGACGTGAACCCGCCGGTGCACGCCTGGGCGGCGCTCAAGGTCTTCGAGATCGACGGGCGGCGCGACCACGCCTTCCTCGCCCGGGTGATGCAGAAACTGCTGATGAACTTCACCTGGTGGGTCAACCGCAAGGACACCGGCGGCAACAACGTCTTCGAGGGCGGCTTCCTCGGGCTGGACAACGTCGGCCCGTTCGACCGGTCGGCGGCGCTGCCGGTCGCCGGGGTGCTGGAGCAGTCCGACGGCACCGGCTGGATGGCGATGTACGCGCTCAACCTGCTGGACATCGCCGTCGTCCTCGCCGAGCACGACCGCACCTGGGTGGACACCGCGACGAAGTTCTTCGAGCACTTCGCGTACATCGCCGCCGCCGCGTACGAGCAGGGACTCTGGGACGACGAGGACGCGTTCTTCCACGACGTGCTGCGGCTGGCCGACGGCTCGAAGGTCCCGCTGAAGGTGCGTTCGGTGGTCGGGCTGCTGCCGCTGGCGGCGGTCACCCGGCTCACCGCGCGGACCCTGCACCGGCTGCCCGAACTGGGCGCCCGGCTGCGCTGGTTCCTCACCAACCGCCCCGAGTACGCCGACGTGATCGGGGCGCGCCGGCTGGGCCCGGACGGCCGCCAGCAGCGCCTGCTGTCGATGGTCGGCCCGGAGCAGATCGTCCGGCTGCTGGCCCGGATGCTCGACACCGACGAGTTCCTCTCCGAGTACGGGCTGCGTACGCTCTCCCGCGCCCACCTGGACAAACCGTTCACGGTCACCCTGGGCGGGCAGGAGTTCTGCGTCGGGTACGAGCCAGCGGAGTCGACCAGCGGCCTGTTCGGCGGCAACTCCAACTGGCGTGGCCCGATCTGGATGCCGACAAACTTCCTGCTGATCAGCGCGCTGCGCGACTACGCCGCCTTCTTCGGCGACGACCTGCAGGTGGAGTACCCGACCCGCTCGGGCGTGAAGCGGAGCCTCGACGAGATCGCCGACGACCTGTCCACGCGGTTGATCTCGCTGTTCACCCGGGACGGCTGGGGCCGGCGGCCGATCTACGGCGCCGCGCAGCTCTTCCAGACCCATCCGGACTGGCGGGACCTGATCTGCTTCCCCGAGTACTTCCACGGCGACAACGGGGCCGGCTTGGGCGCCTGGCACCAGACCGGCTGGACGGCCCTGGTGGCCGACCTCATCCTCACCGTCCGCCGCCACTGAACCGCGGCGCGCGCAGTCCTCGCTTCGAGGCAACCAGCGTCGGTTTCGGCCGCCGTGTTACGCCGACATGCCGCTTTTGCAGCTTGACATCAATCACGCTCCCACGGGTGTCGCACACCTTGTCCGGTCTGGCGAACCGCTCCTAACCTGATCCGGCGCCCACGCCTCTTCGGGGTGAGTCGGGGGCGCGCCGAGTCCGGTAGTTGGGCACCGTGGAGCTGAGTGCAGGCGGGCCGACTCGCTGTGGTGGCGCGGCGTGGGCGACGTGCCACGCCCGCGCGGCACCACGGCGACGTCCGCTACCACACACCGGACGGCTGGCGTCAGGGCCGGGGAGTTGCGGACCCGGCCCTGACCCGCTTCTTTCACCAGCGTCGCCGCGGGCGTCTGTCCCGCCGCCGCGGTACGCACCGATGCGTTGAGCCGGCTCGGCCACCCGGTCGGGTCGGCTCCGCCGTGCCTGCTCCGGCCCGCGGACCCGGGGCGGTGGGCGCCGACACGTGGCTATCTCGTCAATAGCACGCGGTGTATCGACGCTCCCTAACTTCTACCCGTCGTATTGGCCCTTGACCGGAGGGTGACGGGTGAAGAGAAGACTACGGGGACCGCTGATCGGGGTCCTGGCGGTCGCGCTGGTGGCCACCACCGTCGGCGGGACACAGCTGCTGCCCGATGACCGACCCGACAACGCAGCGAGTTCCGGCGACGGACCGGGCCTGCTGGAGCGGATCGGCGGCGCCGCACGGGACCTGGTCGACGGTGGTTCCGAGCGTCCGAAGCCCGAGGTGGTCAGCGCCGGGCTGACGGTCCACGAGACGCCGCTGCCGGCCAAGGTGTGGCCACCGCAGAAGCGGGTCCGGGAGCTGACCGGCAAGCGGACGGCGAACGCCCGCGTCTACCAGCTCTCCGACGGGCGGACACAGGCCGAGATCTCCGCGGTGCCGCTGCACTACGAGGACGCCAAGGGCCGCTTCCAACCCATCGACACGAAGGTCCGCCCGACCACCGAGAAGGGCTACGTCCAGGGCAACCGGACCAACACCTTCACCAGCCTGTTCGGTGACAGCTCCGACGAGCTGGTCCGCTTCGAACGGGGCGGGCGCAGCATCGAGCTGGGCCTGGCCGGTGCGGCGAAGCAGGTGACGCCGAGGGTCAGTGGCTCCACCGTCACCTATCCGGGCATCGCCGGCGGCGCCGACGTCGTGTACGACGTCACGGCGACCGCGCTCAAGGAGAAGATCGTCCTGCGCAGGGCGCCGAGCGGGCCGGCGTCGTACACGTTCACCCTGGAGACCGGCGGCCTGACCGCGCAGCAGCGGAAGGACGGTTCGGTCGCGTTCGTGCGGGCGGGCGGCGGTGAGCCGGTCTTCGTGATGCCGGCGCCGTTCATGTACGACGACAAGGACGACAAGTCCTCCCCGCACGGCAAGGTGTGGAGCGACCGGGTCACCCAGACGGTCACCCGCTCCGGCAGCACCTCGACGATCACGGTGACCGCCGACGCTGGCTGGCTGGCCGACCCGGCGCGCGTGTACCCGGTCGTCATCGATCCGACGATCAAGATCCAGCCCGTCCCGACCGACGCGCAGGACGTGCAGATCTACTCGGGCAACACGACCAAGAACTACAACGACACGTACCAGCTGAAGGTTGGTACCGAGGCGACCCACACCTGGCGGTCGCTGCTGAAGTTCAACCTCGACACCATCCCGGACAACACCCCGATCGACGACGCCCAGTTGCAGCTGTACTACTCGCAGACCCACACCCAGTGGGCCTACGACGTGCCGATGGAGGCGCGGCGGGTCACCACGGCCTGGTCCGAGGAGAGCGCCACCTGGGCCAACATGAACGGCAACATCGCGGGCGCCCCGGCGGGCAACGTGGTGACCAGGGACGACGGCGACTCCGGCACGTCGGTGGTCGGCTCGTGGCCGTACTCCGGCAACGCCACGCTGACCCCGAAGGCGGTCAACGGCGACTACCGCTACCACGGCAGCAGCAGTTCGTCGGACACCCACACGTGGGTGCCCACCCTCACCGAGTCCGGTGACTACCAGGTCGAGGTGCACTACGTCGGCGCCTCCGACCGGCCCGCGAACGCGAAGTACACGGTGCACCACAGCGGCGGTTCGACGGCCTACACCGTCGACCAGACGACGCCGGACAGCGCCGGCAAGTGGGTCACCCTCGGCACCCACCCGTTCGTGGCCGGCACCACCGGCCGGGTGGTCCTCAACGGTGTGCCGGGCACGTCGGCGAACGCCGACGCGGTGCGCTTCACCAAGGCCGGCGCGGTCAAGAAGAACGCCAAATCAGGCGTGTGGACCTCGTTCCCGGTCCGCAACCTGGTGCAGGAGTGGAAGAACGGGACACAGTCGAACCACGGCTTCATGATCAAGGCCCTGGACGAGGCCACCAAGAACCGCGGCGGCCCGATCTACGAGGCGTCGGAGTACGCGTACGCGAACGACCGGCGGGACTACAACCTGCCGAAGCTGGTCGTCACCTACGGCCGGCCGGGCGTGTCGGTCGACCCGCCGACCACGATCACCTCGACCGGCGCGGTGCTGACCTGGCCCGCGTACGTCGACCCGTCGACGGCGACCGGTGACGACATCGTCGAGTACCAGGTGCACCGCAGCGTGCACCAGAACTTCACACCGTCGGCGGCCACCCTCGTCGCGCCGGTGTCGTCGGGCACGCGTACCTACCAGGACACCACCGCGGAGCCGACGGCGGCCGACAACACCAACCCGATGGCGCGCAAGTTCTTCTACTACATGGTCGCGGTCAAGACCCGCGACGGGCAGCTCGTCGGTGGGCCGACCCAACCGGCGATGCTTCCCAAGGCCGGCCAGATCACCCGGATCTACCGCACCGCGGCCACCGACGCGACCGGCACGAACGGCGTCATCGACACGACCCTGTCGGCGGCACGGCCGACGGAGAACGTCGACGTCTACGACGGCGACCCGTACGTCAGCCCGGGTAACAACTCGCCGTACTACGGGGACTCACGGGGCCTGGTCAAGTTTCCGACGCTGAGCGGCATCCCGACCGACGCGCGGGTCGTCGGGGCCGCACTGCGGATGTACAACAACGGCCTGTTCCCGGGCACGGACACCGACGAGTACGTCGACGTCCACAAGCTGAAGCGCGCCTTCAACGAGACGAAGGCCACCTGGAACACCTACGACGGGGTGAATGCGTGGACCACGCCGGGCGGTGACTACGACACCGCGTGGAAGGCCAGCTTCAACGGGTTCACCAACGACCCGGAGTGGGAGACCTGGGACGTCACCGCCGCCGTCGACGGCTGGGTGAAGACCCCGGCCAGCAACTACGGCCTGCTGCTGCGCCAGCGCGACGAGGTCAACCAGACCGCCCGGGCGATGCTGCTCTCCTCCGAGGGCGCCGAGCCGATGCTGCGGCCGACGCTGGAGGTCACCTACCTCGAGCAGACCGCCGAGTCGACGTACTACGCTGCCTCGACGCCGCAGGTTCTCACGCCCAACACCACGTACACGCTGCCGGTGACCGTGTCGAACCCGACCCTCGCGGCGTGGAGCACCAACGACTGGGAGCTGTCGTACGACTGGAAGCGCGCCGACGGCGTCACCGACGGCGCCGACGCGAGTTTCGAGCTGCGTACCCCGCTGCCGAAGAACGTCCCGGCCGGCGGCACGGTGGACGTCGCCGCGCAGGTGAAGGCCCCGCCGTCGTCGACGGAGGGCAGCAAGCGCACGCCCTACGTCCTGCAGTGGGAGCTGCGCAACAAGCTCACCGGCAAGAAGTTGTCGGAGACCACGCCGATCAAGGCGCTGCCGCAGAACGTCGCGGTCGAGGAGCCGACCTCCGACCAGCTCGGCCTGGAGAAGTTCTACTCCTACGCGGGTAAGAACACCGGCGCCGGCAGCACGGTGATGAACAACCTGTACGCCGGCAACACGGTCTGGTCGTACAACGCGTTCACCAACCCGTCGCGGGGTCTGTCGACCTTCGTACGGCTGGCGTACAACTCGCTGGACACTTCCGACACGGTCGCCGGCTACGGATGGTCGCTGCAGGCGTCGTCGCTGATGCGGCTGGGCACCGCGCTGGACTTCCACCCCAACCCGAACCCGACGAAGGTCACGCTGACCGACGGCGACGGCACCAGCCACTGGTTCACCTGGGACGCGGCGGCCAACGAGTGGACGAGCCCGAAGGGCGTGCACCTGTACCTGCAGAAGCACAGCCCGGTGCAGTGCAAGCCGAACACGCAGGAGCGGCGCGCCTGGGTGCTCACCAAGCCGGACCGCACGAAGTTCTTCTTCGACTGTGAGGGCTTCCTGTCCAGCGTGGTGGACAACAACGGCAACGAGATGGTGTTCACCTACGAGGAGCGCAAGAGCAACAACAAGCCGACGAAGTTCCTCCGGTACATCACCGACCCGGCCGGGCGCGAGACCCTCACCGTCGGCTACCACGTCAAGGGTCAGGCGTTCAGCTACATCGACGACACGACCTGGACGCGGAAGTCCGGCACCAACCTGACCAACCCGCACATCATCGACAAGATCGCGCAGATCACCGACATCTCGGGCCGCAAGCTCACCTTCACCTACACGGACAAGGGCCTGCTGGGTGAGCTGGTCGACGGCGCCGGCTCCACGAACGGTGCGCCGAAGACGTTCAAGTTCGCCTACGACATGACCCAGGGCAACAAGAACGTCAAGCTGGTCAAGGTCACCGACCCGCGGGGCAACGCCACCAACCTGACCTACCACTACCCGTCGGCCGGTGACGACCCGACGTGGCACTGGACGACCAAGACCTACACCGACCGGCTGGGCCACGCGACGCAGTTCGCCTACGTCGACCCGGACGGCCCGCAGGGCAAGGCCATCCACACCACCGTCAGGGACGCGGAGAACCACGCGACCGCGTACCAGATGGACGGCTACGGCCGCCCGGTCCAGACCACCAACGCCAAGAACGAGACCACCAAGCTCGGCTGGGACGACGACCACAACGTCATCCGGCTGGAGGAGGCCAACGGCGCGGTCTCGACCTGGGCGTACGACGCCAAGACCGGCTACCCGACCGAGATCAAGGACGCGGAGGCGGTCAAGAACGGCACGTCCGGCACGGTGCTGACCTACCAGCGCCAGCTCAACGGCTACGTCGCCGACCTGATTGAGAAGACCAGCCCGGAGGGGCGCAAGCACACCTTCGGTTACGAGGCCGACGGTGACCTGGCCTGGGTGGTCGACCCGATCGGCAACACCACGGCGAACCCGGACGACTACAGGACCCTTTACACGTACGACGCGTACGGGCAGACGCTCACGGCGACCGACGCCAACGGCAACACCACCAAGTACGACCTGTTCGACGCCAACGGCTACCCGCGGAAGATCGTCGACGCGAAGCTCAAGGAGACAGAGTTCGTCTACGACGTGCGGGGCCAGGTCAAGACGGTCACCGACGCGTACGACAAGGTGACGTCGCAGGAGTACGACACGTTCGGCCGCCCGCTGGAGAACCGGGTGCCGAAGGACCAGGACTCCGGCGACTTCATCGTCACCCCGGCTCCGGAGTACGACCTGAACGACAACGTCGTGAAGTCGTACGCCCCGAACGGGGCGTTCACCGTCGCGTCGTACGACCAGGCCGACCAGCTCGATCACACGCTCGCGCCGGTCGACCAGGCCGGTGACCCGGAGCGGAAGACGTCGTTCACCTACGACAAGGTCGGCAACCTGAAGACGACCACGGAGCCGAAGGGCAACCTGAGCCCGGAGGCCGGCGACTTCGTCACCACCAACGCGTACGACGAGATCTACCAGCTCACCAGCGTGACCAACGCGAAGGGCCAGAAGATCACGTACGAGTACGACAACGTCGGCAACGTCAAGAAGGTCGTCGATCCCCGCAAGAACGCCACGACGGACCCTGCCGACTACACGACCCAGCTCGACTACGACGCCGCCCACCGCGTCGTCAAGACCACCGACGCTCTGGGCAAATTCGTCACCACCCGCTACGACCGGGACGGTCTGGTCACCGCGACCACCGACCAGCTCGGTAACACCACGGAGGTCGTTCTCGACCGGCGGGGCAAGCCGACCGAGGTGAAGGTGCCGCACAAGAACGACAACGGCGTCCTCACCTACCGGGTCACGAAGTACGAGTACGACGAGGTCGGTAACCAGACGCGGGTGATCAGCCCGCGGGGTGTCGCCACCACCGACGACCCGGATGACTTCGCCACGGTCAACGTCTACGACGAGCTGAACCGGGTGAAGGAGACCCGCACCGCGTACGACAAGGACGACGCCCGTTACAAGACCGCGGACGTCACGACCTACCACTACGACGACGTCGGTCGACTGGCGAAGGTCAGCATGCCGCCGTCGGCGGGGGAGTCGGTCCGTAACGACACGACGTACACGTATTTCGACAACGGCTGGACGGAGTCCAGCAGCGATCCGTGGGACATCGTCACCACGTACGACTACAACAAGCTCGGCGGGCAGACCGAGCGGACGGTGAAGTCCGCGGGTGGGTCGGCGAACCGGACAATGACCTGGTCGTACTTCCCGGACGGCAAGCTGGCGTCCCGGGCGGATGACGGCGTGCCGGTCGGCAAGCAGGTGGTCCTGGTCGACAACTCCGACTTCAACAACGTCACCACCACCGGCACCTGGACCGCCGCGACCACGGCCGGCAACAAGTACGGCCCGAACTATCTGACCCGGCCGGCGGGCACCGGCGCCAACAGCGTCACCTGGCAGCTCAACGTGCCGCAGGCCGGCACGTACGAGGTGTTCGCCCGCTACCCGCAGGTCTCCGGCGCCGCCACCGACGCCCGCTACACCGTCAAGCACGGTGGCGGGGACACGGTGAAGACGGTCAACCAGACCGCCAACGCCGGGACGTGGGTGAGCCTCGGCTCGTACAGCCTCACCGAGGGCAACAGCCACAAGGTGTCCCTGTCCGACCAGGCGAGCGGCACGGTCGTGGCGGACGCGGTGAAGGCGGTCCGGGACAACACCGGGGAGACCGACAACGAGAAGGTCGACTACTCCTATCGGTACGACCCGAACGGCAACCTGGAAACCATCACCGACTCGTCGCCCGGCGCCCGGGTCGACACGTACTCGGTTACCTACACCGGCCTGAACCAGGTCGACAAGGTGATCGAGCGGAAGTCGGGGACGGTCAAGAACAGCACCGAGTTCACCTACAACGAGAACAGCGCACCGCTGACCACCAAGCACGACAAGCAGTACGCCAGCTACGGCTACGACGAGCGTGACCTGGTGTCGACGGTGGTCAACGGCAAGTCCGCCACCGATCCCGGGAAGACGACGACCACCTTCACCTACACCGACCGGGGTGAGAAGAAGAAGGAGACCAAGGGCAACGGCAACACCGTCGACTACTCCTACTACCTCGACGGCCTGCTACGAACCCAGATCGAGAAGAAGTCGAACGGGACGCTGGTGTCGGAGCACACCTTCACCTACGACCTGAACGGCAACCGCACGCGGGACGTCGCGAAGAAGATGAACGCCGACAACAACTCGGCGTACCTGAACACGACCAGCGACTATTCCTACGATCCGCGTGACCGCCTCGCGCAACTGGCCAGGACCGGTGACGGCGCCGACACGGAAACCTACATCCACGACGCCAACAACAACGTCATCGAACAGACGATCAAGAGTGCCCGGACAACGTTCAACTACGACCGCAACCGACTGCTGACTGCGACGGCGGGCGGGGCAACCGCCTCCTACAACTACGACCCGTTCGGCCGGCTGGACACGGTGACGTCGGCGGGTGTGGTGATCGAGAAGAACCTGTACGACGGGTTCGACCACGTCGTGGAGAACCGCAAGAAGGTCGGCACCGGCACCACGGTCACGAAGTACACCTTCGACCCGCTGGACCGGACGGCGACGAAGACGACCGACGCCGGTGGGACGAAGCAGAAGACGACAACCTTCAACTACCTGGGCCTGTCGTCCGAGGTCCTGGACGAGGAGGTGGCCGGCAAGCTCACCAAGTCCTACCAGTACTCGCCATGGGGTCAGCGGCTGTCGCAGATCACCCACAAGGACGACGGGGCCGAGGAGGAGGCGTACTACGGGTACAACCCGCACACCGACGTCGAGCAGCTGACCGACAACGCGGGCAACACCAAGGCCACGTACGGCTACACCGCGTACGGCAAGAACAACGAGGCGGAGTTCACCGGCATCGACAAGCCGGACGCCGCGGACCCGACCAAGGAGCCCTACAACGCCTACCGGTTCAACGCCAAGCGGTGGGACCAGGCCTCCGAGTCGTACGACATGGGCTTCCGCGACTACAGCCCTGGCCTCAACCGCTTCCTCACCAGAGACAACTACAACGGCGCTCTGGACGACATGAGCCTCGGCCTCAACCCGTGGACCGGCAACCGCTACGCGTTCGGTGGAGGGAACCCCGTCAGCGCCATCGAGATCGACGGCCATACCTGGGACGAATTCGTCGACAACCTGGCTGGTATGGGCGGCGGGTTTGTGGACGCAGGCAGTGAGGCGCTGACCGGGTTCAAGCAGCTGTCGTACGACTTCTTCATCGGAAGTAGCCCGTTCGTTAGCGAGCAGACGCGGGAGGAGACCAAGGCGCGAGCCGAGGCTCGCGGAGACATGGTCAAGAACCCCAAGGCGCTGTGGGAGGCCTTCAAGCAGCCATACGAGGAGGATTACCGGGCTGGACGACTCGACCGCATGGCGGGGCGAGCCGTCTTCGACGGCGTGACGCTGTTCGGGGGTGGACGACTTCTCAGCAAACTCGGCGGTGCGCGGAAGGCTGACTCGGGGGCGGTCAACGCCGCCGCTCATTCCAGGTACGTTGCTCAACTCCGAGTCGCCGAGCAGGCGAATCCCCTCATCGATTCCCTGCGAACCACCGGGAGCCTGCCATCCCACTATGTCACGAAGGACGTAGCGTATGCGGCGGGATACAAACCAGGAAAGGCACTCAACAACTCCGTTCCCGGCGCGCAGATTGGCGGCGACATCTATGAGAACTCCACCCGCTTGCTGCCCACCGCGCCTGGCCGTGTCTACTACGAAGCGGATGTCGGGCTTTCCAACACAATGAGCCGCGCGAAACAGCCTGGCAACCGCCTGGTATGGTCGAACGACGGATTGGCGTTCGTAACGGCAGACCACTACAGCTCCTTCTATCAGCTCCCCAACTGGAAGTGAAATGATCGTCGAACTGGATGGTCGAAAAATTGGCAGTGCTGTCGATTTCCATGTCGAAATTGCGCGGCTCCTGGACCTGGGGCCGTACTACGGCAAGAATCTCGACGCACTCTGGGATCGGCTCAGCTTCGATGTGGAGCGTCCGCTGCTCCTTCGATGGACCCATGCGTCCGTCAGTAGGCGTGCCATGGGAGAGAAAGACTTCGAGGGTATCAAGCAGGTACTCGAGAGGGCCCAGCGATACGATGTTCAAAGAGGTGACGTAGACCGCTTTGAGGTGACGATCCTCGATTAACCGGGAACACCACCGACCCTGCCTGTCAGGCGGGGTCGGTGGTGTTCAGAGGGCTGATTGCCGCCGGCAACGTCTTGGAGTCTAAGGGGACGCCTCGTAACTCGGTCGGGCGTCCATGGTGGATCATGTCGGGGTGCAGGTGATCCCGGCGGCTCGCCCGGAGTGGATCTTCCCGTTCACCGGGCTGCAGCCCGCCCAGTTCCGCAGGCTGGTCCGGCTGGTCGCCGACCGTGTGGCGGGGACGCGATCGCCGACGGTCGACCGGGCCGGCAGTGGTCGCTTGACCTCGCTGATCGGGTACTGCTGGTCGCCGCCTACTGGCGGACGAACCTGACCACGCGCCAGATCGGTCCCCTGTTCGGGGTGTCGCACTCCGCCGCTCACCGAGTCATCGACGCCCACACCCGCCTCGTCGTCGCCCTCGGCGACCCACAACCCGGCAACCACAACGACACCATCGTCTACCGGATCTTGGCGGGCCGACGGGCCCACTGCGACGAGCATTGGAAAGAGCAGGTCTCGGGGATTGTGATTCGATGACGATGAAGTGGGATGATTACTGCCCATACGTTCCCTCCTATCGTGGTCCACTGGGACAGTTGTCAAGGAGTGAGGCGCGGGATTCGTTCGAGCGGTTGATGGCCGCGAAGTCAGACCGCATGGACAAGTTGCGTGCGCTCGCAAAGGCGAATGCGATAATGATCGGTGAGGGTGACGAATCGATCACCAGTCTCAACGAAGCGCGATGGCGCCCCACCGAGATTCTTTGGTCACCGAGGCTTTCACGGTTGACGTGGCGGACTGCTTGGAATACTTCGATCGCCTGACCGATCCTGAGGAGTGGCCGGTGTTTCGGATCGGTCTACGCGACGGGTACGAAATCGATTTGGTCTATTGGAATGAGCCGGACGACAACAGCACGGAGTATGTTTTGAGTCGGCCTGGCCGAAAGTCCAAGCTGGATCTGGCGACGGTGGGAGGACACGAGCTTCGGCCGGGGCTGAGCTGGCCGGAGCTCATGGCCGCCGCAAGCTTCTTCGGTGAGCCGAGCGGGATCGTCGAGCCGCATGCTCGCCTCTTGCTACTACTGCCCGCCTTCGGGGACGCGGATCTGCCACCGGGTGCAAACGAGATGGCGGCCGCTGCGTTGACGAGTTGCGGAGCGGGAGCGGTGGCCGAGGAACTCGCCGCCTATATGCTGCGGCAACCAGAGGTGGCCCCGTTGGCGGTCGCACGCCAAGGGTGCGCTCGTCTGCGACGGGCGACACAGCCGGCGTAACCCGGAAGGACCAGCTGCCCATCCACTTGCCGAACTGCTCGGGATCTCAACGGCGCTCACCGCAATATGATCAAACGCTGTCCGTCATCATGTGAGCGACGAGAGTGCGTCTAAGCGCAAGGCAATGCTGGTCCAGCGTTTTCGACCATCAAGTCGTTACACCGACACGCCGATACGATGCATTGAGATTCGTCACCATCTCCGCATGTCGATGCGTCTTGTTGCTGTCTGCAACCGGCACATAGCCTGGGCGCGCTCAGAGGCTCGACGGGGGGCGACGACATGCAGGTGGACCTCAGGCTACTCGGCCGGATGCAACTGCTCGTCGAGGGTGTCGACGTCACACCCGGATCGCTGAAGCGACGCGCCATTCTCGCCGCTCTGGCCCTGGCCGCGAACCGGCCGGTGTCGCTGAGCCTGCTGTCCGAAGCGGCCTGGGGTGACGCACCGCCGCCGTCCGCCGTGGCCAACCTGCGGTCGCACGCGATGCGGCTGCGCAAGGTGCTCGGTGACCGGTTGATCGCCCGCCCCAACGCGTACGAGCTGGGCCTGGCCGTCGACGAGCTGGACGTCGACCGGTTCCAGCGGCTGGCCAGCGAGGGCCGCGCCGGCATCACCGCCGGAAAGCATCAGTCCGCGACAGCAGATCTGACCGCCGCGCTGAGCCTGTGGCGAGGGCCGGCTGGTGACGGGCTGCCCTCGACGCCGGCGCTGGACGGCCACTGGGCCAGCCTCGACGAGCAGCGTCTCCAGGTGTTCGAGGAGTGGGCGCAGGCGCGGCTGGCCAGCGGGGAG
The DNA here is from genome assembly GCA_023402505.1 of Actinomycetes bacterium. Taxonomy (GTDB): domain Bacteria; phylum Actinomycetota; class Actinomycetes; order Mycobacteriales; family Micromonosporaceae; genus Micromonospora. Next base: position 13,070 of record JAEYGD010000071.1, read on the forward strand.
CACGGTGACCTGCTCGGCGACCTGCGTCGCCACCTTTCCGCGCACCCACTGCGGGAACGCGCCTGGGGGCAGTTGATGGTCGCCCTCTACCGGTGCGGGGACGTCCCGGCGGCGCTGACCGCGTACCGGGACGCGCGCGCCGCCCTCGACGACCAACTCGGCATCGAGCCGGGAGAGGAACTGGCCGCGCTGCACCGGGCCATGCTCGACCGATCACTCGACGGCGGTGACAGCCCGGACCAGCCGGCCGGCGCGCAACATGGCTGGCTGCCCGTCGTACCCCGGGAACTGCCGGCGGACCTCACCACCTTCGTCGGGCGTACCCGGGAGGTGGCGGACGTGGTCGCGGCCGTGCGCGGCAGGCCGCCGGCCGCCGTGGTGATCGCCGGGCCGGCCGGCAGCGGGCGGACGGCGCTGGCGGTACGCGCGGCGCATGCGGTGGCCGCCGACTTCCCGGACGGACAGGTCTTCGTCGACCTGCGGTCCCGGCCGTCGGCGACCGCCGCCGAGGTGCTCGGTCGGGTGCTACGGGCCCTCGGGGTGCCCGCCGCTGACGTGCCCGAGGAGGTGGACGAGCGGGCCGGTTGGTACCGCACCCGGGTCGCCGGCCGGCGGATCCTGCTGCTGGTCGACGGCATCACCGGAGCTGAGCAGGTGCGCCCGCTCGTTCCGGCCGGACCGGGCCCCGCTCTGATCCTCGTGGGACAGCGGCAGCAGCCCGGACTTGACGGGGTCGCCGCGGTCGCACTGCGGCCACTTCCCGCCGCCGCAGCGCGGGAACTGCTCACGGCGTACGTCGGTGGCGACCGGCTGGACGCGGAGCCCGCCGTCACCGCCGAGCTGATCCGGCTCTGCGCAGGCTCGGTGCTGGCCCTGCGGATCGCGGCGTCGCGGCTGACCACCCGGCCGGACCTGCCGCTCGCGGCACTGGTCGACCGGGCGGGTGACGGGCCGGCCCGGCTGGACCTGCTGGCTTTCGGCGACCTGTCGGTGCGGGCGAGCCTCGCCGCCGCCATCGCCGCGGTGCGCTCCGCCGACGAGGTGGCCGGCCGGATGCTCGCGCTGCTCGGTGAGTCACCCGAGGCGGCGGCCACCCCCGACCGGACGGCGGCGCGGCTCGGCCTCCCTGCCGAGCGGGTGTGGCACGCCCTGGAGGATCTGGTCGACGCGCACCTGGTGTACCGGGACGAACCGGCCGGCTACCGGCTGTCCGCCCTGGTCAGCGACTACGCAGCCGAACTCGCCGCGACATCCGGTGGCCGGCGGGTACGACGGGTCGCGGCGTGACCGCTGCCCGCCAACGCGGGCAGCTCGACAGCGTGCCGGTCGATCGACCGCTGCGCGGGCCTGCCGGGGAACGAACGGGCGTCAGGTGTTCGCGCCACGCACGATCGCCACGGCCACCCGGCAGAACTCCTCCATGTCCGGAGTGAAGCCCGCCGCGATGTCGGGGTGCAGACCGGCCCGGGTCTCGTCCAGCAGCCGCTGGCAGACCTGCTCGACCGGTTCGCCGGCGTAGCTGGCCCGCACCCGTTCGGTGGCGGCCTGCAGCGCCGAGGTCAGCTGGTCCTCCAGCGGGCCGCGCAGCTTCTGCTGCACAGGATCCAGCCCGCGAGGGTCCAGCGTGACGTGTGGCTCCGACATCGGCGCTCCCTTCCTCGGCGACCGCGGTACCCCACCCCGGCGGTCGGTCAAACCGCGGCCGGTACGGCGGTCACCCGTACCTGGTACGAGAAGTCCTCCGCCGGCTCCTCCGTGTACGACAACTTCCGGATCTGCCGGTCGTCGTCGTAGAGGGCGACGTCCACCAGGACGCCGAGGTGGGCCAGGCCGATGCTGCTCACCCGCTTCTTGTCCTGGAGCACCGCGCACACCCCGCCGAGCAGGGTGCTCGCGTCGGAGGTGCGGTGCCCCGGCGGGCAGCGCAGCACGAGGTCCACCTCGACCGGCCCGGACAGCGGGGTCCAGCCGGTCTGCTGGGCCGCCGTGCAGGCCGCCTGGAGGAGAGCGCGGACCCTCGTCGCCTGCCGGTGCCCGGCGGCGAAGATGGACAGCGCCTCGGTCTTGACCGGTGGCAGGCCGCTCACCTCGAACGTCAGGGCGAGAGCGCGGGTGTCCTGCACGACGGCACCTCCTCGTTGGGGACGATCCTGCCCAACCGGGGCGGCGGCGGAGGGAGTTCCCGCGAGAACCAACCGATCGGGCGGGCCGGGGTCGGCCGAGGCGTGTCGACGTCGACGGCGAACGCGCAGGTAAACGCTAGTCCACCTGGTGGGCGCTGGGTAACCGCCCGCTCACTCGGTGGGACGCGGCGGGAAGGCGCAGAACTCGTTGCCCTCCGGGTCGGCCAGCACCCACCACCGGGCGCCGTCGGTCGGCTCACGCAGCAGCGTGGCGCCGGCCCGGATCAGCGCGGCCGGCTCCGGGTCGAGCAGGTCGACGTCCCAGTGCATCCGGTTCTTGACCGTCTTGCGCTCCGGCACCGGGTCGAAAACCCACTCGTCCCACGGGAAACCGGCCGCGCCGATCAGCGAGGCCGCGTCCCAGCCGGTCGTCTCCACCTCGCCACCGAGCACGCCCGCCCACCAGCGCGCCAGTCGCTCCGGCTCGGCACAGTCCACCACGAGCTCGATCGGCCCGGGCCGGGTGCCGGGCCCGGCGGCGAAAGCGCAGAACTCGTTGCCGTCCGGGTCGGCGAGCACCCACCACTCGATCTCCGCGTCCGGCTCGCGGACCAGTCGCGCCCCCGCCGCCAGCAGCGGCGCCGGGTCCGCGCCGGCCAGCCGCAGATCCAGGTGTACGCGGGTCTTGCCGGTACGCGGCTCGGGCACCCGGTTCACCCAGATCGACTCGGCGCCGGACCGGGCCGCTCGGGGGTCGACGCGGGTGTCGCCATCACCGGCGTCCACCACCTTCCCGTCGAGCACCCGCCCCCAGAATTCGCCGAGCACCCGGGCGTCCGCCGCATCCAGACAGAGATCCTTGAACCGCGCGATCACGCCCCCATCATGCCCGTCCACCCGCCCCGCCGCCGCCCCGCGCCCACCCACCCGCACCCCGCACCCCGCGCCCACCCCGCGCGGCGGCGCTCGGCAGCACTTTCGGGGAAAGTGCTGCCTCATCGGGGTGGGGAGGCAGCACTTTCCCCGATGTTGTGCGGCGGTCCGGACGGTCAGCTCCGCTTGCGCGATCGGGGTGGGGAGGCAGCACTTTCCCCGATGTTGTGCGGCGGCCTCGACGGTCAGCTCCGCTTGCGCGTACGGATGGCGTGGCGCACCTCGGCGAGGAAGCCGTCGAAATCGGTCGCGAACCGCTTCGAGGTCAGGTGCAGGACGATCCAGTCGTCGCCGACGAGCCGGTTGAGGCGGCGCCGGTCGCGGTGGAGCTGCTCCGGGTCGTGGTGCCAGATGCCGTCGTACTCGATCGCGATCTTCCACAGCGGCCAGGCGAGGTCGAGCCGGGCGACGAAGGCGCCGCCGCGTTCGACGACGAACTGGGTGACCGGGGCGGGCAGGCCGGCGAGGACGAGCCGGACCCGGAGGCGGGACTCGGGCGGTGACTCCGCGCCGCCGTCGGTCAGGTCGGCGACCTGGAGCATCCGCCGCCAGCCGCGCTCTCCGGTGCGCCGGAGTGCCCGCTCGCGCAGGCGAGCGGGATCGACGAGCCGCCGGCGGACGAGAACGTCGACCAAGGCGACGGCGTCGTCCACCCGCAGCCACTGCGCGAGATCCCAGCAGGTGCGCTCGGGCGTGGTGACCGGAACACCCGACCGCAGGACCACGTCGGTGCCGGGCAGGACGGCGGTGTGCACGGCCAGGCCGGCGACCGGACCGAACCGGCGGGCGGTGGGCACCAGGACGTCGAGCGGTTCACGCGTCCCGACATGTCCGGCTCCGAACAGGGCCGCGGCACTCCGCCCGGCGATCGCCCCGCCGGACGGGATCAACCACCGCGCCGCCGCCGCGCAGCGCGCCGGGTGCGACACGGTGAGCCGCGCGTCGGCGTACACGTCCTTGAAGAGGTGCTGCCACGCGCTGCTGCGGAGCTCGGCGCGGGTGAGCAGCCCCTGGGACACGGCCTGGGAGCCACGGAAGATCTGCCCCCGCAGGCGGGCGGGTCGTCGAGGAGGAACCGGCATCCGTCCACCCTGGACGACCCCGACCGTCCGCGTCTGCCCCTGTGGATAACCACCCGCCCGTCCGGCTGCCCGCCCGCCCGTCCGCCCGTCCGCTCGCCCGCCCGGCCGCTCGCTCGTCCGCCCGGCCAGCCGCCTGGGCGGAGCAGCTTCGGGGAAGTTGCTGCCTCGTCGACGCGGGAGGCAGCAACTTCCCCGAGATTGCTGGCCGACGGGCGGGGCGCGGAGCTGCGGCGGGGCAGGGGCGGCGGCAGGGCGCGCATGCGGGGGGCGAAGGGGGCGAGCGGGGGCGCACATGCGG
>JAEYGD010000187.1 GCA_023402505.1 Actinomycetes bacterium
CCCCCGATTCGGCCCCGCGTTCGACAGCGAGACCTCGGCCGGGGTGGCCGCCCAGCGGCTGAGCGAGATGCTGCACGAGGCGCTCCGGAGGGAGGTCCCGGAGGCGCGCTGGCTCCCCGACCCGCCGGACGGCCGAGGCCCGCACCACGACTTCGACCTCGGCCGGGACGGTGCGGTGTTCGTCCGGGCCTGGTCGGGCCTGCTCAACGACGGCCGCCGGGGCCGCCTGGAGGCGATGGTCATCACCTCCGACGGTCGGTACACCGACCCGCAGCGGGGCGGTTTTAACTGGTCCTGCCTCGACACGCCCAAGGGCCAGTGGATGTGCGACGAGACCGAGGCACCCAGCGGCGCGACGATGAAGGTCGTCACGCACGTCCGGAACGGGAACGTCCGCCACCTGGTCGACATCCGCCTGCCCGGTGACCGGCGGCTGCACGTCGGTGTCTCGAACGAGGCCGGCGGAGCCGGGGGCACGCCGGCCCAGCCGGACGCCCCGCTGCACATGGAGCAGGCCGTGGCACTCGGGCTGCACCTCGAACGCGGGATCACCGGCAAGCCCTGATCTCGCAGGTCTGAGCCGGTCACCCCTGGTCGACGCCGGCATCGGCCTCGCCGGCCCTCGCTACGAGCCGCGTTCCGGATCCTGCTGGTGAAGGTCAGTCGTGGTCCGTGTGCGGCGGGGTGCCGGGGGTCTGGCCGGGCTCGGTGACGACGAACTGGCCCATCATGCCCTTGTCCTCGTGCAGCAGCAGGTGGCAGTGGTACATGAACGGGACGTCGCGGTCGGCGTACTCGCTGAACCGCACCGCCAGCCGCAGCGGCACCTCGGGCGTGGTGTAGACGGTGTCCTTCCAGCCGGCCAGCTGCGGGGGCGGAGCCGCGCCGTCGACCGAGAGCACCTGGAACTGGGTGCCGTGGACGTGGAAGTTGTGCGGCTTCGGGAACGGGCTGATCACCTCCCAGACCTCGGTCGTGCCCTTGGTGACCCCGAAGTCGATGCGGCTCATGTCCATCGTCAGGCCGTTGATCTGGCTGGTGCCGGCCAGTTCGAAGCGGCGGGCTACCGGCGCCGCCGCGTCCACGCCCAGGCGGGGCGGGTCGGCGAGGGTGGCGGCCGGCTCGGGTGACGGGGTCAGCCGGTCGGCCGCCCGCAGCTCGAGGACGTCGAACCGGTCGTCCCCGCCGGTGATCCGGCTGTTGATCGGGTCGAGGCCGAGCGCCGGCGGGTAGCTGCGCAGCACGACCCGCTCGCCCGGGCGGACGGTGACGACGATCTCGGCGCGCTCGCCCGGGGACAGCTGGACCCGCTCGGTGTCGTGCGGGGTGGGCAGCAGGCCGCCGTCGGTGCCGACCAGCGCGAACGGCCGGTCGTCGGAGAGCCCGAAATTGTACGACCGGGCCGGCGACGCGTTGACCAGCCGCAGCCGCACCCGCTCCGTGCTCACCTCGTGGTACGGGCCGACGGTGCCGTTGACCACCAGCGTGTCGCCGAGGATCCCCACGTCGGCGAGCTGCGAGTAGCCCTCGTCGAGCTGGTTGTCGTCGTCGAGGTTGACGTCCTGCACGACGACCGGGATGTCGTCGACGCCGTACCGGCTGGGCAGCCGGGCGGCGGCGGCCGCCGGCTCGTCCACGATGAACAGCCCGGCCATCCCCCGGTAGACGTGGTGGGCGGTGCGCCCGTGCGGGTGCGGGTGGTACCAGAGCGTGGCGGCCGGCTGGTCGATACGCCAGGTCGGCGACCAGGTGCCGCCGGCCGGGATCGGCTGGTGCGGCCCGCCGTCCATCGCCGCCGGCAGGTGCATGCCGTGCCAGTGCACGGTCGTGGTCTCGGGCAGGTCGTTGCGGACGTTGACGAGCACCGTCTCACCCCTCGCCGCCCGCAACGTCGGGCCGAGGTGCCCGTTGTCGAACCCCCACGTGGCGGTCGCCCGGCCGGACCGCCACTGCCGCTCGCCGACGCCGGCGGCCACGTCGAACACCCGCCGACCGCCCTCCTGCCGGCCGGTGAGCAGTGGCGGGACGGCCAGCGGGTTGGTGAAGTCGACCTCGCCGACGGTGTCGACGTCGCTGCGCGCGTACCAGATGCCGAAGCCGGCGCCACCCACGGCCAGGACGGCCGGCACCCCGATCAGGCCCGCCTTCAGGATGCGGCGGCGGGTGGATCGGCGGCGACCGGTGGTCCCGGTCGGTGGGGTCGCCTGGGCGGGGGTGTCCTGCGGGGAACTCGCCAGCAACGGTGTCTCCATCGTGAGGCGGCCGAGGGGCCGGGGGCAGGGCCGGACGGGCGCGAACCGCGGCGACCCACCGGCTCGCCGCCGGAAGGGACACCGCGGTCCGTACGCTACGTGCGGCTCAGGTTACTCGACGCGAATGGATCGGGTGGGGCAGCCGCGCACCGCGACCCGCACGTCCTCGTGAAGCTCCGCGGGCGGCTCGGGGTCGAGCACCTCGACCAGACCCTCCTCGTCCTGGTCAAACACCTCGGGCACCTGGTAGACGCAGAGGCTGGCCACCGCGCAGGTCTCCTTCGTCGCGAACACACGCATTCTGACCACCGATCGCCGTGTCGTCCGGTCCGTGGGCGGCGGGGTCCGCCGGAGTCCCGCCGCGCGCGCCGATCGTGCGGCAGGGCGCTCGAGGGCCGGTACAGTCCCGCGTCGAGCCACGTTCCAAGGCGGGCCGGCACCATCGGGGGCGTCCTCCGTCCGCGCCCCGAAGGGAGCCGCCCGATGACGGGTACGGTCACCGCATCCCCCGCGCGCCTGCTCCGCCTCGGCAGCGCCTTCTGCGAGTCGCAGGCGCTGCTGACGGCGGTCGAGCTGGACCTGTTCCGTACGCTGCGCGACGCCCCGGCCACCGCCGGGGAGATCCGCGACCGGCTGGGGCTGCACGGACGCGGCCTGCCCGACTTCCTCAACCTGCTGGTGGCGCTCGACCTGCTGCACCACGAGGACGGCCGCTACCGCAACGCCGACGACGTCGACCGGTTCCTCACCGGGCGGGGGCCGCAGGACGTGACCGGCTTCCTGCGCGGCGCCAAGGCCAACCTCTACCCGGTGTGGGACGGGCTGACCGAGACACTGCGGACCGGCCGCCCGCGCACCCCGGCCGAGGACTTCGCCGGCATGCTCGCCGACCCGGCCGCGCTGCGCCGGTACGCGCACATGATGGACGGCGTGCTGCGCCCGCTGATCCCGCGGCTGCTGGCCGCCGTCGACTGGACGGCGTACGGGTCGGTGCTCGACGTGGGCGGCTGCCGGGGCAGCCTGGTGGGGCAGCTCGTCCTGGCCCACCCGCACCTGTCCGGGCACGTGTTCGACCTGCCGCAGCTGCGCCCGGTCTTCGCCGAGCACATGGCCGAGCTGGGCACCACCGACCGGGTGCGCTTCCACCCCGGCAACTTCTTCGCCGACGCGCTGCCGCCGGCCGACGTGGTCGTGTTCGGCCACATCCTGCACAACTGGCGGCCCTGGCAGCGGGAGGAGCTGGTGTGGGCCGCGTACCAGGCGGTCCGGCCGGGTGGCGTGCTGCTGGTGCACGACCGGATGCTCGACGACGCGGCGCCCCGCGTGGACAACCTGGTCGCGAGCCTCATCATGGCGCTGGTCACCGAGGAGGGCTCAGAGTACCCGGTCGGCGAACTGGCCGGCTACGCGAAGGCCGCCGGCTTCACCTCCGTACACCAGCACCCCTTGGACGACAACGAAACCCTGGTC
>JAEYGD010000374.1 GCA_023402505.1 Actinomycetes bacterium
GCGGGGCCGGCGCGGCCCGCTTTGCGGGCCGCTCTTGATCCTTAAGAGGTCAATTCGGCAACGCGACGCGGTCGAGCCTGTCCCTCCGTCGACTGACGTGCGACACGCGTCCGCCAACTGATCCGCCACAGTCGGCGCGCGGAATGCGGCATGAGCGGACGTCCAGGGGGCGGCGATAGACATGTCCTGCCCGTTCACCGATCATGAACCTCATGGAGGACCAGCAGGTGCCGCAGTCGGCCGAGGGTGAGGCGAAGGTCATCACGCTCTGCGGCTCGACCAAGTTTGAGGCTGAGTTCGCGGAGGTCAACCAGCGGCTCACGATGGAAGGTTGCGTCGTGATCAGCCTCGGAATGTTCAGCCTCCCCGATCTGCCGGACTACGACTGGACAGTCGACAGCTCGGACCTGAAGGGGCGGCTTGGCGGTGTGCACTTCCAAAAGATTCGCATGGCTGACGAGGTGTACATCGTGGATCCGGGCGGCTACTTAGGTGAGTCAACCCGACGGGAGATTGCCTACGCGGAGTCGCTCGGCAAGCCGGTTCGGTATCTGAGTCGCGAGCGCTTGGCGCGAACGGGAGACGGCCCCCAAGAGTAGGTCCGACCGGGCGGTCCGCTCATCGGCATGACAGGAAGTTCCGTCGGCGGCTCCTGCCGCCCCTAGACATCTGGGACCTGTCGCGCATCACCTGGCAAGTCGCGTCGCACATCAGCTGTTGGGCTCACTCTGGTGTAGAGCCCTGGCCAGCTCGGCCATGCCGTCTGTGCCTTCGATGATGGCGTCCGCTCCCGCCCTCAATAGGCGAGCACGCTTGCCGGGCTTGTTGGCGAACCCGATCGTGCGAACATCGGCAGCGCGTGCGCCTTCGATGTCTGAGGTGGAGTCGCCTACGAGGACGCACCTGGTCGGGTCGCCATCGACCGCCATGGCGGCGCGGCGGATTGGTGCCGGGTTCGGCTTCATGAGGCTTGGGTCGGCGTGTGCTCGGCCAACGGTGGTCGTGATGTACCGGGTGAGTCGGTGAGCGGTCAGGTAACGCTCGATGGCGGGGGCTGAGTTGTTGCTGACGATGGCGATTGGCCGCCCGGCCTCATGGGCTGCGACGATGACCTCCCGCGCGTAGGGCGTTGGCGTGGCGCCGTCGACCGCGGTTAGTTCGGCTCGGCACAACGCGTTCTCAACTCGTACGACCAGCGAGGGCGTCTCGGTGGTCGCGGTGAAGCGGAGCACTTCGAGGGGGTCGTCGCTGGCTCGGATGTGCGCCGGTATTTCGACGTTGTGCTCCTCGATGACGCGGCGCAGCTCGGCCGCGACGGTGGAGTCCGCGAGGGTGGCGAAGACGGCGCAGACCGGCCCGTCGAAGTCGAGCAGGATCGGCCCGGTGTCGCTGAGGACCTGGGCGACGCTGTATCGCGGGTTCATCGCGTGTAGTCGTGCGCGATGGTCGACCACATGGAGTCGAACCAGGTCCGGGCCTGGTCGACGTACTGGGACGCGTCGGAAGCCTCGTCGTCGCTCACGGCCCGGTGGAAGAGGATCGCGTCCTTGCCCATCGGATCGTAGATGGCCGTGGGCTGGCCTTTGATCATGACGGTGTGCTCTACGACCGGGTAGAAGCCGAAGAAGGCTTCCTCGCCGTTGAGGATGTAGAGCTTGAACAGCGGCGCTGCGCGGTGCACGCGCACCTCTGCTACGGCGTCTTTGACCAAGCCGAGGTCTCCGAGTTCGCGCACCGCCTCGACAATGGCGTCCGTGTGCCGACGGGTGATCCGCTCGGCGCGCTCGCGCACGCCGGGATCGTCGGCCTGCGTCTCAGCCAGGCACGGCAGGGCCATGGGCTCTCCCGTGTCCGGGAGCAGGATGCGAACGGTAACGGACTCGGGCGTGAGTAGCCCAGCACGGATCTTGTCGAGCGGCTCAGTCAGTACTCCGTGGAGGGTCTCACCGGAGAAGCCGGCGAATTCGATCGTGACGTGTGCGCGCTCAAAGGCCGCCTCGACGTGGGGCCGGAGTCCTACCGGACGCTCGGTCTGCGCGCGAACGAATGCACCGCTGCCCTGACGGGTGACGATCAGCCGCTCGTCGCGCAGGATGCGCAGCGCCGTCTTGACCGTCTCTCGGGCGACGTTGTAGCGCTCGGCTAGGTCGTTCTGCGACGGCAGTCGCTCACCTGGCTCGAACTTGCGGGTACGAATCGCAGCTCGCAGCACGTTAGCGATCTGCTGCGACGGGGGCCTGGGGTCGTCCGGGTCCAGCCCGGCCAGGTTTTCCAGCTCGCTGGTCATGCAGGTCAGCGTAGCTGCTGGCTAGCCAAGCTAGACCAATTAGCGTCCAACTCTTGACCTGACTAGCCAGGCTGGCCTACTTTGAGTCCTACGCGATTTGGCTAGCCAAGTCGCATCCCGAGGCCGGCGGAGTGCCGGCGGGCAGAGCTGGAGGTAGGGCAAATGGCAGTCCCGAGCACGATCAAGGTTCCGGTTCCGTTCGAGTACGTGTTCCCGCACGGGGCGCTGTGCCTGGGTGTGGAGCCGGTGACGGACTTCGACAAGCGCGGTCAGGGTGATGACCAGGCGCGTGACAAGGACACCGGCGAGCGGCTGTGGGTGGTCAAGGTCCTGGACCTGGACCCGGAGGCCGGGAAGTTCGGCGGTTCGAAGGAAGTGAAGGTGAAGATCGCCGCGCCGGTGCAGCCGGTGCCGCCGGCGTCGAAGATCCCGGGTTACCCGCCGGCGGTGGAGTTCACCGACGTGACTCTCACCCCGTACGTGGACTCGCAGCGGTGCAAGGGCTCGGGGAAGTGCCGGGCGCGTCAGGCGTGGTCGATCCGTGCCGGGGCGATGACCGAAGCCGCCGCCGTGAAGCAGGCGGCCTGACCAGACGTAGCTGCGCGGGGCGGGACTCGCCCGCCAAGACAACTCCCGCCCCGCGCCTCACCCGACACACCTTGGAAGGAGTTGGGTTGATGCCCACGCTAGCTGACGCTGCCCGCATCGTCGGGAACCCGCGCCCCGGCCCCGTTCGTCGCACCCACCGCCGCACCGTGATGCGCCTCGCTGGCCCCGGTATCCGGGCGGCCCGCGAGGTTTACACCACGGTTCCCGCCGACGCCGTGCGGGTGGCCGCGCTGGTGGAGATCTCCGCCGCCGCCGCTGCTCTGGCGCGGACGGTGGTGAAACTGCGCCACCTGGACCCGGACCTGATCGCCCCGCACGTCTCCGACCGCGTCGACCTGCGCGCCGTGCTGGGCAGGGGCCGGTGGCTGCCGACCATGACCCGCCACGTCCCCGCCCCGCAGACCGGCCCGGTCGACCTGGCTGCGCTGATGCCCGCCCGGCCGGCGGTCCGGCGTCGGGTCATCCGCCGTCGTCCCGGCTCGCCGGGGCAGGCATCCCTGTTCGCCGCGACGGTCGGGGAGGGCTGAGCCGTGCCGCTGGTCAACGTGATTCGGGGTGACCGGATCGACTCGGCCCCGATCAACGTGCGTACCCCGTTCATCCGCATTCCGCTGTGGCTGGCCCTGACCTGGTGGACCGTCAAGGCCCTCGGCCGCCTGGCCGTGGTCCTTATCCGCTTCTGGTACATCACCGGGCCGGCGTTGTTCTTCGCCTGGCTGTACCTGCGGTTCGGCTGGGTGGGTCCGGTCGGCTTCCTCGCCGCCGTCGCCCTGGTGCTGTCGGGCTGGGGGTTCGGGCATCGGGCGTCGTTCCTGCGGTTCGGGTGGTGGCGGGCGCTGGCGCGGTATCGGCGGTGGCTGTACCGGCGGAACTGGCACGCCGCGATGGTCACCGCCCACCTCGCGGTGTCCTTCGACCACCACACCGTCCTGCCCGTGCTCCGGAAGGTCCGCTGCGCGGCCGGGGTGGACGTGGTGACGGTGCGGATGGTCACCGGCCAGATCCCCGACGACTTCGCCAAGGTCGCAGAACGCCTCGCCCACACCTTCGGCGTCCGCCAGGTCAAGGCGGTGCCGGGTCCGCGTCCGGAGGTGGTGCTGCTGCACCTGTTCCGCGGTGACCCCCTCGCCAAGGTCGTCCGACCCCTGCCCGTGCCGGCGGTGCCCGAGTTCACCGCCCTGCCGGTCGGCCGGCAGGAGGACGGCGACGGCTACGGCCTGCGCCTGTTCGGCACACAGGTCCTCGTGGTAGGCGCCACCGGATCCGGGAAGGGCTCGGTCATCTGGTCCGTGGTCCGCTCCCTCGCCGCCGGGACCACCTCCGGGCTCGTCCAACTGTGGGGACTGGACCCGAAAGGCGGGATGGAGTTGGGGATCGGTGCGCCGATGTTCGCCCGGTTCGCCTGCCGCGACTACCCGGCGATGTGTGAGCTGATCGAGGACGCCGCAGCACTGGCCCGCAACCGCGCCCGCAACCTGCACGGCCGGACCCGCCAGCACGTTCCGACGCCGGATGAGCCGCTGATCGTCCTGGTGATCGATGAGCTGGCGAACCTGACCGCGTACCTGACTGACCGGCAGTTGAAGGACCGGATCAAGGCGGCGTTGTCGATCCTGCTGTCCCAGGGCCGGGCGGTCGGCGTGCATGTCGTGGCGGCGATTCAGGACCCGCGCAAGGAGGTGCTGCCGTTCCGCGATCTGTTCCCGACCCGGATCGGCCTCCGCCTCGCGGAAGCCGCACAGGTTGATCTCGTGCTCGGGGACGGGATGCGCGACCGGGGCGCGCTCTGCGACCGCATCCCGCAGTCCCTGCCCGGCGTCGGGTTCGTCGTGATCGACGGTGACCCCACCCCGATGCGGGTCCGCTTCTCCTACCTGACCGATGACGAGATCCGCGACATGGCCCACACCTACGGCCGGCTGCGCGTGATCGACGGTGAAGTCCTGGACGGTGCCGCATGAAACCCCACCCCACCCACAGGCGCGCCGAGCGCATCGAGGGCCTGGTCCTCGTCGTCATCCTCCTCACCGTGGCCGGGTTCGCCGGGGCGGCCTCGTTCACCCACGTCAAGGACTGGACCCTCGACAACTCACCGCAGGGGACCGGGGCGTGGTTCGGCTGGGCCAATGCCGTCATCAGTGAGCTGGTGCCCGTTGCCGCCCTGCTGACCATCCGCCGCCGACGCCGCAACGGCGGCCCGGTTGGCTACCCGATGTTCCTGCTCGTCGCCGCCGTCGTGCTGTCCCTCGCGGCGCAGCTCGCCGTCGCCAAGCCCGGCCTGTCCGGCTGGCTGCTCTCGGCGGTGCCGGCGCTGGCGTTCATGGGCTTGTCCAAGCTCATCCTGACCACCACTCCGGCCCCGGCCGACGAACCCGCCCCGGCTGCCGCACCGACCCCGGCGGCCGTCAACCCGCTGGCCCGCCCGGTCGAGCGGCGCACCCGGTCGCTCGAACCGGCGCCGGCCGCCACCGCGCCGGAACCGGTCGCCCTGGTCCCGGTCGAGCCGACCCGCCCGGACCCGGTCGCCCCGGTGCCGTCGACCGCGTTCGTCCGCCGCAACGGCACCCCGCTCACCCGGGAGGTGACCCGATGACCATCACCCCGGCGCTGCCCGGCCTCGACCCCACCCCTGTGGTGGAGCCTCGGCCGGGCTCCCGGGCTGCCCGGATGCTCATGCCCCGCTCCGTTGACGTCGTCGCGGATCTGGCGGCCGACTACGGCGTCTGCACCCGCCCCATCTCCCTGCGCCGCACCGACCTCGACAGCGGGCGGACCGAGGTGATCGACCTGCCCTGCGGGGCCACCCAGGAAGCCAAGTGCCCGGCCTGCGCCAAGCGCGCCCGCCGGCTGCGGCAGCAGCAGATCCGGGAAGGCTGGCACCGCGACGACGAACCCGACCCCGGCCCCCAACCAGCCACCGAGGAGCAACGGGCGCTGATCGTGGCGCGGGCTCATCTCGAGTTCGCCCGCGACGAAGCGGCCCGCGCCTCGCAGTGGGATCAGGTCGCGGACCTGGACGACGCCATCTCCGAGCTGGAAAGCCAGATCACCACGGAAGGGCTCCGGGGCCGACCCGCCCCGCCGCACGTCACGGAGGACCAGGAGGACGGCGACGGGAAGCGTCGGGTGCGATCGACCAAGCGGCGGCAGGATGCCCCGGACCTGCCCCGGCTGCCGGTCGAGAACCGGACGGTAGGCCGGACCTATGAGGGTCGGGACGGGTCGGCGTTTCGGCCGTCGATGTTCCTCACCCTCACCCTCGGCTCCTACGGCCGCGTGCACTCGGACGGGACACCGGTCGACCCGGACGCCTACGACTACCGGCGCGCAGCCTGGGACGCCGTGCACTTCCCCCGCCTCCTGGACCGGTTCTGGCAGAACCTGCGCCGGGCGGTCGGCTGGAACGTGCAGTACGCGGGCGCGGTCGAACCGCAGCGCCGGCTGGCCCCGCACGCGCACTTCGCAATGCGCGGCACCATCCCCCGCGCCCTGGTCCGGCAGGTCGCCGCCGCGACGTATCACCAGGTGTGGTGGCCATCGGTGGACGAGCTGGTCTACAAGCCGGGGAGGGCGCCGCAGTGGGACGCCGACGCGGGCGGCTACACCGACCCCACCACCGGCGAGCTGCTACCGACGTGGGATGACGCCCTGGACCTGGTCGACGCCGACCCTGACGCCGAGCCGGTGCATGTCGTCCGCTTCGGCGTTCAGGTCGACGCCAAGGGTGTGCTCGCCGGTACCAAGGACGCGGACCGGTGCGTCGGCTACATCACCAAGTACCTGACCAAGCAGGCCGCCGACTGCCACGACGTGACCACGGCCCGGCAGCGGGCGCACCTCGAACGGCTGTGGCAAGAGCTGCGGCACACGCCGTGCTCGGAGCGGTGCGCAAATTGGCTGCTCTACGGCGTCCAGCCCAAGAAGGCCCGGCCCGGGTTGAAGCCTGGGAACTGCAAGAACAAGGTCCACAAGCGGGAAACCCTCGGCATCGGCGGCCGGCGCGTGCTGATCTCCCGGCAGTGGTCCGGCAAGACCCTGGCCGACCACCGGGCCGACCGGCGCGAATGGGTCAAGGCCCTGCTCGGCGTCACCACCGACGCCGACACCGCCTCGGCCGGCTCCGACACCGTCCGGCACGCCTGGGAACTCGCCCGGCCCACCGACCCAGACGTGCCGCCCCTCGGCCACCGGGTCCTCCGCGCCATCTCTGAGCGCATCCAATGGCGCGCCCAGCTCGATGCCGCAAAACGTGCCGCCGACCCGCCCGATGTTTCGGCAACCGCAGCTATCGATCCGACCAGGGAGGAGGCCACCGAGTGGAGAAGCTGTTGACGGTCAAGGAAGCCGCAGCTCGCCTGGGCACCACCGAGCGATTCCCCCGCCGGCTCATCGCCGAGCGGCGCATCCGCTACGTCAAGCTCGGCGGCCATCACGTCCGCATCCCCGAAACGGCCCTCGCGGACTTCATCGAGGCTGGCACGGTCGAGCCGGTCACCGTCACGTGGGCGAGCGGAAGGGCGGTGGCCTGATGGGCAAGCGCCGTCAGTTCGGCATGGTCCGCAAGCTCCCCTCCGGTCGCTTCCAAGCCTCGTTCCTGCCGCCTGGTGGTGTCGCTCGGCAGAACGCGCCGCACACCTTCAAGACCAAGACCGATGCTCACCGCTGGCTGACGCTGGTGGAGGCGGACATCTCCCGTGGTGTCTGGTTAGACGACCGGGCGGCGGCGGAAACGTTCGGCAACTACGCGCGGGCCATCCTGCGGGACAGCCCAAAGATCGGCGTCCGCTGGCGGGAGACGTGCGAGCGGAACCTCCGGCTTCACCTGGCACCGCTCGTGGACGTCCCCCTTCGGGACCTGACCGCGAGCAGGGTCCGGGAGTGGCACGCCGGCGCTCTGCGGGGCAGCGGTGGCCGTACCTCCATCTCTCAGTCGTATCGGTTCCTGCGGATGGTCATGAACACCGCCGTTCGTGAGGGCATCATCGCGCGGAATCCGTGCCAGATACCGGGGGCCGGCACGGTTCGTGCCGCTGAGCGTCCAGTCGCTACCCCGGCTCAGGTCGTCGCCCTGGTCGACGCCATCAATCCGCGCTACCGCACCGCCGTTCTGATCGCCGCGTGGTGTGGCCTGCGCCGTGGGGAGATCGCGGGATTGCGCGTCTCGGACGTCGACCTCGTCGAGCACACCATCACAGTTCGCAAGGCACGGGTCGAGCCGCTGCATGACCGGGGGAAGGCGTTCGATAAGGACCCCAAGTCCGAGGCGGGCAAACGGACCATCGCCATCCCGCCACACGTCGTGCCGGTGATCCGTCTGCACCTGGATGAGTACGCGGGCAAGGACCGACTGTTCTTGAGCCGCGACGGTTCGCCCCTGCGGGGGGACACCTTGTATCAGGCGTTCGTCCGCGCACGGGCGAAGGTGGGCCTGGATGACCTCACCTTTCACGACCTGCGGCACACGGGGCAGACCCTCGCCGCGCAGACCGGCGCGACCCTGGCCGACCTGATGAAGCGGCTGGGTCACTCGTCCATGGCGGCGGCTCGTCGCTACCTGCACGCCGTCGACGGGCGTGACCGGGAGATCGCCAAAGCCCTGTCCGAGCTGGCCGCGCATGGCGACGTTGCACGGTTGCCCCGGCACATCACCATGCGGAGTTAGTTGCACGGGCCGTTGCACGGCGGGGTGCGACGGCTGTCCGACCTGCGTAAATGCGGGTGCCTGAAAATCGGAAGGTCGGCGGTTCGACCCCGCCCCTGGCCACATAGCCTTTCGCCGGGCTACAGCAGCGCCGACCAGCGGAAACGCCGGTCGGCGCTCTGCTGTAGGTGCCGAGCCGTACGGAATCGAACGGGTGGCTGCTCACGGATTGCTCACCGCGCGGCGCGTGAGATCATCACCCGATGCTGCGCTATGACGAAGCGGACCTGATCGCCTTCGTCGCTGAGCACTGCTCCGGCGTGGCCCTGGCGTTGCACGACACGACGGACCAGGCTGCCGGCGTCGCGGCGCTGTGGCGTGCGGTTCAGGCAGTTGGCCGGATACCGCATCCGGACGCTCCCGAAGACCCGCTGCCGAGCTGGTGCACGGTACTCACAGAGGATGCCGTTCCGGTGTTCCGTCTAGACCTCAAGGATGAAAGTCAGTACGCCGAGCAGGTCGTCCGGATCATCCTTGATGAGCTCGATGCAGCCAACATCGACGGTCGACTCGAGCCCAAGAGGCCACTACAGCCGCCCTTCGACTACGACGCCCAGGCGGACATCTACTACGGCACCGCGACGGGGCTGAGGGAACTGGACAGGCGAGGGCTGCCGCCGCGCTTTCCCGCCAGCTTCCCAGTACCGCGGGAGGCCACGCTCGTACTCGCCCAGCAGGCCCACGACGGCACCTGGGAACACGCCGCGTGGCGGCGCCCGGGCCTGCCATTCACCGAATATCCGGAGCAGATGCGGGCCTTCGGGTGTGAGCTCGGCAGCGTTTCCGCAGCCGAGGTCGCCGACTACGTCGACAAGACGTGCATGGTCAGGTACTCGCTGCGTCGGGACGGGGAGGGCGGCAGCGTCTCGCTCTACCACGAGTGGCACAAGCCCGGGCAGCAGCCGTCGAACTGGTACGTCAGCGTCGTCTGGCACACCGACACCGACATGTCGCCTACATCACCGGGGAAGACTTCCGCACCTACGGTCGCCGCGGATCGCGGTTTGGATCAGGCGACGGCACGCGAGCTGGTACCGGCCTTCGCCGGACCCGAACACGTCACCAGCTGCGAGATGCTGCTCGCGCTCAATGCGGCGTCGCTCGCCGTGAACGCGGTGAACAGCGCCCTGCCACCGCACTGCCACCATGAACCGGCCTTCCCGCTCTGGCAGCATCGTCAGCTCGCACCGCTGCTGCGTGGTCTGAGCCCCGACCAGATGACGGTAATCCGCCACGCCTGCCTGACGACGATCTCCAACTGGACATACCACCGGAAAGCGCGCCTGTCACGCCTGTCCCTGGCCCACGACGACGCCGGCCACCTCTTCGCACCAGACATCCGACACGCGGCCGCCCCGACACTCCAACCTGAGCAGATCCTCGAAACCGAAACGCTCCACGCGCTACAGACCGCCGCGATCATGCTGGACCCGTTGATCCAAAACCTACGCACGACCATCGCCGACCCACTAACCCAGATCCTGGGCCAGCTCTACCTGCACGACGACGGCAGGCCGCTGGACGAACTGATCCCCAACGCCGATGCAGAGCCCACCGATCTCGTCGCGGAAGCGGAGCGAGTCGGCATCCTGCACCGCTCAGCGAGCACCGCATCCGGAGCCCCGATACTCGTGCACCTCACCCAGGCCGGTACCCGCCAGGTCAACGCGACGACGCGCCAACGAGCCGGCCAGCTCTCCAGAACGCTTGAGGGCATCAGCCCCAGACAGTTGACCGAGGCACGGAACGCCTGCTGGCACATAGCGTCGAACCGGCCTACTTCGCCCACAGCTCCCTGACCCCGGGGGCACGGGATCGAGGACGTCGGCCAGGTGCGCCGGGCGTACCTGGAGCCGAACGGGATGGTGAGTGTCCTGCGCGGCGACGCGGCGGACGTGGACGAGCCGGTCGACCAGCCGGCCCGCCTGGGGTGAGCCGGGCGGCACGCCGTCCGGCGGGGCTCGGGTGAGACGCGGGGCTCGCGTCCGGTACGCCGTCGACCCGAGGTCACCGGTCCGGGTCGCGACGGTTCGCGATGCCGCCCTGGATCGCCTCCCACACGCTGCGGCCGGCCTGCCGCAACGTCTCGCCGGCCTGCTCGGCCAGCTGCATGGCGCTCGGCGGTCGTTCTCCGGCCGCCGCCTCCCCCTGCGCACCGGCGCCGGTCTGCCCGCCCCGGTCCTCGTCCGGCCGGCCGGTCCCGCGCCCGTTCTCGGCGGGGCCTCCCGCCCCGGCCGTCTCCCCGGCTCTTTCGCGCGCCCGCTCGGCGGCTCCCTGCTCTCCTCCGCCGCCGGACCCGCTGGCCAGCCCGGCACCCCGGTCGCCGGG
>JAEYGD010000253.1 GCA_023402505.1 Actinomycetes bacterium
GCCCCCGCCGCGCCGGCTCCGCCCCGTTCCCGGCCGGTCGGCGCCGGCGGGTAACCGGAGGCGGTCGCGCACCTGGCGGCCTATCCTTGGCGGCGACATGCCGAACGAAGCCGCCTCCGCCGCGCCCGACGCCGTCCGCGACCTGCATCGCCGGCTGGGCCCCCTGATGTTCCGGGACCAGCGTCGCCTGCAGCGGCGGCTGGACGGCGTCCGGAAGCTGCGGGACCCGCAGCGCCGGGAGTCGGCCCTGGCCGAGATCGCCGCGGACGTCGGCCAGGCCGAGGCGCGGCTGGCCGCCCGGCGGGCCGCCGTGCCCGCGATCACCTACCCGCCCGCGTTGCCGGTCAGCGAACGCCGGGACGACATCGCGGCGGCGATCCGCGAGCACCAGGTGGTGATCGTCGCGGGTGAGACCGGCTCCGGCAAGACCACCCAGCTGCCGAAGATCTGCCTGGAGCTGGGCCGGGGGGTCAACGGCCTGATCGGGCACACCCAGCCCCGGCGGCTCGCCGCGCGTACGGTCGCCGACCGGATCGCCGAGGAGTTGGGCACCGAGCTCGGCGACGTGGTCGGCTACAAGGTGCGCTTCACCGACCAGGTGAGCGACCGGAGCCTGGTCAAGCTGATGACCGACGGCATCCTGCTCGCCGAGCTGCAGACCGACCGGATGCTGCGCCAGTACGACACGATCATCGTCGACGAGGCGCACGAACGCAGCCTCAACATCGACTTCATCCTCGGCTACCTCAAGCAGCTGCTCCCCCGCCGCCCCGACCTCAAGGTGGTCATCACGTCGGCGACCATCGAGACCGACCGGTTCGCGAAGCACTTCGCCGACGCCGAGGGCAACCCGGCGCCGGTCGTCGAGGTGTCCGGCCGGACCTACCCGGTGGAGGTGCGGTACCGGCCGCTGGTCGAGGTGACCGAGACCGCGGACGAGGACGAGGCCGACGAGGAGAACGTCCGCGACCAGATCCAGGCGATCGGCGACGCGGTGGAGGAGCTGGCCGCCGAGGGGCCCGGCGACGTCCTGGTCTTCCTCTCCGGCGAACGGGAGATCCGCGACACCGCCGACGCGCTCGGCAAGCTCGTGCAGAAGAAGCGGTCCCTGCTGGGCACCGAGATCCTGCCGCTGTACGCGCGGCTGAGCACCGCCGAGCAGCACCGCGTCTTCGCCCCGCACTCCGGGCGGCGGGTGGTGCTCGCCACGAACGTCGCGGAGACCTCGCTGACCGTGCCGGGCATCAAGTACGTGGTGGACCCGGGCACCGCCCGCATCTCCCGCTACTCGAACCGGCTGAAGGTGCAGCGGCTGCCCATCGAGCCGGTCTCGCAGGCGTCGGCCAACCAGCGCAAGGGCCGCTGCGGCCGGACGTCCGACGGCATCTGCGTCCGCCTCTACGACGAGCAGGACTTCCTGGCCCGGCCGGAGTTCACCGACCCGGAGATCCTGCGTACCAATCTGGCGTCGGTCATCCTGCAGATGACCGCGATCGGGCTCGGTGACATCGCCGCGTTCCCGTTCCTCGACCCGCCCGACCGGCGCAACATCGCCGACGGTGTGAACCTGCTGCACGAGCTGGGCGCGCTCGACCCGACCGAGCCGGACCCGGCGAAGCGGCTCACCCCGCTCGGGCGGCGGCTGGCCCAGTTGCCGGTCGACCCGCGGCTGGCCCGGATGGTGCTGGAGGGCGAGCGCAACGGCTGCGCCACCGAGGTGGTGGTGATCGCCGCGGCGCTGTCGATCCAGGACCCGCGCGAGCGGCCGGCGGAGAAGCAGGCCCAGGCCGACCAGGCGCACGCCCGGTTCGCCGACGCCGAGTCCGACTTCGTCGCGTACCTGAACCTGTGGCGGTACCTGCGCGAGCAGCAGCGGGTCCTGTCCTCCAGCGCGTTCCGACGGATGTGCAAGGCGGAGTACCTCAACTACCTGCGGGTCCGCGAGTGGCAGGACATCGTCAGCCAGCTCCGGCAGGTACTGCGTACCCCCGAGCAGGAGCGGGACGGGCGGCGGGGCCGGCGCGGGCCGGCGGAGGGCGCGCCCGACGGCGGTGGGCGGCGCGGTGTCGCCGCGGACCTGCCGGAGGAGATCGACACCCCGAAGGTGCACCAGTCCCTGCTGGCCGGTCTGCTGTCGCACGTCGGCCTGAAGGACGCGCAGAAGCACGAGTACCTGGGCGCGCGGGGGGCGAAGTTCGCCCTCTTCCCCGGGTCGGCGCTGTTCAAGAAGCCGCCGCGCTGGGTGGTGGCCGCCGAGCTGGTGGAGACCACCCGGCTGTGGGGGCGGGTGAACGGCCGCATCGAGCCGGAGTGGGTCGAGCCGCTCGCCCAGCACCTGGTGAAGCGCAGCTACAGCGAGCCGCACTGGGAGAAGAAGCAGGCCGCCGTGATGGCGTACGAGAAGGTGACGCTGTACGGCGTCCCGATCGTCACCTCCCGCAAGGTCAACTTCGGTCGGATCGACCCGGCGCTGAGCCGGGAGCTGTTCATCCGCCACGCACTGGTCGAGGGCGACTGGCAGACCCACCACCGGTTCTGGGCGGACAACCAGCGGCTGTTGACCGAGGTCGAGGAGCTGGAGAACCGGGCCCGGCGGCGGGACATCCTGGTCGACGACGAGACGATCTTCCAGTTCTACGACGAGCGCATCCCGGCCGACGTGGTCTCCGGCCGGCACTTCGACGCGTGGTGGCGCACGGAGCGGCGGCAGCGGCCGGAGCTGCTGACCTTCACCCGCGAGCTGCTGGTCAACGCCGGCCGGGGCGGGGTGGACGAGGCCGACTACCCGGACGAGTGGCGTGCCGACGGGGTGCGGCTGCCGCTGACGTACACGTTCGACCCCGGCACCCCGACCGACGGCGTGACGGTGGACATCCCGTTGCCGCTGCTCAACCAGGTGCCGGCGGAGAGCTTCGACTGGCAGGTGCCGGGGCTGCGCGAGGACCTGGTGATCGCGCTGATCCGCTCGCTGCCCAAGGCAATCCGGCGCAACTTCGTCCCGGTGCCGGACTACGCCCGCGCCGCCCTCGCGGCGATGCCCGCCGGGGAGGAGCCGCTGCTGGACGCGCTGACCCGGCAGCTGCGCCGGATGACCGGGGTGACCGTGCCCCGCGACGCCTGGGACGTGGCGAAGCTGCCGCCGCACCTGCGGGTCACCTTCCGGGTGCTCGGCGACGACGACGAGCCGGTCGCCGAGGGCAAGGACCTGCCGGCCCTGCAACGGCAGCTCAAGGCGGAGGTACGGCAGGTGGTGGCGGCCGCCGCGCCGGACGTGGCCCGCACCGGCCTGACCGGGTGGGAGATCGGCACCCTGCCACGCACGATCGAGCAGGTCCGGGCCGGGTACGCGGTGACGGCGTACCCGGCGCTGGTGGACGAGGGCGCGACGGTCGGGGTGAAGGTGTTCGACTCCCCCGCCGAGCAGGAGGCCGCGCACTGGGCGGGCACCCGCCGGCTGCTGCGGCTGACCGTTCCCTCGCCGGCGAAGTTCCTGCAGGGCCGGCTGTCGAACGAGGCGAAGCTCGCGCTGTCCCGCAACCCGCACGGCGGCGTGCAGCCGCTGATCGAGGACGCGGCCGGCGCGGCGATCGACAAGCTGATCGCCGACGCGGGCGGCCCGGCGTGGGACGCCGAGGGGTTCGCGGCCCTGCGCGACCGGGTCCGCGCCGACCTGGTGGACACCGTCGTGGAGGTGATGGACCGGGTCCGGAAGGTGCTCGCCGCCGCGTACGCGGTGGAGCAGCGCCTCGGCGCGACGCGGAACCTCGCCGTGGTGGCCGCCCTGGCCGACATCCGCAACCAGCTCGGCGGCCTGGTCCACGCCGGCTTCGTCACCGAGGCCGGGTACGCGCGCCTGCCCGACCTGCTGCGCTACCTCACCGCGATCGAGCGCCGGCTGGACCGGCTGCCCGGCAACCCGGCCCGCGACAAGCAGCAGCAGGACCGCGTCGCGGTGGTGCAGAAGGAGTACGCCGACCTGCTGGCCGCGCTCCCGCCGGCGAAACGGCAGTCGGCGGCCGTCCGGCAGATCCGCTGGATGATCGAGGAGTTGCGGGTGAACGTGTTCGCCCAGGCCCTCGGCACCCCGTACCCGGTGAGCGAACAGCGCATCTACCGGGCGATGGACGACGCCGAGGGGCGCTGACCGGCCGCCTACCGGGGCTCGACGCCTTCGGGGAGTTCGCGGGCGGTGGTGGCGTCGTGGACGTACTCCAGCAGGATGCGGCGGAGTTCCCGGCCGGCGTGGGTGGGGACCACGTCGCGGCGGCGGGCCACCGCGATGGTGCGGCGCACGCCGGGTGGGGCGAGCCGGGTGACCCGGACGCCGGCCCGCCGGGCGACGACGCTGCCGGGCACCAGGGCGGCGCCGAGCCCGGCCTCGACGAAGCTGAGCACGGCGTCCAGTTCGCCGCCATCGACGGAGACCCGGGGTTCGAAGCCGGCGTCCCGGCAGGCCTGGAGGGTGGCGTCGCGCAGGTCGTAGCCCTCGCGGAACATCACCAGCGGCTGCTCGCGCAGGTCGGTGACGCGTATCTCGCCGTCGGGAGAGGCGCCGGGCAGCGGTTCGACGCTGGCGACGACCAGGCTCTCGGTCAGGATCGCGTCGGTGCGCAGCCCGGGGTCGGTGCCCTGGGCCGGCGCGATGATCAGCGCGAGGTCGAGGTCGCCGCGGAGCAGGTCGCGTACCAGGTCCTGGGAGCCGCCCTCCTCCACCCGCAGGTCCACCGTCGGGTGGGCGTCGCGGTAGCGGCGCAGCACGGGTGGGGCCAGGGACGTCGCGAGGCTCGGGGTGGCGCCGAGGCGGACCCGGCCGCGTCGCAGGCCGACCAGTTCCTGCACCTCCCGGGTGGCGGTGTCCACGTCGGCGAGGATCCGCTTGGCCAGCGGCAGCAGCACCTCCCCCGCCGCGGTGAGCCCGATCTTGCCCCTTACCCGTTCGAAGAGAGGGGTCCCGAGGTCGGTCTCCAGCGCGTGAATTTGCTTACTCAACGAAGGCTGCGTTATGCCGACGAGGTCCGCCGCCTGGGTGAAATGTCGTACTTCCGCGACCGCCACGAAGTACCGGAGCTGATGCAGCTGCATCTTCATAGCTTATGGCTATCAAGACTGCGAGGTCGATGCATTGGACGACTGATCAAACTGCTCCTAGCGTCGGTCGTGTGGTAGTCACGACGAGAACCCGGTCGCCCATCCGCTCCAATGTCGGCCTCAAGGCCGTCATGGCGGTGACGGGCATTCTCCTGGTGCTGTTCCTCATCGCACACATGCTCGGCAACCTCAAGATCTTCACGGGTTCCGAGGACTTCAACCACTACGCGCACTGGCTGCGCGAGCTGGGCGAGCCGCTGCTCCCGTACGGCTGGTACCTGTGGCTGCAGCGGGTCGTGCTCCTGGTCGCCCTGGTCGCCCACATCTGGGCCGCCACCGTGCTCGCGCTGCGCGCGCGGGCCGCCCGCCCCGTCAAGTACGCCCACCGCAAGAAGGTCCAGGGCAGCTACGCCGCCCGCACCATGCGCTGGGGTGGCGTGATCATCGCCCTCTTCGTGGTCTACCACATCCTGGACCTGACCACGGGTCACCTCAACCCGGTCGGTGACCCGAGCCGGCCGCAGGCCAACGTGGTGGCGGACTTCGCCCCCGAACGCTGGTACGTGACGCTCTTCTACACCCTCGCGGTCGTCACCCTCGGCTTCCACCTGCGCCACGGCGTCTTCAGCGCGCTGCGCAGCCTCGGCCAGCAGACG
This sequence comes from Actinomycetes bacterium, assembly GCA_023402505.1. GTDB lineage: Bacteria > Actinomycetota > Actinomycetes > Mycobacteriales > Micromonosporaceae > Micromonospora. The sequence goes on from JAEYGD010000253.1 coordinate 5,745, forward strand.
CCGAAGGGCGAGCGCCGGGCACGCAACGCCGCGCTGGTCTTCGCCGTCGCCCTCTGCGTCGGCTACCTGGTGGTCCCGTTCGCCGTACTCATCGGATTGGTGCGTTGACCATGGATCTCTACACCGAAGGCGACCCGATCGCCGACACCAAGGCTCCGGACGGGCCGATCGAGACGCGCTGGGAACGCCGCCGCTTCGAGGCCAAGCTGGTCAACCCGGCCAACCGGCGCAAGATGACCGTGATCGTGGTCGGCACCGGGCTGGCCGGCGGCTCGGCCGCGGCGACCCTCGCCGAGCAGGGCTACCAGGTCAAGTCCTACTGCTACCAGGACAGCCCGCGCCGGGCCCACTCCATCGCGGCCCAGGGCGGCATCAACGCCGCCAAGAACTACCGCAACGACGGCGACTCGGTGCACCGCCTCTTCTACGACACCGTCAAGGGCGGCGACTTCCGCTCCCGCGAGTCGAACGTGCACCGGCTGGCCGAGGTCTCGGTCAACATCATCGACCAGTGCGTCGCGCAGGGCGTCCCGTTCGCCCGCGAGTACGGCGGCCTGCTCGACACCCGCTCCTTCGGCGGCGCCCAGGTGCAGCGCACCTTCTACGCCCGGGGCCAGACGGGCCAGCAGCTGCTGCTCGGGGCGTACCAGGCCCTGGAGCGGCAGATCGGCCTCGGCAACGTGGAGATGAACTCCCGGCACGAGATGCTGGAGCTGGTCATCGTCGACGGGCGGGCCCGGGGCATCGTCGTGCGGGACCTGGTCACCGGCGAGATCGCAGCCGAGTTCGCCGACGCGGTCGTCCTCGCCTCCGGGGGGTACGGCAACGTCTTCTACCTCTCCACCAACGCCAAGGGCTGCAACGTCACCGCCACCTGGCGGGCGCACCGCAAGGGCGCGTACTTCGCCAACCCCTGCTACACGCAGATCCACCCGACCTGCATCCCGGTCTCCGGCGACCACCAGTCGAAGCTGACCCTGATGAGCGAGTCGCTGCGCAA
>JAEYGD010000272.1 GCA_023402505.1 Actinomycetes bacterium
TCACCGACCTCACCGCCGGCGACCTGCCGGGCGCGGCACGGCACCTGGTTACGGCGCTCAGGGCGGCCCGGGCGGCCGGGCGGGTACGCACCGAGCTGGCCGGCGCCAGCCGCCTGGCGCTGCTCCACGCCGTGCACGGTGAGCTGCGCGAGGGCGAGGGGCTGGCCCGGGCGGCGCTGGCCCTGCCGCCCTGCCGGGGGTGGTCCTGCCGGACCGACTGCGGGTACGCGTACCTGGCGCTGGGTGTGGTGGCGCTGCACCGGGACCAGCCCGAGGAGGCCGAGGCGAACCTGGCCCTGGCGGAACCGGCGACCGGGGAGCCCGACGCCGGGGCGGTGGCGGCGCTGTGCCGGGCGTACCTGCTGCGGGACGCCGGTGACCTGGTGGCCGGTCACCGGCTGCTGGTCGCCGCCCGCGAGCGGCTGGCCGGAGCGCCGGGGGAGCTGGACCGGTGGCTGCGTGCCGCCGAGGCTGACCTGCGGGGCGCCCGGGGCGACCTGGACACCGCCCGGGAGCTGCTCGGCGGCGACGAGCCGGAGCTGGCCGTCGGTCGCGCCCGGATCGAGGTGCGGGCCGGTGACGGACGTGCCGCCGAGGCGGCCCTGCCCGACTGGCAGGCGCCGGAGGCGCGGCGGTGGCCGCTGCCCGTACGCCTGGAGGCCGCCGTGCTGGACGCGGTGCTCGCCGGGCGGGCGGGGGACGAGCGGCGTGCCCGCCGGACGCTGGAGCGGGCCCTGGACCTGGCCGGTCCGGAGGGCTTCCGGCGGCCGTTCACCCGGGCCGAACCGGGGGTGCGGGACCTGCTGGCGGCGCATCTGGACAGCGGCACGGCGCACTGGCCGACGGTCAGTGACCTGGTGCGCGGTGCCGGTGAGCCGGTGGAGCGGAGGGCCGCGGAGCCGGCCCCGCCGGTGCTGGACGAGCCGCTCACCGAGCGGGAGCTGACGATCCTGCGCTACCTGCAGAGCATCCTGTCCAACGTGGAGATCGCCGCCGAGTTGTCGCTGTCGGTCAACACGGTCAAGACGCACGTGCGCAACATCTACCGCAAGCTCGACGCCACCCGGCGTCGCGAGGCGGTCCGCCGGGCCCGGGACCTGCGGCTGATCTGAGGCGGATCGCCGCGCCGGGGATCCGGGCCCGGGGTGCCGCCGCGCCGGCCGGCGGCCCGGTCACGGGGGTGCCGCCGCGTCGACCGCCGCCAGGAGGTCGGCGAGGTCGTACCCGCCGTCGTGGCGGACGTCGTTGACGAACAGGGTCGGGGTGGCGTCCACACCGCTGCGGATGCCCCCCACGAAGTCGCGGCGCACCCGGTCGCCGTGGGCCTGGCGGCCCACCTCGGCGCCGATCTCGTCGGCGGGCAGCCCGAGCTGCGCGACGCCGAGCGACAGGTGCACCGGGTCGAGCTGGTCCTGGTGCTCGTAGAGCCAGTCGTGCAGGTCCCAGAACCGTCCCCGTACGCCGGCCGCCTCGGTCGCCTCGGCGGCGTTCTCCGCGTACGGGTGCACGTTGGCGATCGGGAAGTGCCGGTAGACCAGCCGGACCGTGTCGGCCCGCTGGCGGAGCAGTTCGGCGATGTTCGCGTACGCGGCCCCGCAGAACCGGCACTGGAAGTCCCCGTACTCGACGATCGTCACCGGCGCGTCCGCCGGCCCCCGGACGTGGTCGGTCCCGGTGACCGGGGTCCGCAGGCGGGCGGTGACCTGCAGCGGCGTGGTCATCGCGCCACCACCCGCCGATCCGCGCGACGGCGCCGTGCCGGCGGGGTCAGCCCGTTGGGATCAGTCATGACTCCCACGCTGGCCGGCGACCGGGTGAGGGCGGCTCACCCCGGGCGGGTGGTTCGGCGGGTCACCGCAGCACCGGGGCGACGGCGACGTGGTTGTGCACCTCCCGTACGCCCGGCGCGGACCAGGCGACGCGTTCGACCTCGGCCCGCTCGGGCATCGAGTGGACCAGCCCGCTGAGCACCACGGTGTCGCCGTGCACGCGTACGGTGATCCGCTCCGCCTCGGTGGCCCGGTTGCGGGCGAGCGCGTCGATGATCCGTTCGGCGAGCAGGTGGCCGTCGGTCCGTACGGCCGGCCGGACGGACAGGCCGTTGCTCACCCCCCGCACCCCGGTGAGCCGGGTGACCGCGCGTTCGGCGGCCCGGCGCTGGTACTCCCACTGCACCTCGCCGTGCAGCGTGACCCAGCCGTTGGACACGCCCACCTCGATCCGCTCCACCGGCACGAACGCGGCCCATTCGAGGGCGTGCTCGACGGCGGCGGCGAGGTCCGGGTCGGGGCGTTCGGCGCCGGAGCCGACCTGCACGGTGAGGTCGTTGGCGACGGCGCGGACCCGGGGCACCCGGTGCGCCGCGCGTTCGGCGGCCCACTTGCGGGCGTAGCTGTCCACCCGGCCGGTCAGGGTCACCACGCCCTCGGCGACGGTCACGCCGATCTCGTTCGGTCGCACCCGTGGCTCGAAGGTCAGCTCGTCGAGCACGGCGGCCTGGATGTCCTGGTCGGTGCGGCTGACAGTCGCGACGGTCATCGCGGACTCCCTTCGTCGGTGGCAGGCGCGCGCCCGTCCGGGGACGATCCTGCGCCGAGGAGGGGTGAGCCGCCCTCGTGCGGATCGGGTGAGCAGGGCTGGGAGCGCTTCCATAGACCGGGTTAATCGGTTAAGGTAAGCGCGTTCCTCGGGTGCGGGAGCCACGTGCGCCGTTCGCCGGAGCCAGGGCAGCTCCGGTCCAGCAGTCCGCCCGTCCCCGGGTGCGTTCACCGCCGGGGGCATCCCTCCCGGAAGGAACCACCGATGCGCAAGGGTCTCGCCGGCGCGGTCGTGGCCACGCTGGCCGCCGCCGTGGCCGTGGTGGCGGTGCCGTTCACCGCCGCCGGAGCGCCACCCTCCGAGGCGTACGCCTGGAAGAACGTCCGGATCGACGGGGGCGGCTTCGTCCCCGGGATCGTCTTCAACCCCACCGAGAAGAACCTCGTCTACGCCCGCACCGACATCGGCGGGCTCTACCGCTGGGAGCAGTCCACCCAGTCCTGGACGCCGCTGCTGGACTGGGTCGGCGCCGACCGGTGGGGCTGGAACGGCGTGGTCAGCGTCGCGACCGACCCCGTGCAGACCAACCGGGTGTACGCGGCCGTCGGCATGTACACCAACAGCTGGGACCCGAACAACGGGGCGATCCTGCGCTCCACCGACAAGGGCGCCACCTGGCAGGCCTTCGAGCTGCCGTTCAAGAACGGCGGCAACATGCCCGGCCGGGGCATGGGGGAGCGGCTGGCCGTCGACCCCAACCGCAACAGCGTCGTCTACTACGCCGCCGAGGGCGGCAACGGGCTCTGGCGCAGCACCGACCACGGCACCACCTGGGCGAAGGTGACCAGCTTCCCCAACGCCGGCAACTACGTCGCCGACCCCGACGACAGCAGCGGCTACCAGAGCCAGAACCAGGGCCTGACCTGGGTGGCGTTCGACAAGGCCACCGGCACACCGGGCACCGCGACCCAGACCGTCTACGTCGGCGTCGCCGACAAGGCCAACCCGGTCTACCGGAGCACGAACGGCGGCGCGACCTGGGAGCGGATCCCCGGCCAACCGACCGGGTACATCGCCCACAAGGGCGTGGTGGACCACACCGGCGGACACCTCTACATCGCCACCAGCGACACCGGCGGCCCGTACGACGGCGGCAAGGGCGACGTCTGGAAGTTCACCCGCTCGACCGGCACCTGGACACAGATCAGCCCGGTCCCGTCGAGCAGCGGCGACGCCTACTTCGGCTACAGCGGCCTGACCGTCGACCGGCAGAACCCGAACACCCTGATGGTCGCCACCCAGATCTCCTGGTGGCCGGACGCGATCTTCTGGCGCAGCACCGACGGCGGTGCCACCTGGAGCCGGATCTGGGACTGGGCTGGCTACCCCGACCGCACCAAGAAGTACACGATGGACATCAGCTCCGTACCGTGGTTGACCTTCGGAGCCAACCCGGCGCCGCCCGAGGAGTCGCCGAAGCTGGGCTGGATGAACGAGTCGGTGGAGATCGACCCCCACGACTCGAACCGCTTCCTGTAGGGCACCGGCGCCACCATCTACGGCAGCACCGACCTCACCAGGTGGGACACCGGCGGCACCGTCACCATCCGCCCGATGGCCAAAGGGCTGGAGGAGACCGCCGTCCTCGACCTGGTCAGCCCGCCCTCCGGCGCACCCCTGGTCAGCGCGCTCGGCGACATCGGCGGCTTCCGGCACGACAACCTCGACGCCGTACCGAAGATGATGTTCACCCAGCCGGTCTTCACGAGCACCACCAGCCTGGACTACGCGGAGGCCAACCCGTCGGTGCTGGTCCGGGCGGGCAACTTCACCGATGCCGACCGGCCGAACGACAGCCACGTCGCGTTCTCGACCGACGGCGGCGCGAACTGGTTCCAGGGCAGCGAGCCCGGCGGTGTCAACAGCGGCGGTACGGTCGCCGCGTCGGCCGACGGCAGCCGCTTCGTCTGGGCACCCGGCGACGCCGGGCAGCAGGTCGTCCACACCGTCGGCTTCGGCACCTCGTGGACCGCCTCGACGGGCATCCCGGCCAACGCCGTCGTCGAGTCCGACCGGGTCAACCCCCGGAAGTTCTACGGCTTCTCCGGCGGCCGGTTCCACGTCAGCACCGACGGCGGCGCCAGCTTCGCCGCCTCGGCGGCGACCGGGCTGCCGACCACCGGCAACGTCCGGTTCAAGGCCGTGCCGGGCCGGGAGGGCGAGGTGTGGCTGGCCGGCGAGGGCGGGCTGTGGCGCTCCACCGACTCCGGGGCCACGTTCTCGACGGTCGCGGGCGTCTCGACGTCGATCAACGTGGGCTTCGGCCGGGCGGCGCCGGGCCGCACCAACCCGGCGGTCTACCTCATCGGTACGGTCGACGGCCAGCACGGCGTCTTCCGCTCGGACGACAGTGGCGCGAGCTGGGTCCGGATCAACGACGACAGGCACCAGTACGGCAACGCGGGCGAGGCGCTCACCGGTGACCCACGGGTCTACGGCCGGGTGTATCTCGGCACGAACGGCCGGGGGATCCTGGTGGCCGACCGGCTCGGCGGCGGCCCGTCACCGACGCCGACCGGCCCGAGCCCGACGCCGACCGGTCCGAGCCCGACGCCGACCAGCCCGAGCCCGACGCCGACGCCGACCGGTCCGAGCCCGACGCCCACCGGCCCCGCTCCCACGAGCTCGGCGCCGACGACGCCCGCCCCGGGCGGCTGCTCGGCCACCTACCGGGTCACCAACTCGTGGCCCGGCGGCTTCCAGGGCGAGGTCGTGGTCCGCAACGCCGGCACGTCGACGATCGCCGGCTGGACCGTCGCCTGGACCTTCCCGAACGATCAGCGGATCACCCAGCTCTGGGGCGGCACCCACACCCAGACCGGAGCGACCGTCTCAGTACGCGACGCCGGCTGGAACGGCACCCTCGCCCCGGGCGCCACCACCACGGTCGGCTTCACCGCGGCCGCCACAACCAACACCGCCCCGACCGCCACGACCTGCACCGCCCGCTGACCCGTCCGCGATCTCGCACTGCCGGCGCGGAGACAACGGATCCTTCGCGGGCCGATGCGCGAGATCACGGGGGCGAGGATGGCGTACCCGGCCGCGCCGAGGCCGGTGCGCGCGCCCAGTCCTCGACCAGGACCCCGGCCAGCCACCCGTTCCCGACCACGCTCGCCAGCTCCGGTGGCGGTGTCGTCCCGGGCCGGCCGGAGACATGGATGAGGTGATCCCGGGCGTGCCAGAGCCCCGGGCGACAGTGTCGTCCCGGGGCCCTGGCACTCTGGTCAGGTCGTCGGGTTGGCGGGGGAGTTGGGGCGGTCGACATCGACGAACTCGATGTCGTCCACCGACCGGTCGCCGCGGCTGCCGACCGCGCGGGCGGCGGTGCCCGCGGCCCAGCCGATCGCCGCACCGGCCAGCGCGGCGCCGATCAGCAGGGTCCACGGCAGCGCCGGACGACGGCCGGCGAGGGCGTCGAAGGCCAGCGTGGCGCGCCGCCGGGCCTCCTCGGCAGCGGCGCCGACCAGCTCGCCGGCGTCGTCGGCGAGCCCGGTGCCGCCACGGCGGGCGGAACGGGCGGTGTCCCGGACGCTCTCCCCGGCGGAGCTGACCGTCGAGACCAGGTGCTGCCACGCCTGGTCCGCGATCCGCTCGGTCCTGCCACGGCGGTCCAGCAACTTGGTTCCGAACATCGTCCTACCTCCTCGGGGTGCCGAAGCCGGCGGCCACTTCGGACAGCGGCGTCACTCCGGCGTGTCGCGGTACGCCTGGTCCGGCATTGCCCCGGCGGGGGGCCCGGCAAACCGGGTCAGCGGAGGACGACCGCCGTCGCACGCCCGCGCGCGAAGTCGTCGTCATCGTCATCGTCGTCGCCCCCACCGCCGCCGAAACCACAGGCCAGCACGAGAGCGAGCAGCGCGCTGACCCCGGCCAGCGCGGCAAGTCTCCTGATCATCGACAGTCCTCTCCGTCACCGTAGCGTCCTGCCCGTCGATGCTATGCGTGACGGACAACCCGCACCGGGCGTATGGCCCAGACGCCGCCGCAGGTCTCCGGCACCTGGCGGCAGCGGGGTCCGCGCGGGGTGCGGGGCGCACGGGCGCGTGACAACTTCCCGGAAGAAGCGGCCTCAGCTGGGGTGGAGGCGACAACTTCCCCGCAGTTGCTCGGAACTTGAAGCGGGAGAGCTAGGACGGGAGCGCTAGGACGGGAGCGGTGCGAGGGGTCGGAGAAGCGGGAGGGGGTGGGAAGTGCGCGT
>JAEYGD010000382.1 GCA_023402505.1 Actinomycetes bacterium
GCGACGACGAGCCGGTCGTCCTTCTTGCGGGCCTTCTCGCCGGGCGGCACGAGCTGGCCGACGGACGTGCCGGGGGAGAGGCCGAAACCCCAGTCCAGCAGGGCCGTCGCCTCGCCCAGGCTGCCCAGCGGCGCGGTTTCCGCCCCGAGCAGGGTCACCACGAGCGTCCGGCCGTCGCGTTCGGCGATCCCGACGTACGTCTGCCGGGCCAGGTCGGTGAAGCCGGTCTTGCCGCCGATCATGCCCGGGTAGCGGCCCATCAGGGCGTTGTCGCCGGTGAGGGCCAGCGCCGGCCGGCCCGGCTGCGCCGGCACCTGCGCCGCCCGGGTGGCCAGGTACCGGCGGAAGTCCTGGTGGGCGAACGCGGCCCTGGTGATGAGTGCCAGGTCGTACGCGCTGGTGTACTGGCCCGGCCCGTCGAGCCCGGAGGGGGTCGCGGCGTGGGTCTGGTTGGCGTGCAGCCGTCGCGCCTCGTCGTTCATCGCCTGGACGCCGCCGTCGCGGCCGTGGGCGCCGCCGCCGACGCGGGCGAGCACGTTCGCGGCGTCGTTGCCGGATTCGAGGAGCAGCCCCAACCACAGGTCCCGCACCGTGTACCGGCCGCCCGCGACGACGCCCATCAGCGAACTCTCCGGATCGAGGTCACGCAGGTCGCCGCGTTGCACCTCGACGACCTGGGTCGGGTCGAGGCGGGGCAGCAGCGCGGCGGCCAGCAGCAGCTTCTGCACGCTGGCCGGTGTCCGGTGCTCGTGCGGCCCGCAGCCGCCCAGGACCTGGCCGCTGCCCAGGTCGGCCACCACCCAGGACGTCGCCGTGACCGCCGGCGCCTTCGGCGCGCCCGCCGGTACCGCCAGCCCGGCGGTCGCCAGTCCGGAGCCGCCGACCTCGGCGTCCGCGCGGTCGACCGGAGGGGGCGACGGCGCCGCAGGCGGGCGTACCGGTGACTCCACAGTGGGGCAGGGCCGGTCGGCGGCGGCGGCCGGCGTACCGGTCGTCGCCGCCCCGGTGGGCACCGCGAGGACGGCGACGGCCAGCGCGGCGACGGTCCGGACCGGAAGCGTGGCGCGAGTGGAAGGCACGTATCGGACGCTAGTGCTGCTCCGGGCCGGCCCGTGGCGGTTGGGGAAAGCGCGGCGTATCGACGCTCAGGCGAACCCCCGGCACCGGACACACCGGCTGTTCGTCATCGGTGTGGACGTCGGCAACCGCCGCCGATCGGATTGTTTCCGCTGTGCGGGGAGGACTTGCGCCGCTTCGGCGAACTGGCGGGACTGTCCGCGATCGACCGCGCTGTCCTGCCGTCCGTGCCGGAAGCGGTCGTCTTCGGGTTTCGCCCGGCCCGGCCCGGGGCCCCCGGCGGGGCGGCGCGGAACGGGACGGGACGAACGGCACGACAACGCCGATGGGGCACCGCCGTGGCGGTGCCCCATCGGGTCCGGGTCGTCACTTGAGGAAGGGCAGCTTCTGGACGATCGGGAGCCTCTCCCAGACCTTGCCGAGACCCAGGGTCCTGCCGGCGCCGATCAGGGTCAGGCCGACCATCACCGCGGCGAAGATCAGGTGCTCGTCCATGAAGGGGTTGGTCTGCGGAGGAAGCGCCACCGACCACATCATCACGTAGAGGGTCGCGCCGGCCGCGGCGGCGATCCGCATGCCGATCCCGAGCGTGAACGCCAGGCCGATGCCGAGCAGGCCGAGCATGAACGCCCAGTTGGCGAACGCGGTGCCGGCCAGGTTTTGGTAGATGCCGGCGAACGGGCCCTCGGCGTCGCTGAGGAAGCCCTTGGTCGGGTTGCCGCCCTCGACCCAGGCACGCTCGGCCGGGGTGGCGAACCCGAGGCCGAAGACCTTGTCGAGGAAGGCCCACAGGAACGTCCAGCCGATCGCCAGCCGCACGCCGCCGAACACGTACCGGGCGGCCTTGTGGGTGGTGGCGGTGGTCTCGGTCCGGGTGGTGCCGACCGCAGGAGCGGTCGTCTCCGGGGTGTACCGCTCGGCAATCGCGGTCATGGCGTCCACGTCCTCTCGTCTTTCCGTTGTGCCCCCGTCGGGCACACACCAATTCCACCGCGACCGTGGGGCGGGCAGCAGGGGCGCTGGTCCGCCTTACCGCCAGCAAGGGTCCCGTCCCGGCCGGGACCTTCGGCCCTACGGCCGGTATCGTGCCGTCCGGACCCCGGGTGGGGTGCGGACCGTCCAGTGGGCCCGGACCGTCCGGGATGGTCAGCGGTGCAGCGTGCGGCTCGGTGGGACACCGAACGTGGCGCGGTACCGGGCGGTGAACCGGCTGTGGCTGAGAAACCCCCAGCGCAGGGCGATGCGGGACACGGTCTCGCGTTCCGGGTCGGCCCGCAGGAGGTCCTGGTGGGCGCGGTGCAGCCGGATGCCGCGCAGGTGTGCCATCGGTGTCGTGTCAAGGTGTGTCCGGAAGGCGAGCTGGACGGCCCGGGGGGTGACGTTGGCGGCTGCGGCGATGTCTGCGGCACCGATGTTCCGTTCGGCGTGCCGTTCCATGAAGGCCAGCGCCCGACCGACGGTGGTGGCGCGTGCGTCCCGCCGGTCCCGGGCGGTGGCACCGTCGCCGGAGGCGACCGTCAGCGCGACGGCGGCGACCATGCGTACGGCGGCGTCCACGACGAGCGGCTGGGCGGCGGCCTCCGGGTCGCCGAGGACGGTCTCCCGCAGGTACGCGGTGGTCGCCCGCCAGTGCCGGACCAGGTGCGGCGGGGCGGGGCCGAGCGCGGTGAGCCGCGGCCGGGGCGCGGGCCCGGCCGGTGCGGCGCCGGCCACCTGGGCGAGCAGGTCGAGGTCCAGTGCGCACGTCGTGATCGTCCCGGCCCGCCAGCGTACGGAGCACGGGCGCCCGGGCGGTGCGAGGAGGAAGACGTCGCCGGGGTCGAACCGGTGCCGTTTGTCGCCGACGGTCCGGACGACCCGCGCCGTGACCGCCTCGCAGATCACCAGGGTCTCGGGGCCGTCCACGTCGATGTCGAGGTCACCGCAGTGTCCGGCCTGCGCCAGGCGCAGCGGGCCGAGGTCGATGCGGTGCTGCCGGAACCGCGGCGGGTCCGGCCCGGCCCGGACGCGCAGGGGTGTGCCGTAGGACGCGGCCAGGTGTTCCTGGACGAGGGCGGGTTCGCGGCTGTCGAACCGGTGCGTGACGGGTGCCTGACTCACTCCGCCTCCCCGCGGAACAAGCGACCTCCGACGAGCGCCGCGCGGGATTCCCGCACGGCGCAATTGTCTCGTGACGCAGTCTACGGGTGCGGATCGACAACGGCAGCGGAGCGAGACCGAAGCACTCCGCTGCGTACGGCCCGCTTCGCAAACGGGCTAGACCCCGCGCCTGGCGTGCTAGGCGTCGTCGTCCGCCACCAGTGAATCTTGAGCGGGAACGACATTGCGCTCCGTCCGTCCACATCGGTGCGTGTGGCGTCCGGTTGGTGCCCGGAACCGGCGGAGTGCCCAGTCACGCCGACGCGGGACGGAGTGGGGACAGTGGACGGACGAGACACGAAACGGATCGCGCGGGCCGTCGCGGAACGGACGGTGCGCCGGCTGACCCGGGAGGCCGGGACCGGCGCCGTCGAGACCAGGGCGACGGAGCTGGAGAGCTGCCTGCGGGTGATCGTCAGCCACGCGCTCGACGCCGGCCGCCCGGCACGATGGGAGCATCTGCTGGCGCTCTGCCGGGACCTGCGGATGACCCGCGCGTCGTTCGACGCGCTCGGCCACCACCTGCTCACCACGCTGCTGCCGCACCGGGTCGGGCCCGACGCGTTGATCCGGGTGGGCGCCCTGCTCACCGACGTCCGGGTGCGCCTCGCGCCGGAGGAGACCTCGCCAAACGGCGGCCCGGCCCGTCGGGGCCGGTCGGCGGCCAACGACGCCACCCGCCGGTACCGGTCCGAGCGGGTGCCGGAGCACCTGCCGACCACGCCCGGCTGGGAGTGCACGGCGTGCGGCGCGGAGTGGCCGTGCGCCACCAAACAGAGCCAACTGCTGGCCGAGTACGGCGGGGCCAGCGCCGGCTTGGCGGTCTACCTCGGATCCTGCCTGGTCGCCGCCGTCCAGGACCTGCCCACGTTGCCCCTGGCCCGGGCGCGTACCCGGTTCCTGGGCTGGCTGCCCCGCAGGCGGTTCTGAGCCGGCGTGGCGTGCCCGGTCACCCCCGCAGCGTGCGGCTCGGCGGGACGCCGAACTCGGCGCGGTACAGCCGGGTGAAGCGGCTGTGGCCGGCGAAGCCCCAGCGGGCCGCCACCGCGCCCACCGTCGTCGTCCCCGGGTCGGCGGCACGGAGTTCGCGGTGTGCCTCGTACAGGCGGGCTCGCCGCAGGTACGCCATGGGCGTCGTACCGATGTGCCGGCGGAACGCCAGTTGCACGGCCCGGACGCTCACCCGGGCGGCGGCGGCGATGTCGGCGACGCTGATCGCCAGGTCAGGATGCTCGTCGATGAACGCCATCGCCCGGTGCGCCGTCCGCAGGGTGGCGTCCCGGCGGTCCCCGGCGGTCGGTCCGGTCAGCGCGGTGGTCGGGAAGGCCGCCAGGGTGGCGGCGACGAGCAGCCGTGCCGCGTTCGCCACGAGCAGCGGACTGGCGGACAGCTCCGGAATCGTGAGGATGCCGTACCGGACGTAGGCGAAGCTGCGCCGCCACGCGGCGGCGGCGCCGCGGGAGACCGGACGGGAGTCGAGGAACCGCACCGGGTGCCGGCCGGGCGGCGTGCCGGCGACCTCGCGCAGCAGATCGAGGGAGAGGACGGCACCCTCGGCGGCCGCGTCGCGGACCGTGCCGGCGAGCGGCTGACCCGGAGGCGCGACGAGGAACACGTCCCCGGGCACGTGTCGGTGGCGCCGGCCGCCCGCACGGATGCCGACCGCGCCCGCGGTGAGAATGCCGACGTGGACGGCGTCCAGCGGCTCGACCTCCGCGTCGAAGGCCATCCGGAAGGCCAGCCGTTCGATGCGGACCGGCCCCAGCCGAGCCTCGGCGAGCCGCATGACCTGCGGTCCGTCGCAGGCGGTGAGCCGCACGCGACCGAAGCGGCGGCTCAGGTGAGCCTGCACGGCGTCGGCCCCGGTGACCTCGAGCGCCGGACGGAACACCACGGGAGGCCGCGGCGGCCGTTCGCCGGGCGGCACTCAGCCGTCCGGGGTCCGGTGGCGCCGGCGGGCGGGAACCGCACGGACGGGCGGGCGGCAACCGATTGTCGGACCGTCAGCCATGCGGCCCAGACTACCGCCGGGGGGCGGGAAACCGGTCCGGCCGCGAGGGGCCCGTGCGGCCTCTACGGCACGCCCAGGGTGTCCGACCGCCGGGGCGACGCGGCCAACCGGTGGTGCTCCTGCTTGACCTGGTACAGGCGCTGGTCGGCGGCCTGCATCAGCACCTCGAGGGTCGTCCCGTCGTACGGTGCGGCGGCCCACCCGATGCTGGCGCTCGCGTGCTGGCGGACCGCGGCGTCGACCCGGGCCGCCACCGCCTGCGCCGTGGGCGGGTCGGCGTCGGCCAGGACGACGACGAACTCGTCGCCGCCGATCCGGGCGATCACGTCGTCCGGGCGCACGGCGTGGCGTACGGCCGCCACGACCGACTGCAGCAGCCGGTCCCCGACGGCGTGCCCGTGCAGGTCGTTGACCTG